>JASBUF010000031.1 GCA_030148085.1 Methylophaga sp. | reverse complement strand
CTGTCACGGCACCGGCGGTATTCCGGCTCCAGGTTCTGGTTACCCGATTCTGGCCGATGATGACTGGCTCTATGGTGGTGACATCAACACCATCGTCGAAACCCTGGCTAAAGGCCGTCAAGGTATGATGATGGCGCATGAGAAAACCCTGAAACCGGAAGAGGTCGATGGCTTGGTTCAGTTCGTTATCAACGCTGCGGAAGGCAAAGCGACCGACGCGGGTTGGAAACTGTTTAACGAAAAAGGTTGCGTGGGCTGTCACGGCGCGGATGGTAAAGGTATCCATCAGTTGGGCTCTGCCAACCTGACAGACCAAATCTGGCGTTTCTCGGGTGAAGCAGAAGAAATTCGCCACACGATTTTGCATGGTGTGAACGATCCATCTGATCCGAAAACCCGTGTTGCAGTCATGCCAGCGTGGAATGAAAAACTGGCGGTGAAATTGGAAGCATTGAAATGGGAAGAAGAGCCTGAGTACGAAGGCACTGAAACCGAGCGTCTGACTGAAACCGAAATTAAGAAACTTGCTGTTTACGTTCACCAGTTTGGTGGCGGTCAGTAACCATTGATGCTGTTCCGGCCTCACTATGAGGCCGGTAAACTCACTCTTAAGGAGATAACCATGGGAATTGATGCTGTCGTTGTCGGTGCTATCGCCAGTGTTGTCATTTCAATTGTTGTAGTCGGTGTGATTGCCTACAAAATTGTTAAACAGGCCGGTCAGGACCAGACACAAGACTGAGTTAATGGCTCAAGGATGAAAAGCCGGCCCCAGGCCGGCTTTTTAGCATCTGCGGTTTTTATTCACCCATTCGTCACTACCAGTCAGGGTTCATTCATGTCTAAACAGCAAGCCAAGTCCACACTTGAAACCACTGCTATTTATGAAGAAATGGCAGACTGGCACGTCAACGCCGGTGGCGAGAAGGTGGTTGCCAAGCGCCTGAAGGGCCGCTTCCGCCTGCGTAAATGGATGGGCATGTCCATCTGGTCTCTGTTTTTCCTAGTGCCGTATCTGCGCTGGGATGGTCAGCAAGCCATCCTGTTTAACATCCCTGACCGTCAATTCCGCTTCTTTGACCTCACTATCTTCCCGCAAGACATCTGGATGCTGTCGTTAACCCTGCTGTTTTTTGCCATTCTGCTGGCCGCGGTTACCAGTGTCGCCGGCCGGGTGTTCTGTGGCTACTTCTGCTTTCAGACCGTGTGGACCGACATCTACACCTATATCGAAACCAAACTTGAAGGCGACAGCCCGCAAAAAGCCCACAAGTTCAAACAGGCACCGTGGACGCTGGATAAAACCAGCCGCGTGCTCACCAAACACACATTATGGATAGCCATTGCCTTACTCACCGGCCTGTCCTTCGCCGCCTGGTTCACCGACGCCTACCAGCTCTGGGCTGATATTTTCAGTCTGCAGGCCCCTTTACCGGTGTGGATTTCCCTCGCCGTATTCGGCATCTTCACCTACGGCTTTGCCGGCTTTATGCGTGAACAAGTCTGCTTCTGGCTCTGCCCCTATGCCCGCCTGCAAGGCGTGATGTATGACCAGGACACCGTCCTGCCGGCCTATGACGCCGAACGCGGCGAACCCCGGGGCAAACTCAAAAAAGGTCAGGTAGATGGCACAAAAGGCAGCTGTATTGACTGCAAAGTCTGCGTCGCGGTCTGTCCTACCGGTATTGATATCCGTAAAGGCCAGCAGGAAGGCTGTATCACCTGCGGTCTGTGTATCGACGCCTGTGACAGCATCATGGACAAAACCGACCAGCCGCGTGGCCTGATTCGTTATGCCAGCTACAAAGAACTGCATCACGACAAACGTATCCTGCCGCTGTACCAACGGCCACGGGTCATTATCTACAGCCTCATTCTGCTGATGTCACTGGCCGGCATCGTCTATGGCTTTACCACCCTGTCACCGACCGAATTCAAAGTCATCCATGACCGTCAGCCCTTATTTGTGCGTTTGAGTGATGGCTCGATACAGAACAAATACACCCTCAAGCTACTCAATAAGACGCAGACACCGATTACCGTCAACTACAGCGTCAGTGGCTTAGACGGTGCCAGTCTGCATGGTATGGAAGAACAGGTGATAGTTGAACCGGGCAGGGTGATACCGGTAACGGCGCTGGTAAGGGTACCGGGTGCATTGATTGAACAGGGTCTGGTGCCGATTGCCTTTACCGCTAATGTCGAAAACCAGCCTGAACTCACCACTACCTATGACAGTATCTTTATGGGGCCGGAATAAACAGGCGTTGCCGTCTGATAGCCGCCCTTGATAGGGTAGAAGCCCGCGCCACAACGCGGGCTTTTTTATTACGGGACAGAACATGAAATACAACCAGCTAGGTAACAGTGATATTGAGGTCAGCCGCATTTGTCTGGGTACCATGACATACGGCGAGCAAAATACCGAGCAGGAAGGGCATCAGCAGCTCGATTATGCCGTGGATCAAGGTGTGAACTTTATCGATACCGCTGAGCTGTATGCCATTCCGCCCTGTGCCGAAACCTACGGGGCAACGGAAGCTGTGATCGGTAGCTGGCTGAAAAAACGCGGCCGTCGCGATGATATTGTGCTGGCGAGTAAAATTGCTGGGCCGGGGGCTGATTGGGTCAGCCATATTCGAGGCGGTCATACTCGGTTCGATGCTGCGACTATAAGCACGGCGCTGGATGCCAGCTTAAAGCGCCTGCAGACCGATTATATTGATCTCTATCAACTGCACTGGCCTGAACGAACAACCAACTACTTCGGCAAGCTCGGCTATCAGCCGTCGGTCGACGATGAGATGATGACACCGGTTTTTGAAACACTGCAGGCTCTGGAAAAGCAGATTCGGGCAGGGAAAATCCGTTACGTTGGGCTATCCAATGAAACACCGTGGGGGATGATGCAGTTCTTGTGGACAGCTAGAGTACTCAATTTACCGACGATTGCGACAACGCAAAACCCCTATAGCCTGCTTAATCGTAGCTATGAAATCGGTTGTGCTGAAATCAGTCACCGTGAAGGCGTCGGGCTGATGGCTTATTCGCCGCTAGGGTTTGGGGTGTTAACAGGAAAATATCTGGATGCCGAACCGGAAGGAGCGCGGCTTACCCGCTGGCCACATTATGCACGTTACAGTAATGAACAGGCCGTTGCCGCAACGCGCGACTATGTCGAACTTGCGCGACTACATGGGCTAGATCCGGCGCAGATGGCACTGGCTTTTGTAAGCTCACGCCCTTTTGTCAGCGCCAATATTATTGGCGCTACTTCCATGCAGCAGTTG
Source organism: Methylophaga sp. (assembly GCA_030148085.1). GTDB lineage: Bacteria > Pseudomonadota > Gammaproteobacteria > Nitrosococcales > Methylophagaceae > Methylophaga. The sequence goes on along the minus strand of JASBUF010000031.1, from coordinate 27,641 downwards.
CAAAGCAATATCGCCAGTATTGATCTTGAACTGAGTGACACGCTTTTGGAAAAGATCGAAAATATCCACCGCCGTTATCCCAATCCGTCGCCATAACTCACCCGACGTTGATACCGAGGCCCAGCTTAAGTTACTGAAACAGATGGGCTGTGCTGAGTTTCAGGGCTATTATTTCAGCAAACCCATGCCCGCCACCGACATTGAGCGTCTAATAGGGCTTGCCTAGCTTTCACTTTCATCGAATGCAGCGGGTTTATCCAGCCCTGTATCTTGCCTGTCCAACATGCCGATATCCAGCACGGGAGCAGCATCAATATGCTGGGCATCCATCATTTGGGCAACGCGTTTAAGCGCCGAAATGATCATGGTCTGTTCCCACTCCTGCAAGTCACCAAATTGGCGGGTGAATTGTTCTTGCAAAGGGATGGGCGCATTTTTTAGCGTTTCCAATGCCTGATCAGTCAGAAAGGCATGCACTTTGCGTTTATCGCTTTCCGAGCGTTGACGATAAACCAATTCACGTTTTTCCAGTCTGTCCAGAATAGTCGTGACCGTCGCCTGGCTGAGGCTGACTTCTTGAGCCAGTTCGCCAATCGTAATCTGGCCCTTGTCCCTTATGGTTTGCAGCAGCAGGATCTGCGGCGCTGTCAGCCCAGTGGTCTTGGCAAGGTATTTTGAGTGCAAGTCAGTGGCACGGATCACCCTGCGCAGGGCTATCAGCACTTCTTCAATCTGGTTCAACAGCTGATCCTTTTCTTCCTGATTTAAGTCCAGATTATAAACCGCGTCCAGATTTAAGCCGATAGTTTTACTCATAACTGTCCATTTCCGTAAGACTTCGCGCAAAATCAGTGAGGATAAGTAGTTGTTCATCATGTTTAATAGTGGCCCAGACAGGGCTACCAGCCTGACGTGAATTGACAGGCATTATCTGCTCCGTTTTCAACAGCGCAATAGTGCTGACTTCCCCCACACTGATGCCAATCAGACTGTTTTTAGTTTCCAAAACAATAATGTGAACGCTAGCCTGCGATTCCTCCAAGCCAAGCATATGATGACCTGACACGATGGTCACAATCTCACCTCTGACATTGAGTACACCCTCGACAAACGACTGTGCACCAGGCACAGGTACGGGGGAGGTGTAATCAAGAATCTCATGTACTTGCCTAACTTGCTGGGCATAGGTTTCTGCTCCCAGCTGAAAACATAGCCACTGTTCCTTATGTAATTGTTCTGACATCTAATCGAATTAGCCTTTAGTTGATGAGGCTGGACTTTATATTTCTTTAGTGTACTATATATTTAGATGTCTAAACAAATCGACGGAATTTAGCTGTTATATTCGATATATGCTGTGTTTTTAATGGAATATTGATAATAAGTCGTCGATTTTTAGATGTGTGTCTATAGCCCTATAAATAATAGAGTTGTTTATAAATGAGCCTTGTTAAAGAAAGACAAGACACCGAAATAGTATTGCGTTCGCCCTGTGCTGAGGATGGTGCAGCGGTTTACAAACTGATTGCTGACTGTCCGCCACTGGATACCAACTCGATGTACTGCAACCTGTTGCAGTGCGCCCACTTTTCAGCGACCTCGGTGGCCGCTGAACTCAATGGTGACCTCGTTGGTTTTATTTCCGGCTACATCCAGCCGGATAAGCCGGACACACTGTTTATATGGCAGGTTGCCGTGGGGGAAAAGGCGCGTGGCCAGGGCTTGGCCGGTCGTATGTTGAAAGAAATTCTGGCGCGTCCTGCCTGTGCGGCAGTGCGCTACATAGAGACCACGATTACGCCCGATAACCGCGCATCGTGGGCCTTGTTTGACAGTCTGACCAACAAACTGGGTACTGAGCTTAAACGTTCAGTCATGTTCGAACGTCAGCAACATTTAGCCGGTCAGCACGAAACGGAAATGCTGGCCCGAATCTGTCCTGAGCAATAGCCGATACCCGGCCATTCACACCGAGAACTATTTATCAGGAGATAGCAAAACCATGAAAATTTTTGAGGAAATTGAATCGGAAGTTCGATCATATGCACGTGCTTTCCCTCGTGTATTCAACCGTGCACAGGGCGAGACGCTCTATGATGAAGAAGGCAATGCCTACCTCGACTTCCTGGCAGGCGCCGGTTCACTCAATTACGGTCACAACAATCCTTTGTTTAAGGAGAAATTGCTGGACTACATACAGAACGACGGCATCACCCAAGGACTGGACTTGCATACCCGCGCCAAGGGGGAGTTTCTGGAGAGCTTTAACGAATACATTCTGAAGCCACGTAATCTTGATTACATTGTGATGTTTACCGGTCCCACCGGTACCAACGCAGTAGAAGCAGCATTGAAAACCGCCCGTAAATACACCGGTCGTGAAAACGTCATTTCCTTTACTAATGGCTGGCATGGTCAGACCTTGGGTTCGCTGGCGATCACTGGTAACGGCCATCACCGTGGTGGTGCTGGTGTCAGCCTTAGTGGTGCTACCCGTATGCCTTATGACGGCTATATGGGCGATGATGTCGATACCACCAACTACCTTGATAAAGTTCTTTCTGACTCAAGCAGTGGTGTTGATAAGCCTGCAGCTGTGATTGTTGAAACCGTACAGGGTGAGGGAGGTATCAACGCCTGTTCCATGACCTGGTTGAAGAGCCTGTATGAGGTCTGCAAGAAGCACGATGTATTGCTGATTATTGACGATATTCAAGCCGGTTGTGGTCGTACTGGTACCTTCTTCAGCTTTGAAGAGGCAGGTATATATCCTGACATCGTGACGGTATCTAAATCATTGAGTGGTTACGGTCTGCCCTTTGCGATTGTGCTGATGAAACCAGAACTGGATCAATGGAAACCAGGCGAACACAACGGTACGTTCCGTGGTAATAACCCGGCATTTATCACTGCTAAAGCGGCGATTGATAACTACTGGAAAGATGACAAGTTTGCCAAAGAAGTGCAGAAAAAAGGCGATTACATCGCTGAACGTGTCGATAAAATTGTTGAAAAATATGGCGAAGGTAACTTCAACTCACACGGCCGAGGTATGTTCCGTGGCATCAACTGTGTGAGCGGTGAGCTTGCCGGTGCGATTACGCACAATGCCTTCCAGAAAGGTCTGATTATCGAAACCAGTGGTACCGAAGATCACGTGGTGAAATTCCTGTGCCCATTGACCATCAGTCAGGAAAATCTGGAGAAAGGTATTAACATTCTGGAAGAGTCTATCCGTGAAATCTGTGACAAAGCGGACTCTATTCCAGAAGAAAAAGACTACTTCGAGGGGGATTACTCGGTCAGCGAAGAAGTCGAAAAAATGGCTCGTTCTTGACTCAGTCATGACTCCGGCGGCTCTACCCGCCGGAGATGCCTTATTTATTTTTTAAATCACAGAGGAAACACAATGATTGTCCGACAACTTCAGGAAGCAGAAAAAACTGACCGCAAGATCGTTGATCCTAACGGTAACTGGGACAGTACCCGCCTGCTGCTGAAAGACGACAATATGGGCTACTCGTTCCATATCACGACGATTTTTGCAGGTGCGGATTTCCGTATGCACTATCAAAACCACCTGGAATCGGTGTACTGCATCAGTGGAGAAGGTGAAATCGAATCACTGGAAGATGGAAAAAAATACGCCATTACGCCGGGCACGCTCTATAACCTCGACAAGCATGATCGTCATATGCTGCGTGCGTTCAAAGAGCTGAAATTGGCCTGCGTGTTCAACCCACCATTGCACGGCACGGAAGTGCATAACAAAGACGGTTCATACGAACTGGAAGCTGACACCATCGCGGATTAATTCGCCTAGGCCGTAATCTGCTTCGGCCGTTTCTTCGACGTAGCAAATTCAACTATGGCCAAAGTGCCAAAGCATAAGGACTAACAGAGATTTACAATGAGTTTTCATACGGTAGAAAAAATCGGTGGCACCTCGATGAGCGACTATGTCGCGGTGCGCGATAACATTATTCTCAAACCGGTACATAACGACTCAATTTATAACCGAATTTTCGTGGTTTCCGCTTATGGCGGCCTCACTGATCTGCTGCTGGAACATAAAAAAAATGGGCGTCCCGGTGTCTATGGTTTGTTTGCCAGCGGGCAGGCCGACGATAGCTGGAAAGACGCGCTGCAGGAGCTCAAACAACAGATCTTCGCTATCAACAAAACGCTCTATAAGAAGAAGACCAGCCTCGAACAGGCCAATGCTTTTATCGGTGAGCGGCTGGATGATGCCGAACGTTGCCTGTGCGATCTGCAACGCTTATGTCAGCACGGTCACTTTGAACTGGAGATGCATCTGGAAACGGTGCGTGAAATGCTGGCCAGTATCGGTGAAGCGCACAGTGCCTGGAATACCGCCCAATTATTGCAACGCGATGGTATTGAAACCAAGTTTGTTGATTTAACCGCCTGGCAGACGGATAAACACGTGCCGCTGGATGAGCGGATAAAACGCGCGTTTGAGGAAATCGACCTCAGTAAACAGTTACCCATCGTGACTGGCTATGCCCATAGTGATGATGGCCTGATGTCAATGTTTGACCGTGGCTACAGTGAAATGACCTACAGCCGTATTGCGGTATTGACTGAGGCGAATGAAGCCATCATTCATAAGGAATTTCACCTCAGCAGTGCCGATCCCCGTCTGGTCGGTGAGGATAATGCAGTGCCGATTGGTCGAACCAACTACGATGTGGCCGATCAACTAGCCAATTTAGGCATGGAAGCGATTCATCCCAAGGCTGCCAAGGGCTTACGTCGGAATCAAATTTCTTTGCGGGTGCGAAATACCTTTGAACCCGAACATGCCGGTACCTTAATTACAGGCGATTATGTCAGCGCCGATCCCTGTGTTGAGATCATTGCAGGCTGTAAAGGTGTTTATGCCTTTGAGCTGTTTGATCAGGATATGGCGGGCAATATTGATGATTATGATCGCGAGATCCTGGCGACCATTCGCCGTTTCAAGGCGCACATCATCTCGAAAGACATTAACGCCAATACGATCACCCACTATCTGTCGACCAACCTGAAAACCATCAAGCGCATCCGTCATGTGCTTGAGCAGCAATTTGCTGATGCAGAGATCAATCAGCAGAAAGTAGCGATTGTGTCGGCCATCGGCAGTGATATGAAGATTCCGGGCATTCTGGCTAAAACGGTGGCATCGCTGGCTAAACAGAATATCTCTGTATTGGCGATGCACCAGTCCATGCGTCAAGTGGATATGCAGTTCATCATCGATGAAGATGACTATGACAATGCAATCAAAAGCTTGCATAGCGTTTTGGTAGAAATTCATGATCACGGGAAGGCCATATGTCTCGCATCTTGATACTTCTCTGGCTAAGTCTGTTGTCAGTTTCAGTTTTTGCTGCTGAGACAGCTCAACAGACTGTGGCCGACGCCAAGGTCGAGCAACTTGATAAACCACTCTACAGCCCGTTTGTTGAACGCTATGTTTTGGATGAACTCAAGGCGCTGCGAACGGATATGGCGGCGCAACGTGCAGAGCTGATTCAGATGGCAGTTGATCGTGAACTGTCCGCTGTAGACAAGGCGGTCACTTACGCAACCAACACGGTGACCTACTTCTTCTATCTGATAGCGGCAGCTTCCTCGGTGCTGGTCTTGGTAGGCTGGTCATCCATTCGTGAAATCAAAGAGCGGGTGCATACGCTCGCTGATCAGGAAATCAACAGTCTGGTTGCCGAGTATGAGCAGCGTCTGCACGCCATTGAGCAGCAACTGAGTCAGGAAACACGGCAGATTGAAGAGAACCGTGAAAAGATTGAGGCTACGCAGGAAGTGCAGTCTTTGTGGCTAAGAGCTGGGCAGGAAACCAATCCCGCCAGCAAGATCACTGTCTACGACCAAATCATCAATGTCCGTCCGTTGGATGTGGAGGCCTTGACTTACAAAGCAGACGCCGTGCTGGAGCTGGGTGAACCACAGTGGGCCAGTAACCTCTGTCGTCAGGCCTTAGAGATCGATCCGGACAACGGTCATGCCTTCTATCAACTCGCCTGTGCTTACACCGCAATGGAGCAGTTGGACGAAGCCGTCCATTTCCTACTCGAAGCCATCAACCGCAGTGAGGCCTATTGGGAGCAGGGCAAGACTGACTCTGCACTCGCGGCGCTGATGTCACATCCGGGGCTGGAGGCCATCAGGACGCCTCAACAAGAAGGCTAATCATGCATCCGGACTGGGCAAAGCAATAAGGATTAGACCATGGTCTGGAGTTTTCTCGCTTTTCTTGCGATTTTTGTAGCGATCGGAATCAGTTCGGTACTACACAGCCGCGGCACCAAGCAGGATTATTACCTTGCCAGTAATGATGTGCCGGCCAGTCTGGTCGGGCTCTCTGCGGTTGCCACCAATAACAGCGGCTATATGTTTATTGGTGTTATTGGCTACACCTATGTGACCGGCCTTGCCGCGGTCTGGTTGATGGTGGCCTGGCTGCTCGGTGATTATCTTGCTTCCACCTTTATTCATGCACGACTGCGTCAGGCCACGGTGCAAAATGACGAGTCCAGTTATGCCGGTGTGCTCGGCAATTGGTACGGTCAGAAAGATCTGGCTCTGCAACGCCTGGTGGCATTACTGTCGCTAGTGTTTCTGATGGCCTATGCCGGTGCTCAGTTAGTGGCAGGCAGTAAAGCGTTGCAGGTGCTACTGGATTGGCCTCAGTATGCTGGGGCGATCATCGGTGCAGTCATGGTGACGCTATATTGTTTTGCCGGCGGTATTCGCGCCTCGATTTGGACCGATGCCGCGCAGTCCGTAGTCATGATGATTGCGATGGGAACGATACTTGCGGTGGCGACCCTATCTGTTGGTGGAATTAGTGGCGCTGTTTCACAAATGCAAGAAGTGCCGGGCTTTTTAGCGTTGTTTCCAGATGACTTGATTTTGCCCGGTCTGGCGGGCGGCATGATGTTTGTGCTTGGCTGGATGTTTGCCGGTTTTTCAGTCATCGGACAACCACATATCATGGTCCGCTTTATGGCTCTGAATAAGCAGGGGCGGATGCGTCAGGCAAGGCTGTGGTATTACGTCTGGTTCACGACTTTTTATTGTATGGCGACTGCCGTCGGCATGCTGTCGCGTATCTATCTGGGAGATCCATCAGTATTCGATGCGGAGCTGGCCTTGCCGACGATGGCGATGGAGTTATTACCGCCTGTTTTTGTGGGCATGGTGCTGGCCGGAATTTTTGCTGCGACCATGTCTACGGCAGACTCTCTGGTGCTTAATTGCTCTGCAGCGGTTACTCATGATCTTATCCCGCAAAATATCGAAAATACTCGGATATTAAAGTTCACCACGGTGGTAATGGTATTGATTGCGTTAGTCTGGGCATTAAGCAGTTCAGAGAGCGTTTTCAGTCTGGTGATCTTTGCCTGGTCTGGTTTGGGCAGTGCTTTCGCGCCGCTACTGATTCTACTGGCGCTCGGTTTCAGGCCCAGTCAGCGAGCCTGTATCGTGGCGATGTTGACTGGGCTGGGTGTGGCCCTGGCATGGCGGTTTCTAGGCTGGCATGCGGCTGTGTATGAAGGTCTGCCGGGTATTATCAGCGGCTTACTGGTGCTGACCGTCTCGCTACGTATGCAAGGACAGATTGCCCTGTCTCGACGCTAGGTCGTCAATCAGTCAAAAAATGTAAAAATGATCTTGACCAAATAAATAACAATCATTATCATTTACATCACGATTGATTTACGGGTGAGCCATGATCGTTTGTATTTGTAACAATGTGAACACTGATGCCATTCACGCTTCTATAGATAACGGAGCGTGCAGCGTTGATGCGATCCGCAATGAAACCGGTGCTTCAGCTTGCTGTGGCAAATGCCAGTTCAAGGTCAATCGCATCCTGCATGACCGTCAGCAAGCTGAACTTCAAGCTATGCCAAACACGGTAGAAGTGGCGTATTCCTGAGTAATAATTTGCGCAAGCGTCTGCTAGTGCATAGCCGTTCAATTTAGAAAGTGAATCATACAAAACCTTCTAACAGGTTTTGTCATATCTTCGCTTTCATCACATCGATTTAACCTTAAGCGCTGGTCTTTTCACAAGCTCCTCATTTTCAAAGCAATTTTTTTATTCGCAGTTCATGCGTTTTTTTCTCCGTTACCGGACATGCGTGCGTGTAATTCAATCTAGATGCGAATGGTTGCGATTTATTTTTAATATCAATAGCTTAGCTTTGACTTTTTGTGAGAAAAAACGATAATCATCGATAGCTAGACTAGACAGGAGAATGGCCATGAAAGGCGACGCGAAGGTAATCGAATATCTGAATAAAGCATTGGGCAATGAACTCATTGCAATCAACCAGTATTTTCTGCATGCCAAAATGTACAAGGATTGGGGACTAACCAATCTGTACGAGCATGAATACCATGAATCTATCGATGAAATGAAGCACGCAGATGAGCTGACAGAACGTATTCTGTTCCTGGAAGGCCTGCCTAATCTGCAGGATCTGGGTGCATTGCGTATCGGTGAAAACACCAAGGAAATGCTGGAATCTGACTTATCGCTGGAAATGGATGGGATTCCGGATCTGAAAGCTGCGATCAAATACTGTGAAAGCATTGCTGACTATGTTTCACGTGACTTGTTCCAGAAAATTCTGGATGCCGAAGAAGAACATGTTGACTGGCTGGAAACACAACTGGGTCTGATTGAGAAAATGGGACTGCAAAACTATCACCAGGCACAGATTGTTAAAGAAGCCGAGTAAATCAGCGAGGCGGAATAAAAAAACCCCGGACGGTTTAAAACCTCCGGGGTTTTTTTATGTCTACAACATGCAGAGTGATTGATTTCATTAAGAGTTTTAATTGTAATCGACACAAATTCGCGGTAGCGTAATAGTGGCAGTTTGCAAGATTTATTCAGGCATTCTCAACGGGATGGGAGAGGGCATGGCTAGATTCAGGCAGTACCAGCAAAAAATGGAACAAACCTACGCCAGCTCTGGCGGGGCGACACACGGCCAGTCATCACCGCCCGGTGTTTTACAGCAACTTGCGGCGCAATGTGGTGTGAAATTCAATGGGGATGCTCCCTGGGATATTCAGGTTCACAGCGATGCCGTATACACCCGAATCTTGAGTCAGGGCTCGTTAGGCTTTGGTGAGAGTTATATGGATGGTGAATGGGACTGTCTTCGACTGGATCAACTGTTTCACCGCTTACTCAGTGCCGATGCCGATGAGAAGATGACTGGCTGGGCGCGTGTTCGTTTACTGCTACAGGTCTTGCGTCACCGTCTGTTCAATCTCCAGTCTACCCGCCGTGCCTTTCAGGTTGGTGAGCAGCACTATGATATCGGCAATGATGTGTTTGAAGCGATGCTCGATCCCACCATGAGTTATTCCTGTGCTTACTGGCATCGTGCGGATAATTTGGCGCAGGCCCAGCACAATAAGCTCGATATGATCTGCCGTAAGCTGGAACTGAAACCGGGTGAGCGGCTGCTGGAAATAGGCTGTGGCTGGGGTGGTCTGGCTCGTTTTGCTGCCGAGCATTATGGGGTGGAAGTGGTCGGCATTACCGTGTCCAAGGAACAGCAGAAACTGGCCCAGCAGCGTTGTGCCGGTTTCCCTGTAGACATCGAACTGTGTGACTACCGTGAGCTTAAGGGCGAGTTCGACAAAATCGTGTCTGTTGGCATGTTTGAGCACGTAGGTTTAAAGAACTACCCCATTTATTTTGATACGGTCACCCGCCTGCTTAAAGAGAGCGGCCTGTTTTTACTGCACACCATAGGAATTTATAAAACTATCCATCGTGTTGATCCCTGGATAGACAGGTACATTTTCCGTAATGGAAAACTGCCATCTGCCGAGCAGATTTCTCAGGTTTTAGATCGCCGTCTCATCATCGAAGACTGGCACAACTTCGGACACGATTATTACCTGACGCTGATGGCATGGTGGGAGAATTTTGATGCTGCCTGGCCTGCACTGGCGCAGAATTACGATGAACGTTTTTACAGGATGTGGAAATACTACCTGCTGTGCTGTGCCGGCTTTTTCAAATCACGGCAGGGGCAGTTATGGCAACTGGTATTGAGTAAACGTAGCAGACCGGAAGTTTATCGTTCGGTACGTTGACAGCCACGATACCGGTGTGCAAGGGAGCCGGATTATGATGCGAATAGGGCTGTTTGTTTGTTGTCTGTTGCTGGGCTATCTCTCAGGGGCGAATGCGGCCAACCCTCAGCCTCAACAGGCGCATATTATTCAAATCAACGGCATTATCAGCCCGGCGACAGAGGACTATTTTTCCCGATCTCTGGAAAAGGCGGTCAAGGCCAATGCCGCTTTTCTACTCATCCGCCTCGACACACCAGGAGGCTTGGATTTGTCGATGCGTGAGATGATTAAGCAAATCATTTCATCGCCCATCCCCGTCGTCATTTACGTGACACCGAGTGGTGCCAGAGCCGCCAGTGCCGGCACATACCTTCTCTATGCCAGCCATGTTGCAGCCATGTCACCGGCAACCAATCTGGGAGCAGCGACACCGGTACAAATCATGCCGTCATTCAGCCCGGAAGAGGGGGAGAAAGAGAAGCCCTCATCTGGTAAAGCTAAGAACGACAGCAGCGATGATGCGATGACACGAAAAATTGTGAACGATGCGGTCGCCTACATTCGGGGACTTGCTGAGCTAAGGGGACGAAACGCCGACTGGGCAGAAAAAGCAGTGAAAGAAGCGGTAAGTCTCACAGCTGATGCAGCATTAGAACAGAACGTGATCGATATTGTGGCCAGCAATCAGCAGGATCTGATTCAGCAACTGAATGGCAGAAAGGTGAATGTGCTGGGCTCGGAACTGACGCTGAATACGAAGGCTATCACGCTGACAGAAAGTTTGCCTGACTGGCGCAATAAGGTGCTGGCCGTTATCACCAATCCGAATATTGCCTATATTTTGATGATGATTGGTATCTATGGGCTGATCTTTGAGTTTGCCAACCCCGGCTCAATCGTTCCCGGCACGATTGGGTCAATCTGTTTGTTGCTGGCCTTGTTTTCATTTCAGGTTTTACCGATCAACTATGCGGGCCTCGCATTGATATTGCTGGGAATCGGGTTGATGGTGGCAGAAGCCTTTCAGCCGAGTTTCGGAATTCTCGGTCTGGGCGGGGTCCTGGCATTTGTAACAGGTTCGGTGATGCTTATTGATACTGATTTGCCTGGCTATGGTGTTGATATCGCCGTTGTTGCTGGCATTACCGTGTCCACAGTCACCTTTTTCCTTATCGCGCTGACGATGGTCATACGTAACCGTCATCATCCTGTGGTGTCGGGAAAAGAGCAAATGCTGGGGGCAGTATGTGTGGCGTTGGATGATTTCACTAATGTAGGCCGCGTCGAAGTGCATGGCGAACATTGGCGCGCCAGAACGGATAGGCCTATACATAAAGGAGAACAAGCCAGAGTCACTGGCATGAGCGGGTTGACCCTGAAAATTGTTCCGGTGTCGGAACAGGAGGAGTCGTCATGAGCATTCAGTTTTTTGGGGTGATAGCGATTGCGGTGCTGGCGCTGCTAGTCAGTGCCGTAAGGATTTTGCGTGAATACGAGCGGGGCGTGGTTTTTCTGCTGGGGCGTTTTTACAAGGTAAAAGGGCCGGGCTTTATCATCATTATTCCCTTTGTCCAGCAAATGGTCAGAGTCGATTTACGGACTATCGTGATGGATGTGCCTACACAGGATGTCATCTCACAAGACAACGTGTCGGTGCATGTGAATGCAGTGGTCTATTTCAGAGTGATAGATCCGGAAAAAGCGATTATTCAGGTTGAACAGTATTTTGATGCGACCAGCCAGTTAGCCCAGACCACCTTACGTTCGGTCTTAGGTCAGCATGAGTTGGATGAAATGTTGTCTGAAAGGGAAAAGCTGAATGATGACATTCAGTCGATTCTGGACAGCCAGACCGATGCGTGGGGCATCAAGGTTGCCAATGTAGAAATTAAGCATGTGGATCTGGACGAAAGCATGATACGGGCGATTGCCAAACAGGCAGAAGCCGAGCGTAACCGGCGTGCCAAAGTGATTCATGCCGAGGGTGAGTTACAGGCCTCGGAGAAATTACTCGCAGCAGCGGAAATTCTGGCGCGTCAGCCACAGGCACTACAGCTTCGTTATCTGCAGACGCTCACTGAAATTGCCGGAGATAAGTCCTCAACCATTGTCTTCCCACTGCCGGTAGAGTTGCTTGAAGCGATGAAAACCATGGCTTCCGGGAGCAAATCCTAGCTATCGTCGCGTGGTTTGAGCATAGCTTCCGGCCGTATCCGCTGATCAAATTCGTCGACTGACATCGTACCTGTGTTGAGCACGGCTTCACGTAAAGTCAGCGCGTGCTGATTGGCATAGTTAACCAGTTCGGCCGCTTTATCGTAACCGAGGATATCGGTCAGTACGGTCACCAGCATCAGGCTTTTTTCCAGTGTTGCCGTCAGTTGCTCGCTATTGGCGCTAATACCCACCACGCAGTAGCGACAAAAGCTGTCCATTGCATCACTGAGTAATTGCAAAGACTGCAGAATAGTAAAGGCAATAAGCGGCTTGAAGGTGTTCAGTTCCAGTTGTCCCTGAGCATCAGCCATACTGATTGCTGTGTGGTTTCCTATGATCTGGGCGCAGACCATATTCAACATTTCGCACTGCGACGGGTTGACCTTGCCCGGCATGATTGATGAGCCGGGCTCATTGGCAGGCAATACGATTTCCGCCAAGCCACAGCGTGGGCCAGAAGCCATCAAACGCAGATCACTGGCAATCTTGTTCAATGCGCAGGCCAAGGTATTCAGGCTACCGGATAACTGAACGATGTCATCATGTGCAGCTTGGCTGGCGAAACGGTTGTCAGTGGGGCTAAAAGTCTGACCGGTCAACGCGTTTAATTCTTTACAGAATGCGGGCGCGAAGTCTGAGTAGCTATTGATTCCCGTCCCGACAGCCGTGCCACCAATGGTTAATTGCTTTATCGCTGGCAGGTTTGCCGTGATGTTATCTCTGCAATGTGAGAGTTGTGAGGCATAGGCCGAAAATGTCTGCCCCAGAGTGACCGGCGTGGCATCCTGCAGATGAGTTCGGCCGGTTTTGAGGTCATGTTGCATGAGATCAGATTGTTGCTGTATGGCGGCAATCAGCCGTGACAGTGCGGGCAGTAAACTCGCCTCCAGATGCAGTGCCGAGGCTATGTGTATGGCGGTTGGAAAGCTATCGTTAGTTGACTGCCCCAGATTGCAATGATCGTTGGCGTGTATCGTTGCAGGCTCAGCAAGAATAGAGTTGGCCCTGTTTGCCAGCACTTCATTTACGTTCATATGAAACTGGGTGCCGGAACCCGACTGCCAGATTGAAAGAGGGAACTGTTCATCCAGTTCACCCTGCATCATTTCGCGAGCCGCCTGGATTATGGCGTCAGCGATGTTTGCAGGAAGTTTTCGGTAGTATTTGTGTACAGTGGCTGTGCACAGCTTGACCATCGCATAGGCATGGATAAAGGCTGGCGGCATATGTTCACTACCGATAGCGAAGTGTTCCAATGCCAGCTGTGTTTGCCTACCCCATAGCGGGGAAGGCGGTATATGCTCAACCATGAAGTTGTGCATTTAACTGATCGACCACTTCGGCCCAGTCTGAGTCTTCACTTAATGACTCCCGAATAAATGCTGCCTGAGTAGCAGACCAGAATGACGCGTCTGCCAAAGCGGTGTCCGGCGACAGTTTATGTTCCCTGATGAAACGTTCAATAGCCTCGGGACTCGTGCTCAGTCCAAGTTGTAGAAACAGATTCTCAAACGAGTGAAATGGTGAATCCATACCTTCATCCCTCAGCAGAGTTCATATAGATTCAGCTTACTCGTCTAATGGATGGGAGGAAAGGGCGACGAGTTCGTATCTGGCTTCAGTATGCAGATAAAAAAGGGAAAGATCGGTCAATTTGTGCTGTCTTTATGTGAGACGGTTCATTGTTTATTCAGAAAAAAACGAATTCTATCAATAACAAGCGTATACTTCGCCGAAAGCAAAATAGGGTCAAATAAGCTATTATGTTGTGTACAAGATTTTTGGCAGACTAGGCTAATGGAAGAACAGTTATATACCACGACGAAAGTCGCAAAAATGTTCGGTGTCACGCCGCGAACCATACAAATGTGGGCTGACAGTGGCATGATAGAGGTCACTAAAACGCTCGGCGGTCACAGAAGAATCACGGCCTTAGAAGTTGAGCGTTTGTCCCGTGAACTAGGCAAACTGCCACCGGCTGCTGACATCAGTAGTGAAAAACCAGCGATAACGCCGAATGAAACAGAAGCAAACCGTGTCGTCAGAATCCTTATCGTCGATGATGACAAAGATCTCCTCAAGCTCTACCAGATGCAGATTGAAAGCTGGCAGACACCAGCGACAGAAGTCTATCTGGCCAGCGATGGTTATGATGCTCTGGTTCAGATTGGTTCCAGAAAGCCAGATATCATCATTACCGACCTCAAGATGCCCAGAATGGATGGGGCGCATATGATTCACATCATTCAGCAGAATCCGGATATGGCTCATTGTAAAGTCGTGGTGGTGACCGGCCTGGGCAAAGACGAAATCCAGAAGGATTATGATTTACCAGCAAATGTCACACTAGAAGAGAAGCCCATACCGTTTGCCAGAATCCAACGACTGGTTAAGGACTTTATAGAACAAAACTAGAGCATATTTGGGGACAGTGCGCTCCTAGTCACGTGTCGAGCTTGTCAGACCTGTCAATTTAACGCAGAATCAGAAATACCGAGCAACTCAGTCTGTTAAGACTTAACTCGGTTCAGGGTGATGTGTTTTCTGCAAGTGACGGGGGCGATGGGATACAGATGGACTTTTCCCGGCAAGTTTTATAGACATTTTGATGGCTCCGCGCTCGTCTAGCTGGTATTCACTGTTTAGTAGCCTGTACCCCGCCGGATTAAAACATTGTCAGGCGTTGTAAACACGGATGTTTATGTTGCTTTCATTGATTCGATTTTTTCTATTCTTACTTTTTGTTTCGAGCACGACAGTCAGTGCTCAGACTCTCATGAAAGTGGGTATCGCACCTAACGATACCGGTAGTGTCGCTTTAGCAGAGCGCTGGCTACCTTTTTTGAGTCAGCTGGAAAAAACTAGTGGGCTGACATTTCGTTTTACTACTGCACCGGATTTACTCGCTTTTCATCAGCGTATGGGAAATGACGAATATGATCTGGTTGTTACTGATAGCTACCTCTACACCATTTTTAAGCAGAAACAGCCACTTCATTTTATGGCGGAGTTAGGGCCACAGGAAGAAGACAGTGATTTGGTGTTGATCTGTCATCCGGATATTTCGTCGATTGATCAACTCCAAGGTGCTTTACTGGCTGTCAAACGGGGAGAGGCAAATAGCAATTTGCAGTTGCTGGAAAAGTTCTTGAACGACAGTGGGGTGATAGTGCGACGCGAGGGACTTTCTTCTAATGAAAAAGTACTGAATTCTGTTGAAGAAAAAGTGCATTTGGCAGGGTTGGTGCCATTAGAAGTAGCCAAGCAACAAGGGCAATCACTGAATATTCTCTGGCAGACGCAAAGTCAGGAGCGCTACCTTTTGTCAGCGCATCATTTACCGGATGGTGATGCAGAAACACGTTTGATTAGCGCACTGGAGCAGTTAATGTTGGATACTCAGATAGGCTCACTGTCTGAAATCTCCGTATTGTCAGTCAGAAAAGGGAAAAATTGATGTTGGTTTACTGAGTGTTGTAGCTATGTGGATAAATAATGCAATCATTAAGCTCTCATTCAGAAAGCAGATTATCAGCATAATGTTTGTTCTGTTTGTCTCGTTTATTGGCGTCCTCTTCGTCATCAGCCAGACAATTCTGACGTCTTCCTTGAGTGAGCAATTTCTTGCCCAGGCAAACAGTCTGACAGAGCTGATCAGAACAAAGATAAAACCAGCGGTGTTAGCAGAAGACATCCCCGCCGTTGTTTCAGCTGCAGAAGGAATCCTTGCCTTTGAGCAAGTGAGTTATATTCAGATTTTCTCCTACGATGATCCACTTATCGAGCTGAGCTCGGCGGATTATCCTCAGCGGCAGTTTTCTCTGGATAAAAGTTTACTAGAGGCCAAAGATGGATTTTATGACAAGGCATATACGTTAGAGATCAATAGCAACCCTGTTGGAAAGGTAAGACTGAGTTTTTCCGTCGATCGACTTCAGGCAGAGTTAGCATCTGCCAACAAGCAACTGCTTGTCAGCGCCGTGGCATTGATGATGTTAGGTTTGTGGGCAATTTGGCTATTGGCAGGGAGACTGTCGACACGTATCAAAGCGCTGGAGCAAGCTACACACCAGTTTGTCGCCGGCAAGAATGACATCAATTTGCCGTTAAAAGGTGACGATGAAATTGCTGAAACTGGACGAGCATTCAAAAGCATGATGTGGCAGATCCTTGAAAAATATGAGGCCATCAACCTGTGTCCCGATGGTGTCTTGCTGGTTTCATCCAATCACCGTATTAATCACACGAATAAAGCCTTGGTCACTATATTGGGCGAACGAGCAGAACATCTGTCCGGTAAACCTTTCGCCGAATTTAAGCGGCTGTTGATTGATGTGTTGGATCGCAGACGACATCCACATATCGAAAACTTTGAAGAGCTAATCGCATTGCCTGACATCACGGTAGATGTGCCTGAACTTAAAGTACTTCACTGCATCCGGAAACGTGTTGAGAGCCCGGATGGACACTGCTTCTCAGAGGTTTTTTACTTTCGAGATGTCACACATGAAACGGAGGTGGATAGGATGAAAAGCGAGTTTCTCAACACTGCCGCCCATGAGTTGAGAACGCCGCTGGCCAGCGTAATGGGCTTCAGTGAATTGATGATGAACAATAACTACGGCGCAGATACAGTAAAAATGCTGGCCGAGACCATTAACCGACAATCGATGAATCTGAAACATTTGGTCGACGACTTACTGGATATTGCTCGCATCGAGGCCAGAGGTGAGGATGCCTTCAACCTTACTTTGGGGACGGCGAAAAATGCCGTGAATGAGTGCTGTGACACCATTGCCAGCAACGATAATTCCTGTGAACTGCTCTTTGAAACAGCGCAGTGCGTCTGGCCGACGCTTATGCTCGATGAAAGCAAAATCAAGCAAGCGTTTATGAATATCCTGACGAACGCATTTAAATATTCCTGGGAAAATGGTCGGGTTATTGTTGACACCATTCAGTTTAGTGATGACTTCGAGGTAGCCTGGTTTGGTATACGAGTGACAGATCAGGGTATTGGTATGAGTCAGGAGCAGTTGTCCCGCGTCGGTGAAAAATTCTACCGAGCTGACAATGCCGGATCAATTCCGGGAACGGGGCTGGGAGTCGCTTTAGCCAGTGAGATTTTGACACTGCACGACGGCCATATTGAAATTAACAGTGAACTAGGGAAGGGCACACAGGTCACTTTATGGTTACCCGTTGTTGAGCAGGCTGAGGATCAAATGCTCGCCGACTAACAAGGAAAAGTCTCTGCTGAACAGCAGAAAGAAGTTGGTACCGAGGGTGGGAATCGAACCCACACTGAAGCAAACATAAAATCTTGACAAAATCTAATTTAACCAATAAAAACAGAGGCTTGAAGGCAACCCTTTAGCTTCAAGTATAATGCGCGAGATAATAAAATCAAGCATTCTGTACCAGTTTACGTACCTATTGATGTACCAAAACAGCTTTATTGCTGCAATAGAGTTTACTGCGTCGAACACTCCACTTAGTGTGAAATCCTGTTTAAAGATGAACATTTGCATCACTCTTATTCTCTGAGAGAGGTTTCTGCGTCTCAGCGTACTGAGCTTTTATTTTGAGCATAGAATCTTTGACCCTTCGGAAAATATCGACCAAATCAGCATCAAAATCAGAGCCTGACTGTTCGTGTACAAATTCAAACGCTTCTTCCTCGCTCGATCAATGCTTGCAGGGTCTTTCGGTGGTTAATGCTTGAAGTTAAACAGCAAACAACACTAAAGAGGATGGATACCTTTATTTGTGTATTTCTGGTATTTTGTTCGCTTTTCCGGAAATAAAGCGGATGGGTACATCAAAAGATCAAACGCCAGTTTCACTTACTCAGTCCAGAGAAGTCATGGCTGCAGCAAGGTCAATGTATCAAACCAAGCCTAGAAATAGGCTGGCAAGATGCTACTTGATGGATTCAATAAGATGGCATGCAAATAATCTGTATTGTGATGGCCAATATCAGCAAGCAAACAGAGTCTATTCAGAGCTCATGGAGCACTGCATGTGGCAGCCAAGACTGACTGAAGTCCGGGAACTGATTAATATGAAACAATTTGACCACGCTAAGTCGAAGCTGGAGCTTCACTTACGGACATATGCCACCGATCTGGGTGCACTTGATTTACTGGGGAAATTACTCAGAGATTTGAGTAAGCCAAAAGAGGCAGTGAGACTATTTCAGACAATGCTTGATTTGGCGCCTGGCTATCTCGATGTGCACTACAGTATCTTGTCCGTGGCATACAAGGCAGGCCGTCATGAGGTGGTTGAGTCATCAATAGCAGCTATCAAGCAGATTTCCCCGGAAAGTTATGAGCTAATTGATTTTTCAGAAGCGACAGTCCAGACTGTATTCTAAGAATAGTCAAATGAACCAAACAAAAATGCAACTCTACCAGCTCATATACAAAAGCGATGCATCAGCTGCCCTGGATATAAAACTCTTGAATCAATTTAAAAGACAGATTCAGGAGAGTAACTACAGAAAAGAGGTTACCGGGCTGCTTCTTTTTGATGGTGTACATTTTCTGCAGGTACTGGAGGGCAGAAAAACTCAGCTAAAGCGACTCTATGACGCTATCTGCAATGATCCGCGACACGCCAATGTGACGCTGTTGTTAATGGAACCCATACCCGCACGTGAGTTCGACCAAACGTCAATGCAGATCGTTATCAGAAAAGCTGAAGATCTGACCAGGATCATTGATGAGGTTGAAACACTCGGCGAGCTTCTGAGAGTGGGCGATGGAGGAGAGACGTCATCTGTCATTCTGAGCAATTACTACCACATGAAAGAGGGGCTGGGTCGCTCTCCCAATATTGTTAAATCTTTCCTGGAGGGAGGATGGGAGACAACAAACTACTCAGGCATGACTCAGGATGAAAAACAGTGGATACAGCTAAGTTGTAGTAAAAGTGAGCTGTCACAAGAGTATCCCTACTGGTTTGCCTTTCAGCCAATTGTAGATACTGAAAAAGGTGTCATTTCAGCTGTAGAGGCGCTTTTGAGGGGGAAAGAGGGGCAAAGTCCCGATGAACTCCTCAATGGTCTGAGCGAGACCCAAATGCATAAACTGGATGTTGAGTCGAAGCGCTCAGCGATAGCCATATTCGCTGAATTCGGCTGTGATACCACACTGTCAATCAATCTGTTACCAAAATCATTGATCAGCTATCCAGAGATTGTCGGGGAATTACGCCGCCTGGCTGAGTCATTATCAATTGAACCATCTAGAATTACGATCGAAGTCACGGAACAAGAAGCTATCGAAAACTATGACTCGTTTATTGATGTGGTAAACCAGATACGAGCCAATGGCATGAGACTGGCTATTGATGACTTCGGCGCGGGCTATGCTGGGATGTCGCTGCTGGCAGACTTTCAGCCCCACAAGCTGAAAATAGATAAAAAAATTGTGGACGGCATTGCGTCTGATGGACCAAGACAGGCAATTGTCTGTGCCATTATGCAGTTCTCTTTCAGACTGGGTATAGAAGTTGTCGCTGAGGGTATTGAGACGCTGCAGGATCTTGAATGGTTGAAGTCCGTGGGGGTCAAACATTTCCAGGGTTATTTTTTTGCCAAACCGGGTTTGATGCATATTCCCCAAGTCAACATCTGATTTCACCTGCTCACACTAATATCCTTATCCAGATTGTTGACTCAGGCTTGAGGTAGATTCGGGGATAAAGTTCCAGCATAGGCAAATCTGAGGCTCACTTCTGTGCCGTCGATAGTAGGCAATATGGTCAGACCGCCTTGTGGCAGTTTGGCTGATCGTTGATGTATATTCCTGACACCATATCCAGTCTGCTTGAAAACAAATTGTTCACCACCACTGTTGCGGATTTTGATTGTCACAAGGCCATCAGCTATCGAGGATGTTATTTGTATCCGTTTTGCTTTGCCATGTTGAATTGCATTGTTAACCGACTCCTGCATTATTCTCAAAACATCTAAACTTTGCTCAGCGTTCAGGCTATTGTCATTGGGGAGTGTGCTCATGTCCCATTCGAATTCAATTGCCAGTGAGCTGAGCATTTTATTGTAGCGCTCCTTGAAAGAGGCTAATGCGAACACCAGGCCATTTTGATGAA
The DNA here is from genome assembly GCA_030148085.1 of Methylophaga sp. Lineage (GTDB taxonomy): Bacteria > Pseudomonadota > Gammaproteobacteria > Nitrosococcales > Methylophagaceae > Methylophaga. The sequence goes on along the minus strand of JASBUF010000031.1, from coordinate 7,172 downwards.
AAGAGAATGTGTCGATGATCATTCGGATTTCATCCAGTGCCCGTTTGGCAGTATGGCGGATAAGGCCGCCATTTGAGCAGTCAGCCTCACTGAGCGCAATAATCGTAGCCAGGTCGCCGGCGACACCGTCGTGAAGTTCAGCGGTAATCCTTTCCCGCTCCTCAATAGTGGCTGCTTTTTTTTCCAATGCCGCTCTGTCCCGGAATGCTGTTTCAAGTTCCTGCTCCCGGCTTTTCAGCCGGTCCGAGAGTATTTGTCTGGACTTCGTCAGCGCTGAGGATATAGAAGCCTGTCGGCGCATGAGTAGAATAACCAGGCCGGTAAGAATAAGCAGTGTACTCACATGAGATAGCATGAAATTACTATCGATGAGTCCGCCTCGAGCGAGCGCATCGTGTGTGAGTGAAAAAACAAAGACACTGCCGCCACTGAATAACAGGCTGTTCTGAGGCGAAGGCTGCTTATAGCTATGCACTATGATCACAATCGACGCTATCAACACCGATAGAATAAGAATCGGCGTCGCATAACCCAGCGCGACGCTTCTGATGCTGAGATTAGAAAAGATCACAGCACAAAATCCTAACAATGACAGAGCCAGCCCGTATTTTATAAAACGAAACCCCGGTCTCTCTGACAATTCAAAACTGAATGCAAGAAATGCAATGCCGCCAAGTGGGGAGAGTAAAAACAAGTAAGGGACCCATAGCGAAACACGGGGAAATATTTGAGAAAAAATACCAGCCCTGATTAGCAAAACCACGCCAATTGCGATGGCAAGCGATTGATAGAGCTTTGCCTGCTTCTCAGTGAATGAAAAAATGGTCGAGATGACGAAAAGGATCAGAAACAAGCCGTAATTTATCCACCTCAGCTCCTCCTCAAAGAAAAGCCTGAAATGATAAATACTGGACAAATCTTCCCACTCACCAATGTAAATTTCCGACAAGCTTCCAGCGGGTAAGGGACCCGTGCTCACTTCTATCTCTAGCGTGTTGTTTGCCTGGGTCAGTAAATCATCAGGAATTGCCACAATCGCCGAATTAAAATTCAGGGGACCAGGCCAATGCTGCAACAACTCGGGACTATTGATCGATATTCCGTTCAGGCTTAAACGAAGCGACTGTTCATAGCGAGGAACATATAAAAACTGTGATTTGGGGCTTAAATCCGTGTAGTAAAATTCGAACGAAAAGTGTTCGCTTTCATACTGACCGGGTTGACTTAACCATCTTGCAGGCAAGCCGATTTGGTTTCCCGTTTCAGGGTCGACCGCAATACGCAGGTTGATTCCCGTTTGTGCTTCTTGCTCGAAACGATGATAAACATTAAGTGAGAGCCAGAAAACGAGAGAGATGATTATCAAACTGCATAATTGAGTCAGGCGCTGATATTTTTTCACACAAGTTAATCCGACAGAACCCCGATAAGTCTCGCTTCATAGGTTGCTTGAGAGCGGTTGGTGACCTTCAATTTCCTGTATATGTTGCGTATGTGAACCGGGACTGTGTGTTCCGACAAGCCAAGCATATCTGCCACTTCGCGATAAGTATAACCGTGAGCAATGCCCCTCAAGACCTCCTCTTCACGTTCAGTCAGTGGGCTTTGTTTTTTAATCACATGCTGCTCAGAGCGGACTAGCTCTATCATCATTCTTGCGATGGCCCCGGACATCATCGAACGTCCTGTTAGCGCCAGTTCACAAGCCGCTAATATATCGACCGTGTCGTCATCTTTTAACAGGTAGCCAACTGCACCAGCCTTCAGGGCTTCGACAACAATCTGCCTCTGGCTCAAGGCTGATATGACCACACTCACAGATTGGGGCTGCTTTTCACCGAGGAAACGGATCGCTTCAACCCCGCTGCCGTCTGGCAGCTTCAAATCCACGACAAACAAGTCAATCGGCTTGTTGTTTATCTCGCTGATCGCAGCTTCAAGACTATGGCAAACAGTGACCTCAGTGACCCGGGGCCAGTCTGAAAGAATTTGTTTGAAACGGAACGCTATTGCTGGAATGTCTTCAACCAGCAAAACCCTGAACGCGGCTTTTTTCATGGTTTGATTCTAGCGGATGCCCACATACCGGAAAAGTAAAAAAACGATAAATACTATATTTCTGGTATTTGAGCGGGTCTTATCTGCATTTAGTTTAGTCATTGAGAAATGACTTTCTCACTTCAAGTTAGCGCTTGAAATAATTCTTCACCCCAATATTACTCTGGAGAAATAACAATGAAGTTCAACCGGATCATAATTGCAACAAGTATCGTGTTGGCAGCATCGCCGGCCTATGCTGAAAAGTTTGGCTGCGCCTGCCTCAGCACCGCAAAATCTTCAATTGAGTCATTTGACGACTACACCCTGAGCTGTAATGAAACCTTCAACGCCGGCAGTACAGATGAACTGACCCAGAACGAACATAACCTGAAGTTGTATCTTCCTGGATCAGAACATACACAAAGTGACAAAGACGTGACATACAAATTCAGACCCAGGAATGATGCCTGTCTGCTGGCAGTTTATGACGGCGAGAATGGGAAAAATTCAGCAGAACAACTGGTCGATCCCCAATGGGGCGGTGCAATGTGTGATAACGGAAATAAAAAGAAAATAGGTGGTTTCAACCTAAAGAACATGGGTGAAAACAAGGGCGTGACGCAATGGCTAAGCACCTTTCATGTCACCACCGACAAAAAGTCCTACGACGGTCTGTCACTTTACCTACAAACCTCGGGTGATAAGTACCTTGCAGCCGTCTGCCTGCAGGATAAATAAACACCTTATCAGTCACCCTGCCGGTCAGGGTGGCTGAGTCTTGCAAGGACTTCGAGATGATAAAAAGAATAATCCTGTTTTTAGCACGCAATCCCTACATTCACATATTTATCGGCGCCGTGGTACTCATCGCGGGCCTGATTGAAGTATTCGAAAACATCGAACAGGACTGGGATGCGCTGACTCTCGGGGCGCATCACGGGGTCAGTCTGATGGGCTTATGGAGTCTTCTCAGGGGCTGCTGTGACGCGATGGAATCATTTGATTACTTAGAGCAGGGGATAGATTGAGAATGCCACAGACACTAAAATTAGTTTTATAAACATTTCATTTAATCATCATCATCGTCTTCATCATCCTGATCAGCAGACGATGATGATGTTGAAATCGTTGATGTTCCATCGCTCAGGCTAAACGTGGTATCAGGATTATCAGAGGTAATGTTTTCACCGTCCAGTGACTGGCTGTTAATCTTTTCAATCGTGCTCAGTGTCGCCTTGTAAATTTCGACCATTTGAGACGGTGTCAATCCAGCGCGTTCAGCCAGTAGACAAGCCTCAAAAAGTAACTCACGGGTAATAAGCACATTGGGATTGCGCCCTCCCAGATTATTCCTGATGTGAGCATCATCAAAGCTATCACTGGTGGTGTCATCCCCGAAGTTCAACATCGAGATGTTAACGCCCATTCCCATTGAGTCACTAAACGCCGCATCCGGAGGCGGGCCGAAGCAATGGCTGCCATTGCTGTTTTTTACAACCAGTCGAGATGAGGCACCCACTAAACTTAGGTCGCCAACTTGGTTGATTTGTGCAACCTCATGGCCACTTTTTGGATCAGTGGCTGCACAGGCTGTCAGTGAACATGTCCACAAGATAGTTAAAAAGCGCTTTAAATCTTTTTTCATGACCGATGACCTCAGGCAGAATAAGCATTCCCTAGTGTTCAAACTTCAAGCCAAAAGCGTTACCGGTGACTTTGATGGTTTTGCCGTTAGCAGGAACCACCACGGTCTTTTTCATATCACCATCTGGAACCAGATCAAGAACCTGTTTTATTTCGCTGGTACCCTGCGAGCCTTGCTCGACACCCTGCTCAATGGCTGCATTGACAAATGCCTCGGCACAGGCACCACCAGATACTGCGGTGCAAGCAACACCGGCAGCGACTCCCCCCGTAATGATGGCTGCTTTAGCAAAGCCAGATGCGACGTCACAGCCGTTACACTGAATAACGGCATAACCCATGCTATGGTGACCTTTTCTGCATGCTGTCTGGCCATAGAGAAGGTTAGCGTTACTGGCCTTGTGATTTTTCTTGCCATTAGCGTTTTTCCAGGTCACGTTCAATGAAGTACCACTATCATTGTGAATGCACTGGTGAACTGCAAAGGCGTTGCTGGATAAAGCTATCCCTGCAAACAACAGCAAGCAACGGGGTATGGAAATATTCTTCATCATGGAGCACCTTCTTTGTGTTGAGAAGTGAAATTGATTTTCATCTCGTTCATTACAATACAAGGCGCGGGCACCAGAAATACCATGAACATGGTATTTCTTCCCTTTGTACTGGTTTGAAAACAGAGCTTTTTCCTGCGTAAAAAGCTAACTTCCTGAATATTGTAGACGGCTTTCTGCCGCCTGAGCTTGTAACTGACTGGATTGTTATTTTTCCGGAAATATGAATGTATAATGGCTACGAGTAATCACTTTTTAGTTGTAACGACTCAAGTGCATGAAATGTGACTCATCCCTAATAAGCAGCCTGGTGAGTGCTCATGCTTGAGTGTGGTTTTCAATAAAGAATCAGGAAAGACTGTTGAGTCATAACCTCGTTTGGCATAGAGAAGGTTCACTGGTCTTAGCGCCTCAGGTAAGTCTACTGTTGCCAATGAACTGGAAAGACAGCTTTTCGTTATGAAGCGACATTGTTACCTTCTGGATGGTGACAATATCCGGCTGGGCTTGAACAAAGATCTTGGCTTTGCAGATTGCGACAGAACAGAAAATATTCGCAGGGTCGGTGAAACAACCAAATTGTTTGCTGATGCCGGCCTGATAGTTATTTGCGCTTTTATTTCTCCATTCACTGCAGATCGTGAAAGGGTCCGAAATATGCTGCCGGAAGGGGAGTTTATTGAAATCTTCATGGATACCCCTTTGAGTGTTTGCGAGGAGCGTGACCCTAAAGGACTTTATAAAAAAGCAAGAAGTGGTGAAATCAAAAATTTTACTGGCATTGACTCGGTATACGAGGCACCAGTGATGCCTGAGATCAGGCTTAACACTCTCGACTGTGATATCCACTCCTGTGTTAATAAAATCATCAATTACCTGGTAGAACATCATTTCATCGCTTTACCTGATAATGCTCACTTAGACTCTGCCTGACATCCTTTATCAACTAGCACATTCGTCGGTTCAATTCGCACGCTCTTCCTGAGCACCTGAGCACCTGAGCACCTGAGCAAACCCCGCTTTAAGACACTCTGATCTATTGATTGAGATCATGTTTTTCCGGAAAAACATCGTTTTGCGGTGTTGTTATTGTTTCAATGTGTCAGAATGAACTTGAACAAGCCAATGCGGGGTTGGTTGCTCAATACATCAGGTCCGATCGGGACAAGCAAATTGTTGGAGTAAAAACGTGAAAAAACTGACTCATCTCATCCTGATTGCTAGCGCATCCAGTGCAATAGCAATTAACGCAAACGCTGATGATAACTATGATTTGGACGATATTCGTAGCTGGAATATCGTCAAGGTAGAAACCTGTCTTGATGCTGCGCTAGACACTATTCCAGGCGATGCCAGAAAAGTTGAGCTAAAAATGGAAGGTGATGATCCTGTCTATGAATTTGATATTGAAGCTGATGCTGATAATCAAACTTACAATGTTGAGTGCAATGCAGAAGAAGGGGTTGTGACCGAAATAGAGCGTGAAGTCAGCGCTGACAACGCGATATTCAAGGCTACTGCCAAGATATCTCACTCTGAGGCGAGAGAAACGGCGCTAAAATTTCACCCAGGTGAAATCACTGCTGAAGAATTCGAGCTAGGTTTTAATGGCGATGTGAGCTATGAGTTCGATATTCAGAGCATACACGGCTATGAAGTCAAAGTAGATATCGACGCCATCACAGGAGAAATTGAAGAAGCTAATATCGAGTTGTATGAAATTGGTGCTGAAAAGGAATAAGTTTTCAGCTCTCAGCCACCCATCGTTGGGTGGCTGATTTATTCCTACGAATCACACTCTGGCAAATTCAATCAGTTTTTTCTCACTATGGCGATTGTATGGCGCTGCCAGTGGTGATGGCATCGCAAAGCCGGGGTCACAAAGATAGTACTTTTCACGGTGAATCAAGCTAGATGGCTCAAATTGCAGGACTTCACTGCTGATCATCAGCCACATGTCATCAATTTTCGAATAAATCCCTATGAGTTTCTCGTTGTTGTGGTCGTGACCTAGTGAGCTGATTCGGTATAAGTTGCAATCATAATCCGTGGTTTTGTATGGAATAAAAAGACTGCCTGATGCTCTTGCTGTCTCTCGACCTTCGTAATCCAGTGCATGAAGCAGCTCTTTTGCAGCTAGACAATGAGAATAGGCCAAGCTGCTGCTTTTGTTTCGCTTTTCCATATGGGTCGTGACCAGCCATAACAAGCCAATGACACTGACAACTGACAACACGGTTACTGCGATATCTGACATAAGATTCTTCTTTGTGAATGGTTTGACTAGCAAGGGCTGGCCGTGGCTATAGAGCTTGTGTTGTTTGGCTTCTCGAGAAATCAACAATATCAAGGTCGTAGGGCTTTGATAGCGCGATGGGAGACTCAAAACCACGCTTACAACGGTAGTATCGTGTTTCTATTCTGATCCTGGCTGAATCATCCATTGAGACCGCAGATTCAATGGCCAACCATAAATTCTCAGGTTTGACATAGACCCCCAGTAATAATCTATTCGAGCTTTGCCTGGGTAGGGGGCGAATGTGGTAGAACTCATTTTCAAAAGCGCCTAACTCGTCGAGCTTGTCTAGTTTTGCATCTGAGTCACATGGTGGTGTCGGGCGATTTTTTGTGTAAAGAAACTGGGCAAATTGACAATGCTCGTAGGCAGTTTCCTGTATCAGTTTGATGTTTCTGTGGCGATAGAGAAGTATCAGCCCTACAGGAATAAGTAATGTTGAAACAACATAGAGCCACATATTCTATTTCCTCAGCGTTTAGACTGCAGTTCAACAGTTATTATTTTGAGCTGAAAACTGACACATCATGAAGACAAGCCGAGCCGAATGCATTTTTCGTTAGGCTTTTCAGTACTCATCACAACACTCAAGCCTGGCACAAACTAACAAAACACACTGACGGGTCCCAGATACGTCTCAA
>JASBUF010000028.1 GCA_030148085.1 Methylophaga sp. | reverse complement strand
GACAGCATAAAATCCTCATCACCAGCAAACAGGCGATTAAAGAACCCTTCCTGGATTTTCTGGTTACGGCCACTGCGGGGGCTGGCATCATGCTGCGTGAATACACCGTGCTGCTGGACCCGCCAGAATACGTTTTAGCTGAGACACGTCCGGCCACTACACGACCAGCACCGACACAATCTGCGCCGGTAGAAACAACAAACCCATCCACGACTCGTTATCAGTACGCTGACAGTAGCAGTGGCTTTAGTGGCAGCAGCTATAAGGTCAAACGCAGTGACACGCTGTGGAATGTCGCCTTAGAGACACGTCCAGCCGATGATCTAACCGTGCATCAGATGATGATGGCGTTACAAAAACGTAACCCATCGGCATTCACTAACGACAATGTAAATGGCTTGAAAGCGGGGGTCACTCTGCAGATACCATCCCGCAGTGAGATTGAAGCCTTATCCAGCTCGGCAGCGCGCCAAGCCTTTGCTGAGCAAAACGAAGCATGGAAAAACCGTAATCGACTTGTGGCAACACAAGTGGCGCAAGTTGCGGCTGAGCCTGCGGCTGCAGAGACGGTTGCCCCTGTCGCCGAGAATACAGAACAGTCTGAACCTGCTCAAGCGACAAGCCCTGTTGAAACACCTGAAACCAGCACAGCGTCGACAGAAGCTCGTTTGCAACTGGTTGCACCGGAAGACGAGGTCAGCACGCAACAGGATGCGTCTCCAAACCTGCAGGGTGATAATCAGCTCAATAAACTGACAGAACAGCTCACGCTGGCGCAGGAAACCATAGAGGCTCAGGCACAGGAAAATATAGATTTACAAGAGCGTATGGCACTGCTTGAAGAGCAGATCGAAACCATGCGTCGCATGCTTTCTGTCGAAGATACTGATCTGGCACGTATGCAGGCCATGCTCGAGGAAGAGTCAGCCACTGCGCCGAGCGATAGCGCACAGCAGACAGACATGCCAGCCGAAGCTGAAGCAAGCTCAGCGCAAAGCGACAGTGCTGAAGAAGAAACTGAGATGGCAGCGGCCGAGCAGGCAAGCGATGCTGAACAGGCTGCATCAGCAGAGGAGCCAAACTCAGCTAGCGAAGAGGATGCGTCTGTAGTGACCAAAGTTGCTCAGGCACTGAACCTGGATGAAGCTCAGGTCCAGACTACTTTCGATAAAGTGAAGCAGTTTATCGCTGACAATAAAATGCCGACTATATTAGGTCTGCTGTTAGTGTTATTAGTCCTCTGGTTGATTGCCCGCCGAAGTAACCGGGAAGTGACCTGGGACGAAGCTGTCAAAAAGTTGGACAAGACCGATACTAGCAAGGCAACTATGGCTGTCGTCACGCCTGAGATTGTTGATGATTTAACTGACGCCCCAGCGGCTGATGAGCAGCCGACTGAAGAAAAAACGGCTGCAGAGCTAGTTGAGCAGGCAGACATGTTTGTCGGCTATGCCGATTATGTTCAGGCCAAATCGTCATTGGAACAAGCTATCGCACTGGAGCCAGCGAATACGTTGGTTGCGTACAAGACCCTGTTTGTCCTCTACAAGTTGAATCAGGCCGATGAGTTTGTCGAACTTGCAGAACAGACTGAATTTGAAACAGACAGCTTTGAATGGTCTGAAATCAGTCAGTGGGGTAAACAGTTAGCCCCTGGCCATGCTTTATTTGCCGACAAGGTCGGTTCATCTTCCTTTGCGACGGAAGAAGCGGATACTACAGATTTGGCGTTTAACGATCTGGAGTCAGCAACAGACGCTGAAACCCAGTCGTCATCAGATGATATTGACCTTGAGCTTGATGCTGACGTCACTGAAGCTGCCGAGGCAGATAGCGGCCATATTGAGTTTAATCTGGATGACTTTGCCACAAGTAAAACTACAGACGATGACAAAGCGGACAGCAACGAGGACGTGGTAGAGTCTACCACCACCAAAGAGGTGGAAGATGATCTGTTGTCGTTTGATACTAACATCAGTCGTGTGGATTCAGACGATGAAGCATCCCTGAATGTTGATATCAACAACAGTGAACAGGACGATAATAGCTTGTCGTTTGACACTATAGACGAAGCAACTGTAGCAGCAGACAGCTTTGAACTCGATGCAGCTGACACAACAGCAAACAGCGATACGCCAGATCTTGAGTTTGATATTGGTGATCTGGATGACATCGATGAAGCCGAAACCAAACTTGATTTGGCTTCAGCCTATATCGACATGGGTGACCCTGATGGCGCTCGCAGTATCCTGAATGAAGTGCTGGTTGAAGGTAGTGATGAGCAGAAAAACCGAGCACACGAATTGCTCGAATCGCTCAGCTAAACGGACGCAGAGGTGAGGATTGCGCTCGGCATAGAGTATGCCGGTACGGATTTCTGTGGTTGGCAATATCAGCCTCATGCGAGAAATGTGCAGGGCTCCCTGCAACAGGCAGTGTCCAAAGTCGCGAACCATACGGTAGAAGTCTATGCCGCTGGTCGTACTGATACTGGTGTGCATGCACTGAATCAAGTGGTGCATTTTGACACTGATTCTGTGCGAGAACAGCGGGGTTGGTTACTGGGTATTAATGCCAACCTACCGAAAGATGTAAATGTCACCTGGGTACAACCGGTTGATGATGACTTCCATGCTCGCTTTACGGCCATCAAGCGTAGTTACCGTTACCTGATTCTTAATCGCCTGAGCCGTTCTTCAGTTCATCACCAGCGTATGTGGTGGCACTATCATCCACTTGATATAGAACGAATGCAGGCAGCGGCTGATCAACTCGTCGGCAGGCATGACTTTTCTGCATTCCGTGCCAGTGAGTGTCAGGCGAATAGCCCTATTAAAACTTTAGATAAAATCGTTGTGAGTCGACAGCAGGACATTATCGCGGTCGATATAGAAGCCAAGTCCTTTCTGCACCACATGGTACGTAATTTAGTCGGCGTGATGGCAACCATCGGCGATGGCAGTAAGCCGGTGGAGTGGGCGGGGGAAGTGCTGCGAAGTGCGGACCGTAGTCGTGGCGGTATTACGGCACCTGCTGAGGGCTTATATCTGGTTGATGTGCGTTACCCTGAGCAATATTCTTTTCCGGCAGTGTCGGGTTTCCCGGTGCTCTGGTAAAGTAACACAACGATTACACTTATATTTCAAAGCTGAATGAGAACCCGTGTCAAAATTTGCGGCATGACTCGCCGTCAAGATGCTGATTTTGCTGCTAAAAGTGGTGCTGATGCGATTGGTCTGGTTTTTTATCCGCCCAGCCCTCGTGCAGTCAGCATTGCGCAGGCAAAGCAAGTCGTTGATGGTTTGGCACCGTTCGTATCTGTAGTGGCCTTGTTCGTCGATCCGGCTCCGGAGCTGGTATTCGACTGCCTCGATGCCTTAGCGATTGATATAATTCAGTTTCACGGTGATGAGCCGGCTTCATTCTGCGAACAGTTCGGTAAGCCGTATGTCAAAGCCATCAGGATGAAGCCGGGTACAGATTTGATTGCACTGGCCCAGCAATATGCGTCTGCGAAAGCCTTATTACTGGATGCCTACCAGCCGGGCGTACCGGGGGGAACTGGACAAAGCTTTGACTGGTCAATGATTGCTGACGTTGGTATGCCGTTGATTTTGGCTGGCGGACTCAATGCAGACAATGTACAACAAGCGATCCAACAAGTGCGACCTTTCGCCGTCGATGTCAGTGGTGGTGTCGAGAGCGAAAAGGGAATAAAAAGTCATGACAAGATCAGCGCTTTTATGAGAGAGGTAGCGAATGCTTGAACAGCATATTCAAGATTATTTTAAGACTTTCCCTGATGAGCGGGGACATTTCGGCCCTTATGGTGGCCGATTTGTAGGTGAAACCCTTATGGGCGCCATTTATGAGCTGGAACAAGCCTATCAGCAATATCGTAACGATCCTGATTTTCTGGCCGAAATGGATAAGGACCTGAGTACCTTCGTTGGCCGTCCTTCGCCACTCTATTTGGCTGAAAACTGGACCAAGAAGCTGGGTGGTGCGCAAATCTACCTCAAGCGTGAAGATCTTAATCACACCGGTGCGCACAAGGTGAATAACACCATTGGTCAGGCTCTTTTGGCCAAGCGTATGGGTAAGAACCGTATTATCGCTGAGACCGGTGCTGGTCAGCACGGTGTAGCCACGGCAACCGTAGCAGCCCGTATGGGTATGGAATGTGTTGTCTATATGGGCGCTGAAGATGTTCAGCGTCAGGCACAGAATGTCTACCGTATGAAGCTCCTCGGGGCACGAGTCGTACCCGTTGAGTCCGGTTCACGGACCTTGAAAGACGCTCTCAATGAAGCGCTGCGTGACTGGGTCACCAATGTTGATGATACCTTCTACATTATCGGTACAGTTGCTGGGCCGCATCCTTATCCGGCAATGGTGCGCGACTTTCAAACCATTATCGGTCGTGAGGCCAAACAGCAGATGATGGAAATAACCGGCAAACTGCCGGATGCCTTGGTCGCCTGTATTGGCGGCGGCTCTAATGCCATCGGTTTGTTCCATCCCTTCATTGAAGATCGCACAGTCGCTATGTACGGTGTGGAAGGTGCGGGTCATGGTATTGAGACCGGTGAGCATTCTGCGCCGTTATGTGCAGGGAAGCCTGGTGTCTTGCATGGCAACCGTACTTATCTGATGCAAGATGAGAATGGTGAAATTATCGAAACCCACTCGATTTCAGCTGGTCTCGACTACCCGGGTGTAGGGCCTGAACACGCCTGGCTGAAAGACATCGGTCGTGCCAACTACGTTTCAGTGACCGATGACGAAGCGCTGGCTGCTTTTCATGACTTGACACGTACCGAAGGCATTATCCCGGCACTGGAATCCAGTCATGCTTTGGCCTACGTCAACAAGCTGGCTCCTACAATGTCTGCTGAACAGACAATCGTCGTGAACCTGTCCGGTCGTGGTGATAAAGATATGCATACTGTTGCCGCGATGGCCGGCCTGAAGTTCTGAGGGAACAACGATGAGTCGAATTAGCCAGTGTTTTGAAAACTTGAAAGCAGACGGGCAGACCGCGCTGATCCCTTATGTGACGGCAGGTGACCCGGAGCCATGGGTAACCGTGCCTTTACTCCATGCCTTGGTCGATGCCGGCGCTGATATTATTGAATTGGGCATTCCTTTTTCCGATCCGATGTGCGATGGCCCTGTCATTCAGAAAGCCTGTGAACGTGCGCTGAAGAATGATGTCAGCATCAAACACGTGATGAAAATGGTCAAACAGTTCCGTGATAAGAACAAGGAAACGCCGATTGTACTGATGGGCTATGCCAACCCGATTGAAGCGATCGGCTATCAGAACTTCGCTGAGCAAGCCAAAGACGCTGGTGTCGATGGTGTACTGACAGTCGATGTGCCGCCTGAAGAGTCTGACGAATTCCGTCAGATTATGGATGATCATGGAATTGATACCATTTACCTGGTGGCACCGACTACTTCGCCGGAACGTATGGAAACCATCGCCAGTTATGCTCGTGGCTTTATCTATTACGTTTCCATTAAGGGGGTTACGGGAGCTGCTGCACTACAAGTCGATGAAGTGGCCGAAAAATTGAGCCAATTGCGCGAGAAGACCAACCTGCCTTTAGGTGTCGGTTTCGGTATTCGTGACGGCAAGTCAGCAGCGGCTGTTGCAGGCGTTGCTGATGCCGTTGTGGTTGGCAGTACACTGGTTCGTTGTATTGAAGAACATGCCGATCGAATGGATGAGCTGCCTGCTGCGGTGGCCGGTTTGTTGGCCGAAATGCGTCATGCGATCAATGCACGCGACCTGGCCAGTGCCTAATAATTGTAAGGTGACAAAATGAGTTGGTTAGAAAGAATTATTCCATCAAAGATTCGTACTACAGTACGTAGCCGTTCGGTACCGGAAGGTGTCTGGTGTAAATGCCCGAGCTGTGACAGTGTGCTGTACCGCGCAGAACTGGAACGTAATCTGATGGTGTGCCCGAAATGTGAGCACCACCAGCGTATCGGTGCCAGAGTCCGTCTGGAACATTTTCTTGATACCGATGACCGTAAAGAAATTGCAACCGATGTTAAACCGGTTGATACCTTGCGGTTTAAAGACAGCAAACGCTATCGCGACCGTATCACTCAGGCACAAAAAAGTACCGGTGAAAATGATGCCTTGATTGCCATGCAGGGCAAAATTAACGGTCTGCCGGTTGTTGTTGTCGCCTTCGACTTCAGTTTTATGGGCGGCTCAATGGGGTCCGTGGTGGGTGAAAAATTCGTCCGTGCCGCTCAAGTTGCCCTGAAAAACAATATGCCTTTGATCTGCTTCTCTGCCAGCGGTGGCGCGCGTATGCAGGAAGGCTTGTTCTCATTGATGCAAATGGCGAAAACCAGTGCGATTTTGACGCAGCTGAGTAATGCCGGTATTCCGTTTATTTCTGTCATGACCGATCCAACCATGGGTGGTGTGTCGGCGAGTTTGGCGATGTTGGGTGATATCAACGTGGCTGAGCCGAATGCATTGATTGGTTTTGCCGGTCCACGGGTTATCGAGCAAACAGTGCGTGAAACGTTGCCGGAAGGCTTCCAGCGAGCAGAATTTCTGCTCGACCACGGTGCGGTTGATATGATTGTTGATCGCCGTGATATGCGTGATCGCCTGACTAATGTGCTGACGATGTTACAAAAACGCCCTGCTATTTGATTTCGCGTAATGCGTTTCTCATCATTGGCGCAGTGGTTGGCGTGGCAGGAGCAACTCCACTTTAGGGATATTGATCCTGGCTTAGAACGTGTTGGCATCGTCTGGCAGCGCATGGGCGGTACGTCACGCCTGCCGTTTAAAGTGGTCACAGTGGCCGGTACCAACGGTAAAGGTTCTTCAGTCGCGATAACGGCCTCCATACTGCAGGCGGCGGGCTATAAAACGGCGACGTACACTTCGCCGCACCTGCTTCGTTATAACGAGAGAATAAGCATTAATGGCGTGCCATGTGACGATGCAACTATTTGCGCTGCGTTTCAACGGATAGATGAGGCGAGGGCAGACGTTTCCCTGACCTATTTTGAGTTTGCAACTCTGGCTGCCGCCGATACTTTCTGTCGTGAGGCAGTCGATGTGGCGGTGCTTGAAGTGGGTATGGGCGGTCGTTTGGATGCCGTCAACCTGTTTGATACAGACGTTGCACTGATTACCCCCATCGGTCTGGATCACACCGCTTGGTTGGGTGATAACCGAGAACAGATAGGACGTGAGAAAGCAGGTATTATGCGATCAGGTAAGCCGGTCGTGTGCTCCGAAGCGGATCCACCACAGAGCGTCACAGCATATGCCGACTCTCTGAGTGCCCCCAGTTACCAGCGTAATAAAGCCTTTAGTTACGAAGATGGCGAAAACGGCTGGCACTGGCAAAATCAGGATGTCAGCCTGACAGATTTACCTTTTCCTGCACTTGCCGGTAAGTATCAATTGCAGAACAGTGCCGCTGTTATTCAGGTCTGTCAGTTATTACAACAACAGGGTTTAGTGATTTCAGAACAGGCGGTTCGCCAGGGGCTAGAATCGGTCTGCTTATCCGGACGGTTTCAGATTATACCCGGCAGCGTAACGCGTATCCTCGATGTGACGCATAACCAGCAAGGTGCGGAGAATTTGCGCCAATTACTGCTGGATACACCATCCTCAGGCAGAACCTATGCAGTATTGGGTATGCTGAAGGATAAGGATAGTAATGCTGTAGCGACAGCGCTTAACGACGTGATTGATCACTGGTTTGTGGCAGGGCTGGATGGAGAGCGTGGTATGAGCGGTCAAGAGTTGGCGCAGAATCTCTCTGCCTCTCTATCGACCGATAATATCGATGCGCATACGACCGTTGCTGATGCCTATAAGGCAGCAATGGCAAAGTCAGTTACTGGCGACCGGCTATTGATTTTTGGCTCTTTCCATACCGTGGAAGCAGCTATGTTGTTGATACCAGAGTGTCAGCAACCGGTTCCACAAGCCGTTTAATATATTCACGCCTGGTACATGGCGTGAATATCTTTCTGGTGATGCTCTAT
Source organism: Methylophaga sp. (assembly GCA_030148085.1). Taxonomy (GTDB): domain Bacteria; phylum Pseudomonadota; class Gammaproteobacteria; order Nitrosococcales; family Methylophagaceae; genus Methylophaga. Next base: position 26,974 of record JASBUF010000028.1, on the reverse strand, counting down.
CACCTTTGCCCGTTTTACCTTCATCGTTGGCGTCAATAAGCCATTTTCTACTGTCCACGGCTCCAGTGTGAGACTGACGCGGCGTATTTTGGCGTAGGCCGGGAAATCATGCAGCAACGTACGCAACCGCTGGACTACAAACTGCTGTAGCGGTTTACTGGATAGGCTTTGGCTATCCATCGCGTCCAGTTTGAGTTGCTTGGCCAGACTGAACCATTTATCACTGTTTAAAACCAACAGCGCTGACAGGTAGGATTCACCTTCACCGATGAGCAAGGCCTGGTCAAACAGTTCATCACTCTGGATGGCTGACTCGATATCTGCTGGCGGCACTTTTTCGCCGTTACTCAAAACCAAAATGTCTTTAAGACGACCTGTAATATAGATATGGCCTGTCTCACTGATTCTGGCCTGGTCACCGGTGTGCAACCAGCCTTCAGCATCAATGGTCTGCGCCGTGGCTTTATGGTTGTTCCAGTAGCCCAGCATATTGCCTGGACCACGTGTGAGTAACTCATCGTTCTCACCTACCTTAACGGCGACACCAGGAATAGCTCGGCCGACGCTGTCGGGGTAGTTATTGTCCGGCTCATTGACACTGATAACAGGGCTGGTTTCTGTCAGCCCGTAACCCTGCAATAAATTGAGACCGAGACCGATAAATAATTTAGCGGCGCTTTCCGGTAAGGGAGCGCCGCCACTGACGGCAAGCCGCATACGTCCGCCCAGACGATCTAACACCTTAGAGGCCACTAGTTTGTTCAGAATGGGTAGGAGTAAAAAGCCGGGACGCCAGCGCTGACGGCCCTGACGGTAGTTAAAGTGTTTCCAGCCGATACGGACATTCGCCTGAAACAGCAAACGGCTCAATCCGCCTTTTTCAGACAGTTGTGCCTGCAGGCGCGAATAAATCCGCTCAAAGATACGTGGAACGGCAATCAGGATCGTCGGTTTGACCTGCAGAATATCCTCGGCGAGTTGTGGAATACCGCGAGAATAAGCCACGCTGGCACCAGCCATGATAGGAAGATAATAGCCCGCGGTGTGTTCAAGCGTATGTGAAAGCGGCAGAAAGGACAGGAAAAGGTCATCACCTAGGATATCGAAATACTGCAATGAGCCAGCAGCGACGGACAGCATATTGTGATGACTGAGCATCACGCCTTTCGGTTTACCCGTGGTCCCGGAGGTATAAATAATCGAGGCGAGCTGATGCGGGTCGGCATCCCACTCTCGGAGTTCAGCATTGGCAGGCAACCAATCACGGGCGTAGACTGCCGGGTCTGTTAAAGCTTCATCATCGTCATTGCAGATAATTACTTTGCTTAAACAATGTTCGTCGGTGATGGAGGGCTGCAGACGGTTCCACTGGTTGGCATTTTGCAGAAACAGACATTTCACATCTGCATCTTGCAGAATGTAGGCAACATTATCCGGGCGGTCATCAGGGTAAAGTGGCACAACCACTAACCCCAGCCCCATTGCAGCCTGATCGAAAAAAACCCATTCCTTGCAGTTTCTCAGGTTTAGGGCGACCCGGTCACCGGGTTCCAGTTTTTCCTCTGAAAGGGCTTGCTGCCAACGGGCAACCTGCTGTGCGACTTCGCGCCAGGTAGTGTCGTACCAGTCATGAGTTTGTGCAGAGTAGCTGCGATAAGCAAGATGATCAGGCGAGCGGGACAAACGTTCCTGAAACAGACCATATAAGGTGCCAGCCTGTTCAGCGGAAATGTAGTCTGTACCTGCTTTCGCCATATTTTTTACATCAGCCAACGGAGCTGAAGTCCGACAATATCCACACTGGCATCGTAGCTGCCCTTCAGGTTGTAACCAGTTTCACTCGTTTCATTAATTTTGGGATCATCAATGAATAAGTGCGCGTAGGCAGCATCTATCACTATATTATCAGAATAGTGGTAACTGGCGCCGATAGCGACCCATTTGCGGTCATTGCCGGGAATTCTTGCTGTACGTTCTCCACTGCTTGGAATCGGCGTTTCATCATAGGCCACACCGGCTCTAAACTGCCACTTGTCGCTGTGGTTATAGTTCAGGCCAAGTCCGTAGCGCATGCTGTTCTCCCAGTCTTCAGGTTTGATGGAGCTTAAACCACCACCATCAGACTGAATACTTAATTCTTGGAAGCGACTCCAACGGGTCAACGTGGCATCTGCCATGACTTCCCACTTACTATCGATCTTGTGATGAATAGCTAAAGAAAATGTCTCCGGCATGTCGAGATCAGCTTCAATATCGTCCGCAATGAGTGTATTTCCACTAGCGTCTTTAAGGGTGCCATCACCTTTGAGTGAATGTGAAATTTTTGAGCGGAAGGCGAGGCCTACGCGTGTATTGTCGGTAGCTTGATAAATTAAACCGAGGTTGTAGCCATAGCCCCAATCATCAGCTCCCAATTTGACCTTACCATCGGCAGCTTGTGGGAAACCACCTAAGGCACCTAAATCAGCCATCTGAGTCAGTTTCGCATCAGCGTATTGCGCACTGATACCAAAGCCCAGAGAGAGCTTTTCTGTAGCCTGAATAGCAATGCTAGGGTTGAAATTGACAGTCAGCAATTCTGATTTAATGGCAAAATATCTGCCCACCCAATCGTCTCGATATTGGGTTTTTAGACCAAAGGGGGCAGTGATGCCAAAACCAACACTGACTTTATCGCTGATAGGATGAGCTAAGTAGAAGTTAGGAACGAAAGCTTCATGACCTGCATCACCCCCATCACCACCTGTCAAAGCTTGGCCAGAAAAACCGCCAGCACCGCCGAAGTCTGGTACTGCTGAACCATCATTATGAAATTCAGACTTTGGCTTGATGTAGTTGAGCCCCATAGCCACTTCGGTACGATCAAGGTAGGTCAGGCCGGCGGGATTGAAGAAAATAGTGCTGGCATCTTCAGCGACAGCTGCGCTTCCGGAAAATGCGCGGCCCAGGTTGGTGATACTTTGCTCCATAATGGCAAAGCCGGCAGCCGAAGCAGAACTACTCGCAGTGGCTAACAGTACTGATAGTGAAATGTTTTTTAGTTTCGAGTTCATAGTCAATCACTTGCGTCAGGTTCTTAAATAAGTGTCTAAGCTATATTAAGCGATCAGTAGACGCAAGTTTTTATGACTATGATTCGGTTTATACTCGTTTAAAAAGCAGATCCCATACGCCATGGCCAAGCCGATGACCACGTTGTTCAAACTTGGTCACAGGGCGGTATGACGGGCGTTCGATATAGCCAGAGTCATCCCCACAATTGATAAAGCGTTTATTTTCGGACACATCAACCAGCATCTGTTCAGCATAGTCCTGCCAATCGGTGGCCAGATGCAGATGACCGCCATGACGGAGCTTGTCAGCCAATACGTTGACAAAGGTTGGCTGAATAATTCGGCGTTTGTGATGACGTTTTTTATGCCATGGATCGGGGAAGTAAATTTGCACGCGATCCAGTGATTTATCCGCGATGCGGTGTTTAATCAGTTCTACCGCATCAGTGCAGGCAACACGCACATTCTGTAGTTCTTCGGTCTGAATAGCATTCAGTAATTGCCCTACACCGGGACGGTGTACCTCAATACCGATAAAGTCATGATCCGGCTGGTTTTTGGCCATTTCAGCCAGCGATGCTCCGTTACCGAAGCCAATTTCCAGTACCCGTGGCGCATTGCGACCAAATAGTATGTCCAGATCTAGCGGGGTAGAGGCCTCATCAATACCGTACAGTGGCCAGAGTTCATCCAGTGCCTTTTGTTGACCGGGCGTCAGTCTGCCTTCACGGCGTACAAAACTGCGTATGGTTCGCATAACTCGGGTTTCTGTCATGGTCGCGCTTCACTTACAATAAAATCAAATTGACGCAAAATGATACCTGAATGACCAGTCGGATTGTTACCTAGGATCTCTTGTATCGTCATGGCGGCAGGGTTACGATCAATAATAAAGAATAAATCAATTCAGGACTGAGGAGTCACATGCGTAAGCAAGGTCTTATAGTTTAGCTAGCGTAAAACAAGCTGTTTCAACAGCGTAAGCAGTCAGGGCGGTTCAGCTGTAGACTCTGATACTGTCTGGCTTTCAGGCGCGTGTAAGCTGATACAAAAACAATTCTCCATATGCCAAACAACACGATACGAGGTATAATGGAAGGTCTTTACACGAAATCCTATGGGCTTTCCTAGCCCGGCAATCCTTTGCAAATCAATCAGGCAAAGCATTAAAGAGAGAAGGAAACTATGGTTCATCCAGTATTAGAATCCGTCACTAATGACGTAATCGAAAGAAGTAAAAAAACGCGCTCGATTTACCTCGCGCGAATCGATGAAGCGGTCGGCAAAGGCCCTCATCGTGCAGTATTAGGATGCGGTAACCTGGCTCACGGATTTGCGGCCTGCTCGATGACAGAAAAGGCTGATTTGGCTGCTGATAAGAAAGCCAATATCGCCATTATTTCTTCCTACAACGATATGTTGTCGGCGCATGAGCCGTTTAAAGATTTTCCGGCGATTATCAAAAAAGCCGCTGATGAAGCGGGTGGTATTGCCCAGTTTGCAGGTGGTGTACCAGCCATGTGTGACGGTATTACCCAAGGCCAGCCTGGTATGGAACTGTCTTTGTTCAGCCGTGACGTTATCGCGATGGCAACCGCGGTTGGCCTGAGCCACAACATGTTTGATGCCGCTCTATATTTAGGTGTGTGTGACAAAATCGTACCGGGTCTGTTGATCGGTGCATTAAGCTTTGGTCACCTGCCCGCGGTCTTTGTCCCTGCTGGTCCGATGCCAAGCGGCCTGCCCAACAAGGAGAAAGTCCGTATCCGTCAGTTGTATGCGGAAGGCAAAGTGGGTCGTGAAGAACTGTTGAAAGCCGAGTCTGAGTCTTATCACAGCCCGGGTACCTGTACTTTCTACGGTACCGCTAACAGTAACCAGATGATGGTTGAAATGATGGGTCTTCACCTGCCAGGTAGCTCATTCATCAACCCGAACACACCACTGCGTGATGAGCTGACTAAGCGGGCAACTGAGCAAGTACTCAAGTTTACCTCGCTGGGTAAGGACTTCCGTCCTATCGGTCATATGATCGATGAGAAAGCTATCCTTAATGCACTGGTTGGCCTGCTGGCAACCGGTGGTTCAACCAACCACACTATGCACCTAGTCGCTATTGCACGTGCTGCTGGCATCATCATTAACTGGGATGACTTTGACCGTCTGTCGAAAGTGATTCCTTTGGTTACCCGCATTTACCCGAACGGTACTGCTGACATTAACCACTTCCAGGCTGCTGGAGGTATGGGCGTGTTGATTGCTGAACTCTCTAAACATGGTCTGATGCATACTGACATTCTCACCGTTGGTGATGAGAAAGGTATGGAGCAGTACACGCAAGAGCCGACCCTCAAAGAAGGCAAGCTGACTTGGCAGGCAGGTCCAGAAGCTTCATTGGACACCGACGTCATTGGTAGCGTTGAAAAACCATTTGCCGCTGGCGGTGGTCTGCACCTGATTAAAGGTAACCTGGGCCGCGGTATGTCGAAGATCTCTGCGGTTGCAGCTGAACATCAGATTGTGGAAGCGCCGGCGATGGTCTTTGATCATCAGGATCACGTGGTCGAAGCTTTCAAACGTGGTGAAATGAATAAAGACGTTATCGTTGTTCTGCGCTTCCAAGGGCCAAAAGCCAACGGTATGCCGGAACTGCATAAACTGACCCCACCTCTGGGCGTATTGCAGGATAAAGGCTTCAAAGTGGCGCTGGTCACTGATGGCCGTATGTCAGGCGCGTCAGGTAAAGTCCCGTCTGCAATCCACCTGTGGCCGGAATGTGTTGATGGCAGCTTGATGACCAAAGTCCGTGACGGTGACATCATTCGTCTCGATACCGTAAAAGGTGAACTCAACGTTATGGTAAGCGAAGAAGAATTGAACTCACGTATCGCCTGCGTGATGGCTAACACTGAACATCACTATGGTATGGGCCGTGAGCTGTTTGACAGCTTCCGTCAGGGTGTCTCGACCGCTGAAACCGGCGCCATCAACATGTTCAACGTCGAATAATCACAACAATCTGGAATAGCATTAACCATGTCAAAAACAATTCATGAGATTATGAAAGTATCGCCGGTCGTGCCGGTGATGGTCATCAACAACGTTGAGCATGCCGTACCTTTAGCTAAAGCATTGGTGAAAGGTGGTCTGAAAGTTCTGGAAATTACCCTGCGTACCGATGCGGCTCTGGAATCTATCCGTCGCATCAAGGCTGAAGTACCTGAAGCTATCGTTGGTGCTGGTACTATTATCAATGTTGAAACGCTGAATGCAGCGATTGATGCTGGTGCGGAATTTATCGTCAGCCCGGGTACTACCGAAAAGCTGATCGATGCCGCCCTTAAAACCGGTGTACCACTGCTGCCGGGTGTTGCTGATCCTAGCCAGGCTATGGCGTTGCTGGAAAAAGGTATCACCGCGATGAAATTCTTCCCGGCAGAAGCAGCGGGTGGTGTGCCGATGCTGAAATCAATCGGTGCGCCAATTCCACAAATTACCTTCTGCCCAACCGGTGGTGTCAGCCAGAAGAACGTCAACGAGTACTACAAGCTCTCTAATGTCGGCTGTGTTGGTGGCTCATGGATGTGTGCAGCCAACCTGGTTGATGCTGAAAACTGGGATGAAATCACTCGTCTTTCAGCGGAAGCGATTGAGCTGGCAACAGCATAAGCGTTTATAGAACGTTAAAAAAAAACCGGGCCAGGCCCGGTTTTTTTATGCCTGCTGTTTTAGCAAAACACCGCGCTCAGCCCAGTCCCGAATCAAGCCGATAGCGCCATTGGCGACAACCAGCGGATCAGGGTGCTGCATGGCTCTAGCAAGTTCATCAACGGCTTCATAGCCTGTCTGGCCATGCGCTATTAGCTCAAGCAGTTTTGCACTCACAGAATTGAGCTCAATAAATTTAATCTTATCTTCGTGGTTACGGTACACCAATAAACACACTAGTATGTCTGACGGGGTTTCAGGTTGATTTTCGGCGCTGATTTGATGAACTGGGTACTGATAGACCAATAGCCAGGCAAGAGGTGACTGGTCGAAGTAGAGTGCAAGCACATCTTCATTTTCTGTCACGGGCGTAGAGGTATATTCCGGCTCAGCAATACTTAGTGCCAGTTCCACCCATTCATAGTGGGCGAGTTCTTGCAGAAACGGCGGGTCGGATTCAGCCTGACGTTCAGTTTCTAGGTAAGCAATAAATTCACGCGCAATTTCCACAAACAGCGGTGTTTTACAGCGGTGCGTGATCATAAAGTCCCTGACCATGGTTTCCCACCGTGCTTCGTTCATTAGGCTGCGGATAACCGGAAAGGCATTTTTCAATGTGCCGTTGATATTGTTAAAGAACAGGTCGCGGTAAATCGCCATGCGTCGATCTTCAAGATTACTGGGAGCAGGCTGATGCTCTGGATCGCGGATATGCGCCGCAAACTGGTACTGAGTGTGTTTAAAGCTGGCTGGCGTGTGTGACATGTTTCGACTGATGCTGTTGTTGGTAGCGGTGGATGGTACTAACTTCGCTGAGTAACTCCGGCAGCGGCGGAATATTGAAGTCACGTTCCAGTAAGGTTGGAAGCACACCATGATGGGCGTAGGTTTTGTTGAGCAAGTCCCAGACGGGATCAATCACGTCGGCGCCGTGAGTATCGACAATTAAATCCTCATCTTCATTGTAATGACCAGCGATATGCATATAGGCAACGCGATCGGTTGGCATGGCCTTGATGTAGTCCATCGGATCGTAGCGGTGATTGATGCTGTTCACAAAAACATTATTCACATCCAGCAGCAGATCACAGTCAGCTTCCTGCAATATCGCGGTGATAAAGTCGACCTCCTTTAATTCCTGACCGGGCGCGGCATAGTAAGAGACGTTTTCAATCACTAGTCGCCGTTCCAGAATGTTTTGAATGCGCTTGATACGGTCGGCAACGTAATGCACGGCTTCCTCAGTGAACGGAATCGGCATCAAGTCGTAAAGGTGACCATCATCACTGCAATAGCTCAGGTGCTCGCTATAGCAACGAATCTTGTGCTTATCGAAAAACTTTTTCAGGCGTTGCAGAAAGTGTTCATCCAGCGGGGCAGGGCTGCCGATAGACAGCGAGAGGCCATGGCACAACATCGGAAAACGTTCTGCCATAGCGGTAAACTTACGGCCATAGGTACCGCCCATTTCCATCCAGTTTTCCGGTGCCACTTCCATAAAGTCGATATTGGTCTCGTCCAGCTTGTCGAGGTCATCGATAAAGCTGCGACGCAGACCTAATCCGGCACCCTGAATTGGACAGGATGAAGTACTCATCTGAAACTCCTGTTAGTCACTATAAGGCTTAAGACGCGTTAGAGAGCGGTTTGTTACAAGCTAATCCAAGGCAATTTCAAACATGGTGCGGTCAACACCGACATTGCCTGTAGTTTGATCGACAAGATAGACAATCGCTTTGTAATGCCCTGACTCGCTGAGCGTGGTCTTACCGGAAAACATGCCCATCGGTCCCGTGAATTGCAGTGGGATCTCGCCCACTTTTTCCTCGTTCTGCATCAAAATAGCCTTAGCTTCATAGTTATCCGGTTTCCAGTGACCGTCTTTGGTTATCGGGCAGCCGCATAGCAATGAGGCTTTGGTGTAGAACTCGACTTTGCCGCCTTCCAGTACTTGCGTCCAGGCATCGACAACAAAGCCGGTCATGGTCAAGGTGATGCCATCACCGAGCAAATGTTTACCTGGTATGACCCATGAGGTGACACTGGCTTCCTGCAAGGCTTGACGGTAGCCATAGGGACCAATCAATTTAAAACGAAGCAGGCGAGGGGCGTCGATATCAACATTGGCAAGGAAACCAGCAGTCTTGTCATCCGTCAATATCTGGCCTCGTTTGATCGGGTTTTTGATAAGGGTATCGGTATCACCGGTATCGCCATTAATCCAGCCCTCATCGAGGATCTCGCCGGTTTCCGTGTCTTCAACGACCACACGCACACCACCGACACTGGTACCGATGTATTTGGCATCGACGGCTTTGGCTCGAACCATCACCTGCGTTGGCTCGGCTATAGTGGTGGCACTGAACAGGAACAGTGGTGGCAGCAAGAAACTGAGAAGCAGTTTTTTCATGGTCTGGTGTCTCCAATAAAGGAATGGTTATGTATGAGCCTGCCATGCATCCTCACAGGCTACCTATGTGTATGCTGTTACAATACGCGTTTATGAAACTTGATGCAGTGCCATCCGGTCATTAATCTGACCTTTTGCTTATAGGTAAATTCAGGCCATGCTTGCTTATATTGTCAGACGAATCATGTATGCGTTCCCGATTCTGCTCGGGGTGAATGCACTGACCTTTGTGTTGTTCTTTATGGTGAACACACCGGACGATATGGCGCGCATGCATCTCGGCAATAAGCACGTCACCGAGTCTGCGATTGAAAGCTGGAAAGAAGAACGCGGCTACAACAAACCGCTTATCTGGAACAGTGAGGTCGAAGGCACTGAAAAGGTCACTGACACTATCTTCTTTGCCAAATCCCTATCGCTGTTTGTCTTTGAATTCGGCCAGGCCGATGATGGCCGTGATATCGGTCAGGATATTCAAACCCGCATGTGGCCGAGTCTGGCGATAGCGTTGCCCATCTTTATCATCGGCCTGATGGTCAATATCACCTTTGCCATGCTGATGGTGTTTTTCCGTGCGACCTATGTCGATCTAAGCGGGGTAGTATTGTGTGTGGTGCTGATGTCGATATCGGGACTGTTCTATATCATAGGCGGACAGTTTCTGGTCGGTAAGACGATGCAACTGGTGCCAATTTCCGGTTATGCCGACGGCTTTGACGCCGCCAAGTTTCTGATCCTGCCTGTCGCTATTGGCATTATTTCAGGTATTGGCAGTGGCTCGCGCTGGTATCGCACTCTGTTCCTCGAAGAAGTCTCCAAAGACTATGTGCGTACCGCCCGTGCTAAAGGTCTGTCAGAGGTTCGTGTTTTATTCTCGCATGTGCTCAAAAACGCGATGATTCCAATTCTGACCGGTGCCGTGGTGGTGTTGCCGACGTTGTTTATGGGCAGTCTGATTCTGGAATCGTTCTTCGGTATTCCGGGGCTGGGCAGCTACACCATTGATGCGATTCACGCACAGGACTTCGCCATAGTCCGAGCCATGGTGTTCTTAGGTTCTGTGCTTTATATCGTGGGTCTAGTGATGACTGATATTTCCTACACCTTGGTAGACCCGCGGGTACGTCTGGATGGTTAGTTCAGTTGCGTTACGTGAGCAGGCCTTAAATTGCCTGATAATCAGCGACCCGTGGCAAAAAGCCGAGGCGACACAAAGCCTTTACCAACAGGTGCAAGAGAAGGGTTTTACTGTTTCAATTGAAGTCTTAGACGTACCTGAAATACCGGGACGACCTGACAAACCCGAACTGGTTCCACCGCGCGATTTACCACGTCGACGCAATAATCAGGAAACCGGTCATGCGACGCTGATTCATGCCATCTGCCATATCGAGTTCAATGCCATTAATCTGGCTCTGGATGCACTGGCTCGCTTTGCTGATATGCCAGACGTCTATTACTCAGACTGGCTGCAGGTCGCCTACGAGGAATCCACACACTTTCAGATGCTTAATGAGCATCTAGGATCAATGGGCTTTCAGTATGGTGACTTTTCTGCGCATGACGGCATGTGGGAAATGGCACGTAAAACTCATCACGACCCGCTTACACGGATGGCTTTAGTGCCGAGAGTGCTGGAGGCGAGAGGGTTAGATGTCACCCCAAAAATGATGGATAAACTGCGTAAGTCAGGTGACTTACGTGCGGTTGAGATTTTAGAACTGATCCTGCGGGAAGAGGTCGGTCATGTAAAAGTCGGCAGCCGCTGGTTTAACTACCTGTGTGAGCAGCGCGACATGGAACCATACGCCACATTCAAAGAGTTGCTGGAAACCTATTTCAACGGTGAAATCCGCGGTCCGTTTCATACGGAAGCACGTCTGGAAGCGGGGTTCACCGATGATGAAATGGCGCTGCTGGAATCGCAGGCCGTCTATAAAAAACGGGCCTGATCAGCTGTCAGCTTGTTTCTTTTTCTCCATTTCGGCTTTTTGTCTGCGTGATTCTTTCGGATCAGCAATTAAGGCACGGTAGATTTCAATGCGGTCTTTTGCATTAAGGCTGGCGTTCAGCTTACACATCTTGCCGAAGATGCCGACCTTGTCGGTGGCTAAATCAATCTGCGGATAACGCTCTAACATCCCTGACCGTTTGATGGCATCTTCAACGGTGCAGTCGGCCGGTACTTCAATTTCCAGAATCAGTTGTTCATCGGGCAGGGCATAGGCCACTTCGACCACGATATGTTCAGCGTTTTCCATAGATTTCCTGAGCGCGTTTACAAAAGGCATCGACCAGCGAGCCGGAGATTTGGGTAAAGACTGGCCCCAAGGCGAGATCCAGCAAGCGGGTGGAAAACTCGAAATCCATATCCAGTTGTACCCGGCAGCCTTTGTTGTCACCAATCGGCTTGAACTGCCAGTGACCTTCAAGGTGGCGGAACGGGCCGTCAATCAGCTCGATGCGAATAGCATTGCCATGATCGAGCATATTGCGGGTGGAAAACTCATGATGAATGCCGCCCTTGGCGATATCCAGCGCAGCACAAATCACATCTTCATTTTTACTGATGATGCGACTGCCTCGACACCATGGTAGGAAGCGTGGATAGGCTTCAACATCATTGACCAGATCAAACATCTGGTCGGGCGTATACATGACCAGTGCACTTCGTGTAATGGTTGTCATTGAATTGGTTTACGTTTTTATATGTTCAGCAGACCGATCAGGTTGGCAAAAACCAGCAGGATTGCCAACGGAGAGATAAAGCGAATCAAGATCAGCCATATGTGATAAAGCACCCCGTTACCGAGAGCTAATTCTTCTGCCGAACTGGTTTTATTCATCATCCAGCCAGCGAACAGCGCAATCAGTAACCCGCCCAAAGGCAACATGATATTCGCAGTGAGATAGTCAAGCAAGCCAAACGCCGTCATACCGAACAGCGTCCACTCCTGACCGATATTAAAAGAGAACACCGTGAGCAGACCAAGCAGCCAGATAATACCGCCAGAGAGCATGGTCGCATTACGGCGGCTAAGGCCATGATTTTCCGTCATCCAAGCCACAATCGGCTCGACCAGAGAAATACCCGAGCTCCACGCGGCAAACACTAGAAGCAGAAAGAATATGCCGCCGAAGAATGCACCGCCTGCCATATGGCCAAAGGCGATAGGCAGGGTTTCAAAAATCAGGCTGGGGCCAGCACCAGCCTCCATACCATTGGCAAAGACCAGCGGGAAAATCGCCAGACCGGCCAGCAGAGCAACACCGGTATCCATCAACGAAATCGTTACCGAGACTTTAAAGATAGAGGTCTTCTTCGGCAGATAAGAACCGTAAACCATGATGGCGCCCATACCCAGACTCAGAGTGAAGAAGGCATGGCCCATCGCCGTTAAGATGGCGTTGGCTGAGAGTTTGGAAAAGTCAGGGTCAAACAGAAAGTGCAAGGCGCGGTCAAAGGCTTCGCCGGTATTGGCCGCATAACCGACCAGCATAACCAGAATAATAAACAGGGTGGGCATCATAAAACGTACGGACTTTTCCAGCCCATGCTGAACGCCACGAGTAACCACAAACATCGTAATCAGCATAAAGATAGTATGCCATGCGAGTAGCCGTTCCGGGTCATTGACTAAAGCTGAGTGAATACTGGCAGCACCGTCAGGCGTTACACCTTCAAACACGCCAAAAAAGAGGCGGGGGATATACGCAAGCGCCTGACCGGCAATCACGCTGTAGTAGGACAGAATTAAGAAACCAGCTAACACCCCCATCGCGCCCAGCCAGCGCCAGGCCTTTGGCCGGCCTTCTTCTTCAGCCAGTGATTTCAGGCTGTTGATTGGGTTCTGGCGACCGCGTCGGCCAATCAGCACTTCTGCCATCATCACCGGAATACCGATCACCGCAATACAGGCCAGATAGACCAGAACAAAGGCACCGCCACCGTTTTCACCGGTGATGTAGGGGAATTTCCAGATATTGCCAAGACCAACTGCCGATCCCGTGGCTGCGAGTATAAAAGCCCATCGAGATGTCCACTCACCGTGTATCGACTTTGTCGGTCTTGCCATGTTGTGTTCCCAGATTGCGCGTAAATTGTCTCGATTGTAACCAAAATTGAATGAATTCAACAAATAAGCTGGTTTAGCTGATATTACGCATAAATAATGAATACCACGGACAAACTCTCTATAATGTGCCGATGGCAAATAAGAGCAAAAAGAAACCTTCCAACGACAACACCATCGCGATGAACCGCAAAGCCGGTCACGAGTTTTTCATTGAAGAAAAATTCGAGGCAGGACTGGTGCTAGAAGGTTGGGAAGTCAAAAGTCTGCGTGACGGCAAAGTGCAGTTAAATGACAGTTACGTTCATATACGTAACGGTGAGGCGTGGTTAGCGAATGCGTTAATCACTGCATTAAAGACGGCCTCGACGCACATCAAGCCTGAGCCACAACGAGACAGGAAGCTGTTACTTCATCGTGGTGAACTCAACAAGCTTATCGGTGCCGTAGAGCGTAAAGGTTATACTCTCGTGCCATTGAGCATGTATTGGGTTAAAGGCATGGCAAAACTGCAAATTGCGCTTGCTAAAGGTAAACAGCTACACGATAAACGCGCGACTGAAAAAGAACGCGACTGGAGTCGTGACAAAGCCCGCATCATGAAAATCAAATAAGTATCGGCTGGCCGGGGAATACATCTTTCTCTATAACGTCAGTTGAACACAGCTTCGGGGTCGGCCTGCTTCGACTCTCGCTGTCCCAAGAAATACACTAAACTAACCCAGCATTGCTGGGTTTTTTATGCCTGTATGAATCAATGTTTACCGTTGCTCGTGGAGTGAGTGTATGAGCTTGGCTTTTGTATCGATTATTGTCGGTCTGGTGGTACTGGTGTGGAGTGCAGATCGTTTTGTGGAGGGGGCGGCGGCTACGGCACGTTATCTCGGGATGTCTGCATTATTAATAGGTATGGTGGTTGTCGGCTTCGGCACCTCGGCACCAGAGATGGTGGTATCAGCGCTAGCGGCCTCGCAGGGTAATCCCGGTATTGCCTTGGGTAATGCCTATGGCTCGAACATTACTAATATCGCTTTGATACTGGGCCTGACAGCATTACTCAGCCCGATTGTGGTTCATTCACAAGTGTTGCGGCGCGAATTACCTATTTTGACGTTAATCACTGTCTTTGCTGCCTGGCAGATGTGGGACGGATTTTTATCACGCTGGGATGCCGTTGTGTTACTGCTGGTATTTGCTGGTTTGATGGGCTGGACCATAGTACAAGGTCGGAACAAGCCGCAAGATAGTTTTGCTGATGAGGTCTCAGACGAGCTGAGTCAGCGACCTATGCCGTTAAAACGTGCCATTTTCTGGCTTATTGTTGGTTTGCTCGTGCTGATTCTCAGCTCGCGTTTGTTGGTCTGGGGTGCGGTTGAGATAGCCCATGCACTGGGCGTCAGTGATTTAATTATTGGCTTAACCATTGTGGCGGTGGGTACATCACTGCCGGAACTGGCTTCGTCGTTGATTGCGGCGCGTAAAGGTGAGCACGATCTCGCTTTGGGTAATATTCTCGGTTCGAACTTATTTAACACGCTTGCCGTGGTCGGTATTGCTGGCAGCATTTCGCCGATGGTAGTGGGGGCCGAAGTCATCTATCGTGATGTGCTGGTAATGTTGGCCCTCACAATTTCATTGTTTCTCTTTGGTTATGGCTTTCGTGGTCAAGGACGTATCAACCGTGTTGAGGCATCGCTGCTACTGGCAGCCTACGTTGCCTATACCGGTTATTTGGTCACTACCGTTTTTGTGTAGTGAAACTATTTTGATGAGTTAGTTTGACTGACTATCTTCGCTGGTAGTTTGTGTAAGCTGAATATCACTCAGGTCCTTTTTCTATCATCGAAAGTAAAGTTAAAAGCTGATATTTGCTTCACTAAATGACTTGATCAAATCTTGATAGCTATACGAGTGACTCGGCAACTTACAAACAAGCGTTTGTCCACATCCAACTGTAGCAGTCCAAGTATTGATCTTCGTTCACTACAGGTTCGGATACGAGGAAGTTATTACTGCTATCTAAAAGAACACAATAAGAAATGGAGTTGCTTGGATTTAGTGGGTCATAGTAGATATTGTTTGGATCAAAGGCAGCAGATAGGAAAGAGCCATCAACGAAGCTACTGCCATAGATATAAGACTGAGTGCCATCCTCACCATCACCACACAGGTAGGTATCTGGGTACACATTGGCCGCTTGCCAACCCGTAATACATGGGCAGTCGGGGCCGCCAGGAGGCGGTGGAGGCGGAGGTGCCACTATGGGGGCATCAATATATACCGAGATACGAACAGTATCATCCAGAATTAGGTTGTAACTGCCTTCCCACTGAATTGCTGAGTAAACAGCAGTTGCAAAAGGGATGTCAAACTGGTCGGCACTGACATTAGCTTTGAGCACTTCGATGCCGCCCAAGCTTACCGACGTTGAGTTGTTAAAGTCGGTGCCTGTGACGATAAGCTTTTGCTCATCTCTATCAACCTGAACGCTGTAAACTTCAGCAGCGCCAAGCTGTGATGCTATCACCAGTAGTGGTGAAACCAATGAGAGCCTCAGCAAGCCTAACTTTAGCTGACCTTGACGACGGAGTGAATACTGTCTGTTTTGACTGGACATTGTTCAATCTCAACTACGGCACTACCGTTGCACAGTAGGTGTTGGTCAGCAAGAAGGCACAATCCTCCTGTTGGATTTCATTTATTCTGAATGTGGTGAGTTCGGTGACCGTTCCATCACCATCCACTTGGACCAGTCTGCATACTGAATCGACAGGGCTGTTGGGATTAAAAGAAGCCCCAATAGGAAATTGTGGGTACACAGCAGGATCTGTCGGGTCTGTGTATATTGTTCCTGCAATGTCTGCGTAATCAGGTGAATTATTACCTACAATTTGCAGACACTCTGGTGCTTGCTGCCCACCGACTTGAACATTCCAAGCCGCTTCGCAGGGACACCCTGTGGCATCCGATGCGATTATTTGAGATTTCACAAATAACGAGAGAACATCAGTTCCGTCGATATTAAGCTGATAATTGCCCTTGTCGGTGACTGCATTCGCGACATCGGTATCAAAGGGGAGGTTAACTTCGCTGGCCGCGACATCCAGTGGCGTGATGGGGACACTGCCACCCAATATGAAGTCTGTTGCCGTGTCTAAGCTGTTACCCCGAATAGTGATTTTCTCATTGAACCAATCCACAGTGGCACTGTTCACGACAATTGCCGATGGGGGCGGAGGCGGTGGGTCGTTACAACCGGGGTCGTTCTTGTTAGGGCCTTGGCAGGGGCCTGGGGCAGAAAAGCTGCTGTTACTGAGTGAAGCGAGAAATATGAGCGAGCCTGCCAGACTGAATGATGATTTTATATTCATGATTCTAGTTCCTTTGTGGCCAGTGTTATCCTTAACGCTATGCTCCATGTGTCTAATCTACTCCTTTCTTTCCATAACGTGAACTTTTTATCAGTTTGATTAAGGGCTTATGAGAGTTTGGTTGCAGTTGTTATTGATTTGCAATCAGTCGGAATACAGTGAAAAACATCCTTCTATAAGACTTAAAAATGGCCAATATCCAGTTAGATAAATCCCATAAACTTCTCCTGAAAGCGGCGTATTCCCTCGGTGACTGGTTACTGAGACAAGACGCACTCACTGATACGGATAGGGAGGCCGTAAAGTCCATTCAAAAAGCACTGGAAAAACTCCCCAAGCTCAATGACCGCACGCTGGCGATGTATGGTTTCAGCCTAGAACAGGGAGATGAGACAAACGGCCTGGTTCGTGGCTGGGATGTGTCTCTAGAATATTTTGCCAACGATACGGAACGTCAGGGCGGATTGGAGCTGTTCAGTTCATACATTCCAATACCAGAAACAACAGATGCTGATGTATTGGCATTAAAAAAACAAAATGAAGTCTATTTCCACTGGCCGGTAGGTGACATCTGTAATCTGGTGAAACCGGAACAGGCAAAACAGTGGATAGACGCAGTTGCTGATCCTGATTCACTTCGACAGACTGGACAACGTTTGCGTATCGAAATTGTCTTTGGTGACTATTACGGTGAGGTTGAGTTCGGCTAGAAGAGTAGGTGAAAAGTGTTTGTCATATGACACTGCTAGTGTGTTTGCGTTATCTGAATAAGGAATGACTAAGTGATAGCCCGAAACCGCGTGATCGCGTTTCTACTATTTATATTTCCCGCCCTGGTGCAGGCTACACAGCCACTGATTCCAGACTCGCAACGTAATAACAGTTGGTACCAGGATGCGGAAGCAAGATTGGCTACCAAGCCGATTCTGAGTAAGAACAAAGCCAAAAACGTGATCCTGTTTATTGGTGATGGAATGGGCGTCTCGACCATTACCGCGGCGCGCATTCTCGACGGGCAGAATAAAGGGCTTGCTGGTGAGGAAAATAGCCTGAGTTTCGAAACCTTTCCGTTTACCGGTTTAGCGAAAACCTACAATGTGGATGCCCAGACGCCGGACTCGGCGGGGACGATGACGGCCATCATAAGTGGTGTCAAAACCGATGCCGGTATTATCGCTATTGATGAAGATGTTGAGCGTGGCAACTGCAGCACAGTTCAGGGTAATGAATTAATGACCGCGCTGGAGCTCGCTGAAATGGCGGGGCTGGCTACCGGCATTGTTACGACCACACGTGTTACCCATGCTACGCCGGCGGCGACCTATGCCAAGGCACCGGAACGCAGTTGGGAAGATAACTCAAAGCTTTCTAAAGCCGCTGTGAAAGCAGGTTGTGAAGATATTGCCTCGCAGCTTATAAGTTTTGAAGCAAGGCTGAAACAGCGTTATCCCGAAGCATCAACAATTAATGGTGTTGACGTTGTGATGGGCGGGGGACGTCGACATTTTTTGCCTGCCGATAAGGTGTTTAATACTGCTGATGCACAGAGTGAGATTGAGGGTGACCGTACTGATGGGCGACACCTAATTAATGAGTGGCATAAGATTTACCCGCAAGGCACATACGTAATTGACCAGGCGGGTTTCGACCTTATTGACACTGCGAACACGTCACAGCTGCTAGCCTTGTTTGACGAGTCGCATATGCATTACGAGGCTGATCGACATAAAGATAAAAAGGGTGAGCCTTCTTTAAGTGAAATGACGGCCAAAGCCATTGATATCCTCGATAACAATGAGGATGGCTTTTTGCTGTTGGTTGAAGGCGGACGAATCGACCATGCTCATCATGCCGGGAATGCCTTCAATGCGTTGAATGACACGATTGAATTGTCTCGTGCTGTCGCTGTGGCTTTAGAGAAAACTCAGCGTGATGACACACTAATTATTGTGACAGCCGACCATAGCCATGTGTTTACCATGGCAGGCTACCCGAAACGAGGAAATCCAATCCTCGGGAAAGTCATCAATGTCGGTGAGGGAAAAACAGCCAAGGCAGCCGATGGTTTACCGTACACGACCTTAGGCTATGCGAATGGTCGAGGTTTTTATGCGGGCGAAGCGACGGATGCCGATAGCCGTTACGAGCATACCATTCAGGCTGGTCGTCATGATCATGGCCATGTTGACACGACAAAGCCGGGCTACCATCAAGAAGCTTTGGTAGCGCTTGAAGCGGAAACGCATGGTGGGGAAGATGTTGCTGTGTATGCAATCGGCCCCGGTGCTGAAGCGGTATCCGGAGTGAATGAACAAAATCTACTGTTTCATATCATCAATCGTGCAGCTTTATTAGAACAAAGAGCATACGCGGTAAATAAATAATAAAGTTAAAAATCAGGTAGATATAAATAAAAATTCGTGCACATTAAGAGTGTTTATACCCCCTAAGTAGTACGCACTCATCGGTATTTATTTGCCGCTTTAACCCGCTCACAATCGACCCATGATTGTTGCTGACGTTGTGGGGGTAAGCATGCAACAAGCGGTGAAAACGCGTCGCGAAACTATTTACGATCAAATTGGTGGTGCCGAGGGTGTCAACCAGTTAGTCGAGACGTTTTGCACGATACTTGAAACGACAGAAGTCGGTAAGCCGGTGTTCCTTCTACACCTGCGTGGCCATGGTATGGCTCATGCCCGCATGGAGCAATTCAATTTCTTTTCAGGCATGTTCGGTGGTCCCAAGCTCTATGCAGAGAAATGGGGCCATTCCAATGTGCGTCAAATTCACGCTCACGTCGATATCACTGAAGAAGTCAGCCAGGCTTGGCTGACCAGCATGTCGATGGCGCTTGACAAGCTTTCCTATTCCCCAGAACTGAAACAACAGCTAATGCAAAGCTTTACTGACATGGCCGCCATTTTGGTCCGGCAATCACAGTCATGAGTTAGCTATGTTGATCGTTCTCAAAATCGTCGAGGCTATCGTAGTAGATGATGGCCAGGTAGCGGATTGGCATCTGCAGTTTGGCCATCGGCCGGTGCGGCTGTTCAGCATTAAAGGTGAGCGAGTCACCGGGTTCAAGCACATACATATTGTTGCCGACCGAGTACTCCAGTTTGCCTTCCAGCATGTAAATGAATTCAGTACCGGTGTGCTCAAACGGATCAAACACTTCGCTTTCTTCCTCCAGCGAAATCAGGAACGGTTCAAACAGTTTTTTCGGACCCGTGTCATAGGCGAGCAAGTGGTAGGTATGGCCACTCTTGGTTCCACGGCGGACGACTTCCATGCCTTCACCATGACGCACGTACTGTGCTCCAGCTTTAGGCGTGTCGTAGTCGTGGAACAGGCGGGAGAGGGTGACGCCGAGGGCGTTAGCCAGATGCTCCAGTTTTTCGAGGCTCGGTGACGTGAGTCCGTTTTCAATCTTACTCAACATGCCTCGGCTGACGTTAGCCCGTTTGGACACTTCGGCGATAGTTAAGCCGTTCTCAAGCCGTAAATGGCGGAGTGTGTTGCCAAGATGTTTGTCGAGTGTGTGGGCTGCTGTCCCTGCAGCAGCAAGCGGTTCTTTATTGTTCACGCTTGAAATGTCTCCAAATAGAGCCTTTGTCAGGGCTTTGATTATACATGAGATTTTGACACTTTTATTACCAAAAGATTCATCAAGTGAAAAAAAGTTTACAAAATGTATTGACAGAAAAAAACAGGCATGCGTAAATGACACTAAAGTTTCATTTGATGAAACAATGTTTACTATTAAGGTGGTGGTTCTTATCTACTCCCTAGCGAGCGGTAAGCAACACCACGGCAGTGGAGGTTAACAATGCCATTAGGACTATTGAAATATGGTCTCAGTCGTGAATATCCGGCACCGAGGTATTTCAGAGACTGCACGCAGCCCAAGAAAAGCTACGACGCGGTCATTATTGGTGGTGGGGGACACGGCCTAGCCGCTGCCTACTACCTGGCCAAAGATTTTGGTATCACCAATGTGGCGGTACTGGAAAAAGGCTACATCGGCGGTGGTAACACCGGCCGTAACACCACGATTGTTCGTTCCAACTACCTGACTCCGGAAGGGGTCAATTTCTACGACGCCAGCGTCAAGATGTATGAAGACCTGTCAGAAGAACTGGATTTAAACCTGTTCTACTCGACTCGTGGTCACTTCACACTGGCACACACCGAATCTGCAATGCGTACCATGCGCTGGCGTGCTGAAGTCAACAAACATGTTGGCGTTGAAAGCTACGTCGTTGGCCCAGATGAAATTTCCAAAGCCTGTCCACAACTGGATATTCAATGTAGCGGTCAGGCACCTATCCTGGGTGCGCTCTATCATGCGCCGGGTTCTGTGGCACGTCATGATGCCGTAGCTTGGGGCTATGCCAAAGAAGCCGATCGTATGGGCGTCGAAATCTTCCAGATGACTGAAGTGACCGGCATTGATGTCAAAAGCGGCAAGGTGGTTGGTGTTAACACTAATAAAGGTTACATCGAAACCAATCGCGTGCTTTCAGCCGTAGCCGGTTTCACACCACGCATCACTGACATGGTCGATGTGGAAACACCGATAGTGATTCATCCGCTTCAAGCTTGTGTCAGTGAGCCGATGAAACCATGGCTCGACACCATTCTGGTATCAGGCAGTCTGCATGTGTACGTGAGCCAGTCTTCACGTGGTGAGTTGGTCATGGGTTCTTCTTTAGATCCATATGAAGTGCACTCAACCCGTAGCTCACTCGACTTCGTCGAAGGCCTCACCACGCACATCACGGATATGTTCCCGTTCCTTTCCAACGTCAAAGTGGTTCGTCAGTGGGCGGGTATGGCTGATATTACACCTGACTTTGCGCCGATTATGGGTAAGACACCAGTAGAAGGGTTCTACCTCGATGCCGGTTGGGGAACATGGGGCTTCAAGGCCACGCCAATCAGCGGTAAGACGATGGCAGAAACCATTGCCCGTGACATGGCGCCAGATCTGATTAAGCCATTCCGTTTATCCCGTTTTGAAGACTACGAACTGACCGGCGAGAAAGGCGCTGCGTCGGTCGGCCATTAAGAGAGTAAGGCGATGAAATTACTTCAATGTCCAATCAACGGTATCCGGCCTCTGAGCGAATTCACCTATGGCGGTGAATATCGTGACATGCCAGACCCGGATACATGCACCGATAAAGAGTGGGCGGCCTATGTGCACTATCGCAATGGCGCTCCCGGCCTCAAAAAAGAATGGTGGTACCACGGCCCGAGCGGCACCTGGTTTATCGCCGAACGCGACACGATGACTGACAAAGTAAGCCGAACCTACATTGCCGGTCAGGAGGAAAAACAATGAGCAGTCGAATTGCCAAAAAACGTGGCGAGTGGATCAACCGCGACAAGCCACTGACATTCGAATACGAAGGCCAACAGGTTCAGGGCTACGAAGGCGACACTATCAGTAGTGCGCTTTGGGCAAACGGCGTCAAAGTATTGGGTCGTAGCTTCAAATATCACCGTGCTCGTGGCATCTTGAGCTTTGCCAACCATGACGTCAATGCGTTGATGACCGATGGCGAAGACACCAATATCCGTGCCGACGTCTGGCCGGTAAGCAATGGTATGAAACTGGAAGCGGTCAACACCGATGGCGGCGTTATCAAAGATAAAAACAAGTACATCGATTACTTGTCACCGTTCCTGCCGGTCGGTTTTTACTATAAAACCTTCTACAAACCAAAGCGTATGTTCCCATTCTGGGAAGACAAGATCCGTAAAGCAGCGGGTCTGGGTAAAGTCAATTTCAACTACCCACGCCATATCAAACCGAAGCGTTATGCGCACTGTGATGTACTGATCATCGGTGCCGGTGCCTCTGGTTTGTCAGCAGCACTGGAAGCAGCAGAGCAAGGCTTTAGCGTTATTTTGGTTGATGAAAACCGTCAAATCGGCGGTAGCCTGACCTATGATCTGGCTGGCGATCCGGCTGCCACAGACACCCTCAGCACCTTGCAGGCAGCGGTTGAGTCACAAGCCAATATTCGCGTGATCATTGATGCCTATGCCGGCGGTTACTATGGTGACAACTTGGTGCCTATCGTTGAAAAAAGCGGTATCACTAAAGTCCGCGCACAAACTGTGATTGTAGCGGCCGGTGTATTTGAACAACCGCCTGTATTCCGCTACAACGACTTGCCTGGTGTGATGCTCGGCTCTGCGGCACAGCGTCTGGTTCACCGTTATGCCGTCAAACCTTTTAATAAAGGTGTGGTGGTTACAGCGAATGACCACGGTTACCGTACTGCATTAGATCTGGCTTCTGTCGGTGTCGAAGTAGTCGCAGTTATTGATATGCGTCGTGACGGTGCTGCTCAGGACATCACTCAGAAAGTGAAAGACAAAGGCATCGCGGTTCATAAAGGCAGCTGCATTTATGAAGCAGTCGCTGCTGGAGACAAGCTGGGTGTAAAAGAAGTCGTGGTCTGTCCTTATGACGAAACCACAGCTGAAGCTGACACCAGTCGCAGTGTGCGTCTGGCCTGTGATGGGGTGGCCATGAGCGCCGGTTGGGCACCTGCTGCAGCCTTGCTGTATCAGGCTGGCACCAAAATGCGTTACGACGATAGCATTCAGCAATTTGTACCCGCTCAATTACCAGAAAGCGTGTTTGCAGCCGGTAAAGTCAATGGCGTATTTGAGCTGAAAGCACGTATGCAAGATGGTCGCCGCGCTGCTGCTGAAGCGATGAACTACATGGGTAAAGTGGTGGCTGTGGACAGCGTCAAGCAGTCCTTGAGCTCATCACCAAGCCATCCTTACCCGATTGTGAATCATCCTAAAGGCAAGAACTTTGTCGATTTTGACGAAGATATTCAGGTCAAGGATTTCATCAACGCGGCGAAAGAAGGCTTCGACAATATTGAATTGATGAAGCGTTTCACCACCGTTGGTATGGGGCCAAGCCAAGGCAAGCATTCCAATATGAATGCGATTCGAATCCTGGCTCGTATCCGTCAACTGCCGGTTGAAAAGATCGGAACCACGACTGCCCGTCCTTTCTTCCACCCAACCCCGATCGGGCACTTAGGTGGTCGTGGCTTCCATCCTCACCGTTATACCGCTATGCATCAATGGCATGTCGATAATGGTGGTGAAATGTTTGAAGCCGGTATCTGGATGCGTCCTGGCTTTTATACCCCTGCAGGCGTCAAGCTGTCAGCTGCTGATGCTGTGCAACAAGAAGCACTGGCTGTGCGTGAGAAAGTTGGCATGATCGACGGCAGTACGCTGGGCAAGATCGAAGTATTTGGTCCAGATGCTGCCGCGTTCCTCGAACGCTTCTATACCGGCAAATTTGCTGGTCAGAAAGTCGGTGAAAGCCGCATCGCAATGTTGCTCGACGAAGCGGGTGTCATGCTCGATGACGGCATCGCGGTACGCATGGCCGACGATCAGTTCTATGTATCAACCAACTCATCGAATGCCGCCACTGTTTATCGTGAAATGCAACGTAATGTGCAGCTCTGGAAAATGCAGGTCACGCTGGTCAACCTAACTGGTGCGATGGCTGCGATGACTGTTGCAGGTCCTGCTTCACGCTCAGTGGTCGAGCAGTTGACCGATATCGATGTGTCAGCCGCTGCGATGCCTGATGGTGCCTTCCGTACCGGCAAAGTAGCAGGTGTTGATGCCAGACTGATGCGGGTGAGCTTTGTGTCTGACCTGGCGTTTGAAATCCATGTGCCATACAAGGCGGGACTTCACGTCTGGAATGCGGTGATGGAAGCGGGTAAAGCATTTGGTATCCGTCCATTTGGTACTGATGCTCAACGTCTGCTGCGTCTGGAAATGGGGCACCACCTCATTAGCCATGATACGGATGGTCTGACCAATCCGTTTGAAGCGCATTCCGATTCATTGGTGGCGATGGACAAACCGTTCTTCATTGGTCAACGCAGTCTGAAAATACTAGCGAAGAAACCGTTGAATAAGAAACTGACCACCTTTGTGCTGGATCAGGGCTTCAACGGTGAACTGCCAAATGAATGCAACTTGGTGATTGATAGTGCCAACAATATTTCGGGGCGTGTCACCAGTATTTCTTACAGCCGTTACCTCAATCGTCACATTGGCTTTGCCTTTGTGCCACCTGAGCAAACCAACGACGGTGCCCGATTCCAGATCCGTACCGATTCCGGTGCGATGGTGTCAGCCACCGCCTGTAACGCCCCGTTTTTTCATCTTTTAGAGAGTTGAGGAGAGTGAAGATGCAAGACGCTGTATTAATGAGTCCGGTCGCCTTTGCTCACGCATTGAAAAAACCAGTGAGCGGCGATGTAAATGGCATGCAAACAGCTTTGAGCTTTGCAGATGCCGATGTAGAAGCCACACGCAGCAAGACCTTGAGTATCTGCGATGTGAGCAATCTTAACCGTTTTGGTGTGAAAGGTCCGCAGGCAGCGGACTGGTTAAAGGCAGCAGGAATTAAGCTTCCCGAAACTACCAATAGCTGGACGTCGCAGGAGAACGGCAGTCTGGTGATGCGTTTAGGTAATACCGAATTCCTGTTGGAAGACAAACCGGAAAACCAACTTGCCAAAACGCTCAGCGACACTGCCGTTGAACAAAGCGGTGTGCATAAAGTACTACGCAATGATGCGGCTTTTATCGTCAGCGGTGAGCTGACCCCAGCATTATTTTCAGAAGTGTGTGCGATCGATCTGGATAACGGCTCACTTGAAGATAATCGCCTTGTTATGACCGTTATCGCCGGCGTCTCGGCAACGCTGCTGAAACAGACGCTGAATGGCCAATCTGTCTATCGCATCTGGTGTGACGGTACCTTCGGACCTTATCTGTGGAAAGCCTTGCTCGGCATTATCGAAGAGCAGGGTGGTGGGCCTGTGGGATTCAATTTCTATTACAACGCTTAATTATTAACGCTGTTTTTAAAACAGAAGGAAAGAGCAAATGAAATACGAACACAACGACACACTTCTGGAATCCGCCCAGCTCGAACAGGCGAAGAAGTTTCTGAAAGACAACGACGTCAAATATGTTTTGGCTCAGTTTGTCGATATTCATGGTGTTGCTAAGGTTAAATCCGTTCCCGCTTCACATCTGGAAGACATTCTCAAGAATGGTGCAGGTTTTGCCGGTGGTGCTATCTGGGGTATGGGTATTGCACCGAATGGCCCTGACTACATGGCGATCGGTGATCTGAGCACGTTGAGCCTGCTGCCATGGCAGCCTGGTTATGCCCGCATTATCTGTGACGGTCATGTCAATGGTAAGCCTTACGATCATGACAGCCGCGTAGTGCTGAAAAAACAAATCGAACGCCTGAAAGAAAAAGGCTGGATCTTGTACACCGGTCTGGAACCTGAGTTCTCATTGCTGAAAAAAGATCCGGTGACCGGTCAGTTATCTCCTTGTGATGTAACCGATACCCTGCAAAAACCGTGTTACGACTACAAAGGCATCAAGCGTCAGGGTCCCTATCTGGAAAGAATGACAGAAGCCTTGATCGAAGTCGGTCTGGACATCTATCAAATCGACCACGAAGATGCCAACGGTCAGTTCGAAATCAACTACACCTATGCCGACTGCCTCAAGAGCGCTGATGACTACATCATGTTCAAAATGGGTGCTAGTGAAATCGCCAATGAAATGGGCATGATCTGCTCATTCATGTCGAAACCATTCAGCAACCGACCTGGTAATGGCATGCATATGCACATGTCGATTGGTGATGGTGAGAAGAGTCTGTTCCATGATGACAGTGATCCAAATGGTCTGGGCTTATCCAAACTTGCCTATCACTTTATGGCTGGCATCCTGGAGCATGCTCCTGCACTGACAGCGATTGCTGCTCCAACCGTTAACTCATACAAACGTCTGGTGGTTGGCCGCTCTCTGTCAGGTGCAACCTGGGCACCTGCTTATATCTCATACGGCAACAACAACCGTTCAACCATGGTTCGTATTCCTTACGGCCGCATTGAGCTGCGTCTGCCGGATGGCACCTGTAACCCATACCTGACAGCGGCTGCGGCGATTGCTGCCGGTCTGGACGGTGTGGAACGCCAATTGGATCCGGGCAAAGGTCACGACAGCAACCTGTATGACATGACCCCGGCCGAGCTGGAAGCGAACGGCATCGGCATCCTGCCACAGAACCTGCACGAAGCATTGCTGGCGCTGGAGAAAGACGAAGTCGTGAAAGGAGCATTAGGTGAAGGACTCGCTAAAGAGTTTCTGGAACTGAAACACATGGAATGGGTGGAGTACATGCGTCATGTCTCCGATTGGGAAATCAACCGTTACGTTGAATTTTATTAATCCTCCCTTGGTAGGAATTTGTTA
>JASBUF010000025.1 GCA_030148085.1 Methylophaga sp. | reverse complement strand
GGCTTCGGCTTCGGCTTCGGCTTCGGCTTCGGCTTCGGCTTCGGCTTCGGCTTCGGCTTCGGCTTCGGCTTCGGCTTCGGCTTCGGCTTCGGCTTCGGCTTCGGCTTCGGCTTCGGCTTCGGCTTCGGCAAGAGTGTCGCCCCTACTAATAGTTTGTTCAATTATTTCGGCAGCAAAACCTTGTTCCGATTCGTCTTGGGCAAGGTCGTCACTGATAACCGTATCTGTGTCAGTCAGAGTCTGAGGTGTGAAATTAAAGCTTTCGCTACGAACAAACCCTTTTAAGCCTTTAACTAGGGGGACGCTTTCTGCCTGCTCTTGCTGCTCATCTTCTGTGTGGGACTCAGTGTCGTCATGTTCTTGCTGCATGGCTGCATGCAGGTTCTCTGGATCACCCGGGATCTCAATGTTCTCGTCACTGTCTGCAAAGCGCTCCAAATCATCCTCATTGAGCCAGGATGGTTCATTCACTTCTGCCGCAGCTAGGTTTCCGTCAATTTCAGTGATTTCGGCATCATCTAGCTCATCCATCTCAGACGCTACCGCTTCTATCTCTAAATTGTCGTCAGGGTTGTCCTCTGTCTGAGAGACATCAACCATGTCGTCTTCAACGAATTCATCGGCGGATTCAGTAACAGTGTCATCGTGCAGATCAAACGATTCGCCATTCAGCAACGCTTCGATATCATCGGTGCTGAGCGCATTATCCTGACTAGGCACTGATCCCTGTTCAGTAATATCTTCCTCTGATACCTGAGAGTATGGTTCTGGTTCAACCTCATCCAAAGAATCTGACTGCACGCTTTCATCGTCAAAAGCGGCTTCATCGACATTAGCGACGGTGTCGTCTGTGCTTTCTTCTATCGCGAAGGCATCAGCAGCATCTTCAATAAAACTGGCATCGCTGAACACCGTATCTGAAGAAGGTTCTGCTGGCGCTGTAGCTTCTTCCAGAGACGTTTCATCACTGTCTTCATAAAGCTCTGGTTGTTGCTCCACTTCAGTGACAGATTCAAAGTCTGTCTCGTCAGCCTCGGCAACTGTCGCCTCAGGTGCTGCTGTGCTGGTTGCTAGTGGCAGTAAGTTAAGCCCGGCATTAACAGCATGCTCTAACTGCAAGGGAATATCGCTAAAGCTTTTACCATCCTGCTCAAAAAAGCTTTTAAGCAATGATTTTTGAAGCAGTTTCTCCCGCTCCATAAAACCGGCCAGCGCCGTATCCAGTTCATCGCCTTGTAGACCATACTGTTCAGCCAAAAGCGCTTTTAGTTCAGTTTCGCGCTGATCGCGGTGCTGTTTAATCAGCTTGACGGCTTTCGCGGTATCGGCATTGACCCGACGTTGTTTTTTTAATGTTCTGACTATCAATAGCCCAGCGATAATGGCGAAAATAATCGCCACTTCGTAGGCTAGCAATTCAAGAATAGGATCAGTCAGGTTCATTTAAATCATCTCTCCTGCCGATACAGCCATTGCCGTTTGTTTGCGCCACCAGATCACGCCTGCCAATAACAGCAGCAGAATAATCGCATTACCGATCAATAACTTCATCGTATCTGACATGGCTGCTGGCTCCGGTTCTACTGTCGTTTCCAACACATCAGGCTCGTTGATTGCCGACGTTTCCTCTACGCTGCTTTCTTCCTGTACCGGCATGTCGACTATTTCACTCGCCGTTTCTTCTGCGATGGCCGGAACAGCCATGTCATGCAGGGCAATCGGCTCCGGTAATAAGAAGACTTTTCGGCCTTCCGGCGTTTCACCGCGTAGTTGTAGCGACAAGGTGTAATCTAACTCCGGCGCTAGATCAGTTATGGTCAGCCGCCAGACGTTATCGCCAATTTTAAGCATTTCATATGGCCATTCATTGCCGTCCTGTTCTCGCAGTAAGGCACTGATCTGCAAACTTTGCGGCTGAATCAAGCTACTGTCAGCCTGAACTTCAACCCGGTGGCTACGCGCCGCCTGTTCCAGTTGGCTGCTTTCCACACTGATAGGCGAGGCAATCACGTTGATACTTTGACGACGTTGACGCTCAAACGTCGCGCTTCTCATCGTCACGATGACATCATTGCGGCCCGCCTCAAAGCCGGTACCCAAGGTAGCGCGGTAAATGGCTTCATCAGCTTCACGTTGCAAGGTTAAGTCTTCCTGATGTTCCACCTGCTGCCTGCTGAGATGTCCATCAACCAGATCCAGAAAGGCGGGACGGGTAATCACCTCACCTTTTTCCGTCAATGTGGCTTCAAACTCGAACTGCTCCCCCACCAGCACATTATTGGGCAAGTCACTGGTTCGCAGTTGCATATCCGTCACCACCATGACGCGGTTATCCGGATCCAGTTCAGCGTTGATCTGCCACTGACCAGTGACGGGATTATCGATGGTAATTAAATCAAAGCTGGCTTCGTTCAGCCAACGGACTTTGTCAGATTTCTGTGCCTGACTGATTGTAGAACCATCTGGTAACTGCAGTACCGTGGCGGGGGTACCCGGCTTACGGAAGGCCAAGACCGTCATTTCCTTCACACTGCTGTCGATGCTGAATTGATTGTCGGCCAGTGGCACATTGTCTCGGCTGGTCGCCTGTTCGAACAGATGCAGAAAGATGCGTTGCAACTCTTCTGCACTGTTGGCCTGACGGTACCAGCCATCAGTAGCCATCGATAATGCCTTGAGCAATTCGTGGTCGGCCTTATCCGATAAGGCAATGGTATGTACAGTGATATTGAGCTTTTTCAGCCTGGGGACGATCTGATCGAGAATACGTTGGCGCGAAGCTTGGCTCGCCGCTTTGTTGGGCTCGATATCGACGAAACCATCAGATAGTAGAATCATGCTGCGACGAAATTTGGGATCGGGTGCTTTCTGGTTGGCCGTGGCTTTTTGCAGGACCTGTTCGATATTGGTAAACAAACCAAGGGAATGAATGCCTTTCGATTTATCAATGGCATTCTGTCGCCATTCGTCATTCACCGACTTCCATGGCACGAGCATGTTGACCATCTTGGCAAAGGTCCAGACACCTGCTTGGCTCTGTTCCGGCATTAAACCCACCAACATCCGCATGGCAGGTGCGCGTAGGTTTTGCGGGTCATTCTTTTTCATGCTGCCCGACACATCGATCAATACGCGGACATCGCTGACCGGTTCGGTGGCGGCAACGGCTTGCCGCACAGGCAGTAAGGCCAGTAACAGCAGTATTAAAGCAAATTTATGGCGTAATGACATGGCATAAGTCACTCATCTTTGTTAAGTCAGCCTGCCCCGCCACATCGGGAGAGACAAAAATCTGACGTTTCACGCAGTCTGGAGTGACTTATGCAGGTTTTATGCCGCAGTGTTAAATAGCCGCGAAGCCGCGAGCCAGATCGGCCTTGACATCATCAATACTTTCGAGGCCGACTGAAATCCGCAGCATGCCATCGGTGATACCAGCAAGCGCACGTGCTTCATCGGTCAGACGACCATGTGTTGTCGTCGCCGGATGCGTAATGGTCGTTTTGCTATCACCCAGATTAGCGGTAATGGAAATCCATTCCAGCGAGTTAATCAGCTTCCATGCATCCTGCTTTCCGCCCTTGATTTCAAAGGCGATAATGCCACCGAACGCAGACTGCTGTTTTTTAGCCAGTTCATGCTGAGGATGAGTCGGTAGACCAGCATAAAACACCTTGCTCACCGCAGACTGCTGCTCTAACCAGGTTGCCAGTTCCAGCGCAGACGCTGAATGCGCTTTCATGCGTAAGTCGAGCGTTTCCAGCCCTTTCATAAACGTCCAGGCATTAAACGGACTCATGGTTGGGCCAGCGGTACGCAAAAATCCGTAAACATCTTCACCCACAAGCTGAGCATCGCCGACAACGGCGCCACCGATGCAACGGCCCTGACCATCTATATATTTGGTAGCCGAATGCACAACGATATCAGCACCGAATTTCAATGGTTGCTGCAAGGCTGGCGTACAGAAGCAGTTATCCACCACCAGCAGACATCCGTTTTCTTTCGCCAACGCGGATAAGGCTTCCAGATCGGCAATTTCATTCAATGGATTGGACGGTGTTTCCAAAAACAGGATCTTGGTTTGCGGCGTAATTGCCTTTTTCCAATCATCCAGATCAGAGAGTTTCACATAGTTCGTACTGATGCCGAATTTGCTCAGGTATTTATCAAACAAGACCCGGGTCGTGCCGAAAATGCTCATTGACGAAACGATATGGTCGCCCGCTTGCAGCAGCGCCATCATCGTAGACAGAATCGCCGACATACCGGAGGAAGTCGCTACCGTTGACTCAGCGCCTTCCAGCGCAGCAAGGCGCTCTTCAAAGGTACGCACTGTCGGGTTGGTAAAACGCGAATAAATATTGCCCGGCTCCTCACCCGCAAAGCGCGCTGCAGCTTGCTCTGCGCTGTCAAAGGTAAAGCTGGATGTCGGGAAAATCGGTTCAGACTGCTCACCTTCCGCGGTTCTTCGATGTCCTACGCGCACGGCACGGGTGGCAAAGCCCTTGTCTTTGAATTTATCTGTCATTATCTGTGAAACATAAAGGGAAAGTGCCTCATTGTAAGAGATTGGCACTAGTTGTGACCAGTTTTAACTGTTCAGAAGAGTCCAGCACGGTACTTGCAAAAAAAAGCCCGGCTTTCTGTGTCTAACAGGAGCCGGGCTAAGGGGAAGCTTAATTAAGGTTGGTAAGTCAGCGTAAACATCACTGTTCTGTCCAAGCTATTATAGGTAGGGACTGTCTGATATTTCTTATCGAACACATTACTGGCACTGAGCTTGGCTGACCAGTCATCAGCAAACTGATATGTCAGGCGTAAATCAAGCAGACCGTAACCACCTAAACGGTTAGTGTTGGCAGCATCGTCATAACGGTGTCCAACTAATTTCCAGCTTGCTCCCGTTGCCCACTTACCAAACTGACGGTCAACATGCAGATTTGCCATACGTTGTGCCCGACGGCGTAGCGTTTTATCAGTTTCTTTATCTTCAGGGTTCAGGAAGGCCGCATTGAAACTCACCTGCCACCCCAGAATAGCCGTGGCGATGTCAAACTCGATACCTTCAATTTCAGCTTCATCGACGTTTTGAGTCGTTGGGAACTGATAAATCAGCAAGTCACGGATATCAGTGTGATAGCTATGAACCGACCAGGTTCCCCAATCAGCACTGCCGATCAAACCTAAACCATAACTTTTTGATTTTTCTGGTTTAAGCTCAGG
The DNA here is from genome assembly GCA_030148085.1 of Methylophaga sp. Lineage (GTDB taxonomy): Bacteria > Pseudomonadota > Gammaproteobacteria > Nitrosococcales > Methylophagaceae > Methylophaga. The sequence goes on along the minus strand of JASBUF010000025.1, from coordinate 27,747 downwards.
ATTTCCGACGAAGAAACCCTGATCAGGCCAGTAAAGCTGGTTAAATGTTGGAGCTTTGAAGCCGGTGCCGACATTAGCAACCAACTGCAGGTTGTCGGTGAGATAGAATCCTGCTTCTGCTGTACCTGTGTTTTTAGAGCCATATGCCTCGTTGCTGTCATGTCTTGCACTCAACAACCAGCTAAAACGATCAACTTCTGCCTGCCAGCTGATGTAAGGCGCTCTATTATCCCGTGACTTCTCGGAGTATTCGTTTGAACTGGTGACTTTATCGTGTTCGTAGTCAAAACCAATATTCAAGAGGTGACCCGGCGCAATATCAATCAGATTCTTGATACTGACCAAACGGTGACGAGTATCGAATACGCCACTAGAAATGTTGTTGGTAAAGTCTTCCAGTTGATCACGTGATTCTGACAGCTGAAATTGAAATGACCAATTATCGGTGACCTGATAACCGCTGTTAAAGCCCATAACCTGTTGCACAGTATCTGCAGTATGGTCATTTGTTGGCGTGAAACCGTCGTATTCGTTATCACCCTCGGCACGTAGGAAATTCAGGCCAACTGACCAGTCATCAGTAAGCTGGTGAGACAGTTTAGCCGAAACACTTTTATTACGATAACCATCGTGATCGGGATCATTTTCTTCCCTGGCATTAATACCATTGGTTGAAGAATGGTTCACGGTCACGTTGTAACTGGTAGAGGCATTCCCCCCTGCCGCACCGGCAGTGACAGCTTGTGCATTGTGACTACCAACAGAGACTTCGCCATATGGTGTAAAGCCGGTTTTTGCCTGCCGAGTGAAGATCTGAATTACACCGCCGATGGCTTCTGAACCATACAGGCCAGAACGTGGGCCCCGGACGATTTCTATACGTTCAATCTGACTAACAGGAAAATCCTGAATGGCCGCACCGCCACTTGTTGCAGAGAACCACTTCACACCATCAACCAGAAACAGTACGTGGTCAGAGTTAGTACCACGCATGAAGATGCTACTGCTTTTGCCTAGACCACCGCTCATTGTCATATCAATGCCAGGGAAACGCGACAGCAAGCTTGGCAAATCATTAATTTGCAGACGTTCAATATCGGCGCGAGTAATCACCGTCGTCGGTGCCAAAGCATTTTCCGTTGGCATACGGTTGGCAGTGACCGTCATGGTGTCAAAAGTTTCGCTGGTTTCAGCAAGTGTGGTCGAAGCTGCAGATAAAGCCAGTGCAGATAAAGTAAGACGCGCGCAGACACGCAAAGGCAGAGCCTTTATGGGATGTTTCATATTGTCTCCTGAGGATACGCTCACCCGCGATCCTGAGTTAATGTTGGAACAGCTTTAAAGCTGTCATGAAACTTCGGGCCGGTATCCGGACTCACGTTCTGGCTGTTGCCCGACTCGCCGCCTTCCCACGATATTTCGCAGTGGCTAAATGGCTGTCGTTGAACGCTTACCGTTGCGGGGGCAGTACCGGAATTGTCTATAAAAGACTCACCGGTTTCCCGTTTAACACTGAGACTCAGTGCACCAAAAGCAGCGGCGCATCATAATGACTGCGTTAATGAGAGTCAAATCCAATTGGCTAAAAATTTCAAGTGGGATCAATTAGTAAGTTAGGTCTTAACATTGACAATTCACCCACCCTATTCTTATTCTGTGCGCCTGTTTCAGGTGTCATTGTCATGTTGTGGCGATGAGTAAACGGGAAATCGGTGCGCCTCTGAGCAAGGCCGATACTGCCCCCGCAACGGTAAGCAAGCTAAGGTCAAACATCCGCCACTGTGTACATACATGGGAAGGCGTTTGACGCAAAACACTGCAAGTCCGGAGACCGGCCTGATTCGCCATGCATAATCGCGCGATTATGTTCGACTAACCTTTTGTGTGCGGGTGGGCACACCGGAGATTTTCATGTTTAGCTTATCTCGTCAGTACCAACTTATTGTTGGTGCCTTGCTTGTTGTATTGATGATTGTCACGCGTGGCCATCATTTCGCCTCGGTCAATGTTCTGCCTAGTGCCTCATGGGCTGTGTTCCTGCTTGCTGGATTTTATCTAAGCAGCCGCTGGGCTTTCCCCTTGTTACTTGCCCTGGCAGCGGCTTTAGATTTTAGTGCTGTGTTTATCAGTGGTGTCAGCAGTTATTGTCTTTCCCCTGCTTATTCCATGCTGCTACCAGCCTATGGCAGTTTATGGTTAGGTGGTCGTTGGTTAGCACGTCACTACCAACCTGAATGGACCTTACTGTTTTCACTGACTGCAGTCGTAACTGTGTCTACAGCCATGGCAACCATCTTCAGTAGTGGTGGCTTTTATTGGTTCTCTGGCCGTTACACAGATCCGAGTCTCGTTGAGCTTGCCAGTCGTCTGTTTGATTACTACCCACAATACCTTGCCAATACCGCGTTTTATGTTGCCATTGCCTTGCTCTGCCATCTGGCATTTCGTTTCAGCCAGTTGCATCAAGCCGATAAGGCCAGTGATCGCTAAACCATGAGCGATGAGTTAAGTCCCGACAACAACAGCTTTACTCAAGCTGAACGCGATGCCGTTTACCGTGCCATCGCGGAACGTCGGGATATGCGCCATTTTCGCCCCGGTTCAATTGAGCCTGATCAGCTTCAACGTCTTCTACAGGCGGCCCATAAGGCCCCAAGTGTGGGGCTAATGCAGCCTTGGAGAATTATTCGTATTAGCGATAAGGCACTGCGTAGCCAAATTACACAACTGGTCGAAAAAGAACGGCTGGCCACGGCAAAAGCACTGGGCGAACGTGAAGCTGAGTTCCTTAAACTGAAAGTCGAAGGCATTGATAGCTGCGCCGAATTACTGGTGGTCAGCTTATGCGATAAGCGTGACGAACATATTTTTGGGCGTAGAACTATGCCGGAAATGGATCTAGCTTCCGTCGCCTGCGCGATTCAGAACATGTGGTTGGCTGCTCGTGTTGAAGGTCTTGGTATGGGCTGGGTTTCTTTATTCGAACCTGAGCCGTTAGCCAAACTACTGGCCCTTCCGGATGGCGCAAGCCCTGTCGCTATTCTCTGTCTTGGTCATGTGGATGAATTTTATTCAGCGCCCATGCTCGAGCTTGAAAACTGGCGTCATGGTGAGTCACTGGAACACGTGTTATTTCAAAACCAGTGGGGACAGACGGCCAAGCGATGAGCCTATTGTTGCTGATGCTGGCTTTGTTACTGGACTGGCTGCTGGGCGAACCTAAACGCTGGCATCCGCTAGTCGGTTTCGGCAACTTGGTGATGGCCTGTGAGCGTCGCTGGCATCGCTCTGACCTCGCCCCTTCCTGGCAGATTCCTCGCGGCGGGCTAGCCTGGCTGCTGCTTATTGTGCCTTTTACGCTTATAGCCTCTGTGCTAAGTCAGCTCCCAATTTTGGGAGTCATATTCACGGTGTTAGGTCTCTATCTAAGCATCGGTCATAAAAGCCTGTATCAGCATGTGATGCCGATTATTGCTGCCCTGAACAATAACAATGAGGCTCAGGCTCGCGAACTGACTGGCCGCATTGTCAGCCGTGATACCGAGACGCTGAACATCGCCAATGCCAGCATTGAGTCGGTCCTGGAAAACGGCAATGATGCGGTATTTGCTGCTTTGTTCTGGTTTTTAATCGCTGGCCTGCCCGGTGTGATTACGCTGCGGCTGATCAACACCCTGGATGCCATGTGGGGCTATAAAAACAGTCGCTATTTGTATTTCGGCCGTGTGGCTGCGCGTATGGACGATGTGATGAACTTTATTCCGGCCAGACTCACCGCTTTAAGTTATGCTCTGCTCGGCAAAACCCGCCTGGCACTGAATTGCTGGAGCAGTCAGGCAGGTTTACATGACAGTCCCAATGCCGGCCCGGTGATGGCCAGTGGTGCCGGAGCGTTAGCTGTCACCATTGGTGGTCCAGCCTGCTATCACGGGGAGTGGCATCAACGGCCGAGCTTTGGCGCAGGCAGAGAGGCTGAAAACGGGGATATTCGCCGCGCCCTGCATCTGGTCAGCTACAGCATTCTATTATGGCTAGTGATTCTCTCGCTCGGCTTTGGGGTGTTTTATGCTTGAGCATGGCGGACGTTTAACCCAGTTTGCTGCTCGCTATCAGCGACCGGAATCAGACTGGCTGGATTTATCGACGGGCATCAATCCCAACGGCTGGCTGGTCCCCGAACTGCCTGCCGCAGTCTGGCAACGCCTACCTGAAAGCGATGACGATCTGCTAGAGGCTGCACAAGCCTATTATCAGACGGATTCTTTGCTGGCCGTGCCGGGCTCACAGGCGGCTATTCAACAGCTACCCTACTTACGGGATAAGTCACGTGTCGGCATCCTCTCTCCAGCCTATGCCGAGCATGCCTATTGCTGGCAGCAAGCAGGACATGAAGTGCTATCTGTGAATGCTGAGCATGTGGATCTGACTACACTGGACGTGCTTATTGCGATCAACCCGAATAACCCGACAGGCCAAAAGTACAACAAAACACAATTGTTAGACTGGCACCAACAGTTACAGCAACGCCAAGGCTGGTTGATTGTAGATGAGGCTTTTATCGACAGCAGGCCTCAAAACAGTCTGCTGGCGCATGGTCCACTTGAAGGATTGATCGTACTGCGATCATTAGGGAAATTTTTCGGGCTTGCGGGCCTCCGGCTCGGTTTTGTCTCAGCTCCTATAGCGATACTAGAAAAGCTAGCACAGACCTTGGGGCCTTGGCCTATTGCCCATGCCTCGCGTTATATCGCGACTTTGGCATTACAGGACAACACATGGCAGCAGCAAACCTGCGAGCAATTGAAGCAGTCCAGCCTAAGATTAGCCATGCTGCTTGCAGATTATGTTCTGCTACCTAATGGCGGCTGTGATCTGTTTCAATGGGTCAAGACAGATAAGGCCGAAGCCGTGCATCATCAACTGGCGGAACAAGGCATATTGACGCGTTTATTCAATGAGCCAGCCAGCCTACGATTTGGTTTGCCTGGCACGGAAAAATACTGGCAACGTCTGCAAGCAGCGTTAGAGAAGCTATGACACAAAACTCAAAGACCCTGATGGTACAGGGCACAACTTCCGATGCTGGTAAAAGCACACTGGTGACCGCCCTGTGCCGATGGCTGGCACGGCAGAATATCAGCGTGGCACCGTTCAAGCCGCAGAATATGGCCTTAAACAGTGCTGTAACTGAAGATGGCGGCGAGATTGGCCGTGCTCAGGCAGTGCAGGCGCAGGCCTGCCACCTCGCCCCGCACACCGATATGAACCCGGTTCTCCTTAAACCCAATAGCGACAGCGGTGCGCAGGTCATTATTCACGGTAAAGCGGTTGCCAATATGGATGCCCGCTTCTACCACCACTACAAAACTACGGCGATGGATGCAGTGTTGAGTTCACATCAACGTCTCAGCTCACAGTATCAGGTGGTGATGGTTGAAGGTGCGGGTTCTCCTGCTGAAATCAATCTGCGTGACCGCGATATCGCCAATATGGGCTTTGCTGAAGTCGTCGACTGCCCGGTGATTCTGATTGCTGATATTGATCGCGGAGGCGTGTTTGCCCATCTTGTTGGCACTTTGGAATTACTCAGCCCGACAGAACGAGCCCGCATTAAAGGTTTTGTGATTAATCGTTTTCGCGGTGATATTAGCTTATTGCAGTCTGGCCTCGACTGGTTGGAGCAGCGTACAGGCATTCCTGTTATGGGCGTGCTGCCTTACTTGCATGATCTGCATTTAGAGGCGGAAGATGCCATCAATCAGCAGCAGGTTGCCTCTGATAAGCAGCAGCTTAAGGTCATTGTGCCGGTCTACCCACGGGTCAGTAACCATACCGACTTCGACCCACTGCGCCTGCACCCACAGGTCGATTTACAATTTATTGCGCCCGACGCCCCCATACCTCCAGCCGATCTGATCATTCTGCCCGGCTCCAAACATGTACGTGCCGATTTTGACTGGCTGCTGCAACAAGGCTGGGACAAGGCGATTCAGAAACACCTGCGTTACGGCGGTAAACTGCTCGGTATTTGTGGTGGTTATCAGATGCTTGGCGAGGCCATTCATGATCCCTTAGGCATTGAAAGCGCGCCCGGCAGTTCAGAAGGTCTAGGACTACTGGCCATTTCGACGACTCTGGCTGCTGAGAAACAATTACGTAATGTTGAAGGTGAGTTAGCTTTCGATCAGGGCAGAATCAGCGGCTATGAAATCCATGCCGGTACAACGATCGGCGACGGTTTGAACCGTCCGTTTTGTCATATCGATGGCCGTCCAGATGGCGCTATCAGTGATGACGGTCAGATCATGGGCAGCTATTTACATGGCCTGTTTGAACACACTGAGAGCCTAAACGCGGTATTAAGTTGGGCGGGGGTGGCCTCGGTAGAATCGATTGATTACCATGCCTTGCGAGAGCGTGATATTGAGCGTCTGGCTGATCTGGTTGAGCAGCACCTTGATACCGATACGTTGAAACAAATGTGCGGGAAAGCTGATGAGTAAAACCCTGATCCTTGGCGGCGTAAAATCCGGCAAAAGCCGGCTGGCCGAAAACTGGGCTAAAGCCACTGCTGTGCCAGTAACCTATATCGCAACGGCCACGGCACAAGATAATGAGATGCAGCAGCGTATCAGCCGCCATCAGTCTGAGCGTCCTGAAACTTGGCTGACTGTGGAAAGCCCTATCCATCTTGCTAGCACGTTGCAACAAGTCGATGCAGAAGGAAAATGTTTGCTATTGGATTGTCTGACCTTGTGGCTGACTAACCTGTTACTCACAGAAGATGAAACGCAGCTTCGTACTGAAATTGATGCACTGCTGACCTGTCTGCCCAACTTATCTGCGGAACTGGTCATGGTCAGTAATGAAACCAATATGGGCATTGTGCCGCTTGGTGAGCTGAGCCGTCGTTACTGCGATGAAATCGGGCTGCTACACCAGCAACTTGCCAGCCTTTGTGACAACGTGATTCTGACAGTAGCTGGCCTGCCCCACCTATTAAAAGGAAGCCTGCATGAACAACTTTAATGACTGGCTAAAAAGCCCTGTCGCCAATATTGATTCAGCCGCGCAAGAGCAGGCTTTTCAGCGCCAGCAACAACTGACCAAACCGGCAGGCTCACTGGGCCGTCTGGAACAACTCGCCATCCAACTCGCCGCTATGCAGGCCATGCCTTTACCTCAGATTGATAAGGTACAGATCACTGTCTTCGCGGCAGATCATGGGGTGATGGCAGAAAACGTCTCTGCATTTCCACAGTCGGTGACCACGGCCATGATTCATAATTTTGCTAGTGGTGGTGCGGCTATCAGCGTGCTGGCGAATTCCCTGAATGCAAGCTTGTCAGTCATCAATGTCGGCTCTGTAGACGAACTCGAAACGATTGATGGTGTTGAAGATCAGCGTATCGCGTCAGGTACAAACAACTTTTGTCTTGAGCCAGCAATGAGTAGTGAACAACTCCAACAAGCATTGAGCGTTGGCGCTGATCATGTCACTGGCTGTCTGACACAAGGGCTGGATCTATTTATCGGTGGTGATATGGGCATTGGTAATACCACCTCGGCCACTGCCATCGCTTGCGCCCTGCTCAACCTACCAGCAGAAACGCTCACCGGACCAGGTACTGGCCTGAATACGGATGGCGTTAAACATAAAGCCGCGGTGATTGAGAAGGCATTACTCAAACATCAGCCGGCTCTTAATGATCCACTGTCTGTTCTGCAGCACGTTGGCGGCTTTGAAATCGCCGCGCTGACGGGAGCCTATCTCGCCTGTGCCAAACAGGGTTTGCCTGTGCTGGTTGATGGTTTTATCAGCAGCGTGGCTGCCTTAGCTGCAGAGCACCTGAGTCCTGGCAGCCGGGACTGGTTTATTTTCAGTCATGCCAGTGCCGAGCCCGGCCATCAACACATCATGGCTGCTCTGGATGCAGAGCCTTTGCTCGATCTAGGTATGCGTCTCGGTGAAGCCAGTGGTGCAGCCGTCGCAGTGCCTTTACTAAAACTAAGCTGCGCCCTTCATGCGAATATGGCCACTTTCGAACAAGCCGCCGTTGCAGGGGCTTTGTGATGTTAAACCGACAAGCCTTCCTGATTGCTTTGCAGTTTCTGACCATCTTCCCGGTGAAGCTGAGTACACCGGTTTCCTCAGCAGCGATGGGACGTTCCTTACTGTTCTACCCGCTGGTTGGTTTGCTTGTAGGCACGTTTTTAGTCACTATCGAGTTGTTACTCTCCACACAAAGCCCGCTTGTTAGTGCGGCTTTGGTTTTGACTTTATGGATAGTTCTGACCGGCGGCCTGCATCTGGATGGTCTGGCTGACAGCAGTGATGCCTGGCTGGGCGGTCTTGGTGATAAAGCAAGAACGCTGGCAATTATGAAAGATCCGGCCTGTGGGCCTATCGGTGTTTTAGCTTTATTGCTCGTGCTATTACTCAAGTTTGTTGCCATCGTAAGCTTAGTTGAAATGCAGCAGCCCCTTGCCCTAGTTTGGGTTGTTGTGCTGGCACGATTAGCCATGCCATTGTTATTTCTCACCACACACTATCAACGCGAACAAGGATTAGGCAGTGCCATGCGAGCAGCAATGCCTGAAAACGCGGTTCGAGCAATGTTACTTATCACCACAGCTATTCTGGTTTTATTGGCCGGTTTTGGCGTTGTACTGGTAACGCTTGTCGTCTTCTTATTGCTTCGCTATTTAATGGAACGCCGACTGGGTGGCTTTACCGGTGATACCGCGGGCGCGATGATAGAGTTGCTGGAAACCACCGTCCTATTATTTTTTGTATTGAGCTAAACCATGACTGATCACGATAAAGCGGAACGCCATAAAAAACGTATGCAACGTCATAAAGATGTTGTTGATGAAAAAATCAAACAAGCCGACCAGGATAAAGGTCTGCTGCTCTGTATTACCGGTAATGGCAAGGGTAAGAGCTCATCCGGGTTTGGTATGGTTGCCCGTGCCCTCGGGCACGGCATGAAGGTTGGTGTGGTGCAATTCATTAAGGGTGCATTCAGTACCGGCGAAGAACGTTTCTTCCGCCGCTTTCCAGAAGAAGTCTCCTACCATGTGGTCGGCGATGGCTTTACCTGGGAAACTCAGAATCTGGAACAGGATATGGCTTCAGCGGAAAAAGGCTGGGCTATTTGTCAGCAGTTACTGGTTGATCCGGAAATCGACGTCGTGCTTTTTGATGAGCTCAACATTGTCCTTAAAATGAAATACCTTGATGTCGACAAGGTATTGGCTGATATTGCTGCCCGTCCCGTCATGAAGCATGTGATTATTACTGGTCGTGGAGCCCCTGAAGCGGTTCTGGAAGCCTCCGATACCGTCAGCCGTATAGAGGACGTCAAACATGCGTTTCGTGCCGGTATACGCGCTCAGAAAGGCATCGAATTATAGAGCTCTTTCTGGCGCAGTTATTGCTGTGTCATATGACTGTAAAGTTACTCACATTTTCTGTGGATAACTCTGTGATTAAGTTTGGGGTTACTCGCTAAGTCCCTCTCAGCACAGGCTTCTGCACAGAATGGTCAAAAAGTAACCATAAATTATTTTTATTTATTTTCAATAACTTAGGTTACCAAAGATTATAAATCAAGCAGTTATGTGAACTAGTTAAAACTGGAATCAGGAAAAAGTTCCCGTGGTGAATAACTTGCTTGTGTGATACCTATTCAACAGTTTGAGACTCACAAAGCAATGAGCCCGATAGTGAACACTATCGGGCTCATTTTTTGCTAATGAAACTTCGCTAAAACGACTGTCACGAGCCCATCGATTCCGTCGCGTCTTCCATTTCAAGATAAATCTCATCATCTTTAAGTGAAACCCGCACATGACCACCTCGATGACTGAGCTTACCAAACAGCAGTTCATCCGCCAGAGGACGTTTGATTTTCTCCTGAACCAGACGTGCCATCGGTCTTGCCCCCATCAGCACATCGTAACCATGTTCAGCCAGCCATTGACGGGCTTTATCATCGATTTCAATGGTGACGTTTTTATCCTGCAGCAGCATTTCCAGCTCAAGTACCGCTTTATCCGCTACACGCAGAATCGCAGCGCGATCCAATGGTTTGAAGTGGATGATACCGTCCAGACGATTACGGAACTCTGGCGTGAAGGTACGTTTGACTGCTTCGCTGCCATCGGTCTGGTGTTCCTGCGAGGTAAAGCCAATGGAAGTCTTGCTCATTTCAGCCGCACCGGCGTTACTGGTCATCACCAGTACGACATGACGGAAGTCCGCTTTACGGCCATTATTATCGGTCAGCGTACCGTGATCCATCACCTGCAGTAACAGGTTAAACACGTCCGGATGGGCTTTTTCGATCTCATCCAGCAACAACACAGCATGAGGCTGCTTGATGATGGCATCGGTCAGGAGACCGCCTTGATCAAAGCCCACATAGCCAGGAGGTGCACCAATCAATCTGGATACGGTGTGACTTTCCATATACTCCGACATATCGAAGCGAATCAGTTCGACACCGAGGTTATGGGCGAGCTGACGGGTGACTTCGGTTTTACCAACACCAGTCGGACCAGCAAACAGGAAAGCACCAATCGGTTTTTCCGGATGGCCCAGACCTGAACGGCCCATTTTGATGGCGGAAGTCAATGCCGCAATCGCTTCATCCTGACCGAAAATAACCCGTTTCAGGTTTTCTTCCAGCTTGCGCAGATTGTCTTTATCCGCGTTGCTGACAGTTTTAGCAGGAATACGAGCAATCTTAGCGACTATCGCTTGTACGTCGTTCACCCCAATCATTTTTTTACGTTTTGATTTAGGCACGATACGTTGTGCGGCACCGACCTCATCTAGCACATCAATCGCCTTATCGGGCAGGAAGCGATCATTGATGTGACGGTGAGCCAGTTCCGCTGCCTGCTCAATCGCAGCATTGGAATAACGCACATTGTGATGTTCTTCCAGGCTGGGTTTCAGCCCTTTCAGAATTTCGATGGTTTCAGCGACTGATGGCTCAGGCACATCAATTTTTTGGAAACGACGCGCCAAGGCACGGTCATGTTCAAAAATACCGCGGTATTCCTGATAGGTAGTCGAACCAATGCACTTGAGTTCGCCACTGGCCAATAAAGGTTTGAGCAGATTGGCGGCATCCATGGTGCTGTTACCGGCACTACCCGCACCAATCATGGTGTGGATCTCGTCGATAAACAGGATGGCATGAGGCTGATTTTTCAGCTCGCGCAGTAAGGCTTTGAGGCGTTTTTCAAAGTCACCGCGGTATTTGGTACCCGCGACCAAGGCGCCCATATCTAAAGAGTAAATAACGGTGTGTTCGAGCACATCCGGCACTTCACCGAGCACGATGCGACGTGCTAGGCCTTCAGCCAAAGCGGTTTTACCGACCCCTGCTTCACCAACAAACAGAGGATTGTTTTTACGGCGACGGCACAGTACCTGTAGCGTGCGCTCGATTTCGTTATCACGGCCAATCAAAGGATCGATACGGCCTTTTTTGGCAGCAGCGTTCAGGTTTTCGGCATACAAAGTCAGCGGGTTTTTACCGTCATCGCCGGCTTCTTCGCTTTCGACTTTGGTTTCTTCTTCCGCCTCTTCGACGACTTCATCGATACCGCCATGGCTGATGGCATTGACCACATCTAGACGTGTCACATCCTGTTTTTGTAACAGGTACACAGCCTGAGACTGCTGTTCAGAGAAGATGGAGACCAGCACGTTAGCGCCAGTAACTTCGGTGCCGCCCGAGGACTGCACATGCATCACGGCACGCTGGAGAATACGTTGGAAGGCTAAGGTTGGCTGCGTTTCTCGCTCACTGTCTTCCGGCAGGGTTGGCAGGTTGTCAGCAAGAAAATCGCTCAGCTCCTGTCGCAGTGCGCTGATATCGACGTGGCAGGCCTTCAATACAGCAAGGGCCTGTCCGTTTTCCAGCAGCGCCAACAGCAGATGTTCCACGGTAAGAAACTCGTGAGAACGCTGACGCGCGTAGTTGAATGCCTGACTGAGGGTCTGTTCGAGTTCTTTACTTAACATTGCGCTCCACCTTTTGGCTGGATATCGAACCGGGTCATTCCTCTTCCATCGTACACTGCAATGGATGGCCGTGGCGTTGAGAATAGCTGTTGACCTGTTCGACTTTCGCTTCAGCTATCTCATAAGTAAAAATACCACACAAGGCACTGCCTTCTGTGTGAACTTGTAACATGGTTCGCGTGGCACGCTCACGCCCCATACCAAACAGTCCTTCCAGAACCTCGACCACAAAATCCATTGGCGTGTAGTCGTCATTGAGCATAATCACCCGATACTTGGGTGGCTGCTTCAAATCGGGCTTGGCCGGAGCAACAGCGTATTCGTTGTCGCCGTGCCAATCGTGATCGTGTTCCTCACTCATGCGTTCAGTTTAACCTGCTGTGGCTTCATCAATCATTTTTTGCAGTTCGCCGTTTTCATACAGCTCCATGACGATGTCACAACCACCAACTAATTCACCGTTGATGTAGAGCTGAGGGAAAGTCGGCCAATCTGCATAACGGTGCAGATTTTCACGAACTTCTGGCTCTGCCAGTACATTGATATAAGCAAACTCTGCACCACATGCAGCAACTGCTTGTGAAGCACGGCTGGAAAAACCGCATTGTGGGAATTCCGGGGTGCCTTTCATAAACAGGATTATCGAGTTACCTTCTATCGCCTGTTTAATGCGCTCCATAATGTCCATTAGATGTTCCTCAAAATAAGTTGGAAAAATGCTGTTATTAGAATGGGGACGGCTCTCTTAATTTCAAGCTTAGGCTAGTTATAATCTAGCTGCAATAGCCCTAAAATACCGTCCAATCCATTGTGATTAATCGCTGTGTCGGCCTCTGCCTGTACCTTGGGTTTGGCATGATAAGCCACACTCAAACCGGCGGGCGCCATCATTAATAAATCGTTGGCGCCATCACCTACAGCTAGTGCCTGAGACGTTGCAATACCGAGTTCTTCACAGCAGCGTTGCAGAAAGTCTGCCTTGGCCTGTGCGCCGCAGATATCACCGTCAACTTCACCGGTCAGCTTGCCGTCTTTTTCAGCCAGTCGATTCGCCTGGGTAAAATCGAGCCCTAAAAGGTGTTTAAGTCGGTCGGTAAAGAAAGTGAAACCACCCGATACCAATGCCAGTTTGACGCCATTATTTTTAAGCGTTTCCACCATTACTTCGGCGCCAGGGTTAAGCTTCAGACGCTCTTCATAGACGCGTTCCAGCACAGAGACATCCAGACCTTTTAACAATGACACGCGTTTTCGAAGTGAAGTTTCGAAGTCGATGTCACCCCGCATCGCAGCTTCAGTGATCTCGGCCACCTGGGGCTTGAGATTCATAAAGTCCGCGATTTCATCAATACACTCGATACTAATGAGGGTGGAGTCCATATCAGTGACTAACAGCCCCACTTTGGTGCCATCAAAGCCCTCTGGCAATGCATTGATATCAAAATCATACTGCTGACGCAGGCTGGCAATATCTGACACGGAGGCGTCGTTGATAACCGCAAATTGTTCACGCCAGTCCAGGCTGCCACCAAGCTGCTGAGCAACGGTTTCTGCCTGTGTTTTGTTCAGGGCCGCTCCCTGCAGGATAAGTTGTGTCATGCTGTGTCCGCTTGATAAAAAATCGGCGAGACTGAAAGCTCAGCTCGCCGATAGAGTCTCGTCGTTAGACGATTAGAACTGAGGTTTGACGGGTGCCGATTTGTAGCGTTCTACGCTGGCAACAATTTCAGCTTCTGCTTCGGCTTTACCTACCCAGCCTTCAACTTTAACCCACTTGTTCTTTTCCAGATCTTTGTAATGCTCAAAGAAGTGAGCCAGTTGATCCAACAAACGTGGAGAAACATCACCGATGTCCTGAACGTCGTCATACATCTTATCGTGTGGGACGGCGATAACTTTGGCATCAATACCTGACTCATCGGTCATCTTTAGCATTCCAACCGGACGGCAGGCAACAACAGATCCACTGATCAGGGCATAAGGGCTCACCACCAGTACGTCAACCGGGTCACCGTCATCAGACAGGGTGTGAGGAATGTAACCGTAGTTGGTTGGGTAGAACATCGCCGTGTTCATGAAACGGTCAACAAATAGCGCGCCAGTTTCTTTGTCGACTTCATACTTCACAGGATCAGAGTGTGAAGGAATTTCAATGATGACATTTACGTCTTGTGGCAGGTTAGCGCCCGATCCAACACGGTCGAGATTCATAGTAACTGAGCTCCAGTTTAAGAGTGAATAAATCCACTGATTATAGAAGAAAAACCAGTTGGATAAAACTCAGTTTGACTATGGATTTTCTGTATCACTCAAATGGAATCATCTCAAAATCTTCTTTGAGTGCACCACAATCCGGGCACACCCAGTCATCTGGAATGTCTTCCCATGCGGTTCCCGGTGCGATGCCTTCTTCAGGCATGCCTTCTGCTTCGTCATAGACAAAGCCGCACACGGTACAAATCCACTTTCTCATGATGACCTCCTCAACTTAGCAAACGAGCAACATCACACCGACTGTGAACAACACCAGCGAAAACAGCCGACTTAACTTTTGATGGGACAGGTGTCGGGCCAGTCTGGCACCAAGCGGAGCCACAAACACACTGGTTGAAATAATACCGATAAATGCCTGCCAGTGTATGAAACCGGTTTGCCATGGTCCACTCAACTGATGCACCTGCGTGCCCATCCAGATAAAGCCTAGCACGCCACTAGCGGCAATCGGTAGACCACAGGCTGCTGCCGTACCCACCGCTTTCTGCATCTGCTGCCCGGCCATTACCAGATACGGTACCACCAAGGTGCCACCGCCGATACCGACCATGGCTGAAACTAACCCGGTCAGCACACCATATGATGTTGTCGCCACCGGCTTTGATAAGGTCGTCGACATCGTATGTGGTGCAGGCAACCAAAGCCGGAAAGCCATCAACAGGGCAAACACCGCAAAGACGTTTTGCAGCAGATGGCTAGACATGCTTGCCGCTATCACTGCCCCAGTCAGGCTACCCACGATTAGGCCTGGAGTCAGCTTCGCCACCAGCGACCACTGGGTGGTGCCATAACGATGATGCGCGCGTATGGAAGACAAGGACGTCATACAGATAGTCATCAGCGATGTGCCTATCGCCACATGAATGGCGATCTCCGCAGACATGCCCTGCCAACTGAATACCGTCATTAAGATCGGCACAATAATCAGACCGCCACCAATACCGAACAATCCGGCCAGCAGCCCTGCCACCATGCCTGCCAGAGCGAAGCTTAACCACGCTATTAACAATGCTGTACTCCTGAATAATCCGGCCTCAGGCCTTGACTTTACTTGCCATTACGATACAGGTATAAGAAACCGAGCAAAACAAAAACGTAAACGAGAGGTAACACCAAGCAAGACCCCACTAACCATAATAACGAGGTAAGACTTATGACGTCACTCAGCACCGTCCCTGCCATTTTGGGTATTTTTGGACTTCTCTGTGCCTATCTGATCTACAACAAGGTCAGGTCTCATCCACCCGGGACCGGCAAGGTTGTCGATATTGGCGATCAGATCCATTTGGGCGCAATGGTGTTTATGCGCGCTGAGTACTCCCGCCTCGGTATTTTCTGCCTCATCTGCATTATTGCTTTGGGGTTATCGGATTTAGGCTGGCACACTGCGCTGGCCTTTTTTGTTGGTGCCATCAGCTCCGCTACGGCAGGCTTTATCGGTATGTACACGGCGACTCAAGCCAATGTGCGTACTGCTGTGGCGGCGCGAGATAAAGGTGCGCCAGAAGCCCTCACAGTTGCCTTCTTCGGCGGTTCCATTATGGGCCTTACCGTCGCAGCAATGGGCCTGTTAGGTCTCGGTATTCTCTATCTGCTTTATGGCAGTGATCCGCATACTGCCCACACTATTCATGGTTTTGGTATGGGCGCCTCCTCCGTTGCTCTGTTCTCCCGTGTCGGTGGTGGCATTTACACCAAATCCGCTGACGTCGGTGCCGATCTGGTCGGTAAGGTCGAAGCCGGTATTCCTGAAGATGACCCACGCAACCCCGGCGTCATTGCCGATAACGTCGGTGATAACGTCGGCGACGTCGCCGGTATGGGCTCGGATATTTTCGAATCCTACTGCGGCGCGATGATTGCGAGTATCGCCATAGCCTCGACCATGAGCGCGATGGCCGTCAGTCAATTGGCCGACTCACAATCAACATTAATGTTTATGCCGCTGGCCCTCGCCTCTGTCGGTTTACTGTGCTCAGTCGCTGGTATTCTGGCGGTCAAAGTATTCTCAGCAAAAAGCCCGGAAGTGGCGCTACGTATCGGCACCATGGGCGCATCTTTACTGTTTATCATCGTCTCTTGGTTTCTTATCACCAGTCTGGGCGGCCTGACTAACCTCTGGGTTGCTGTATTGTCCGGTGCTGTTGGCGGCATCATCATTGGCCTCAGCACCGAGTATTACACCGGTGGCGCCCCAGTTCGTAAACTGGCTAGTAGTGGTGAAACCGGCCCTGCCACCGTAATGATTGGTGGTCTGGCTTTGGGCATGCAATCTGTTGCCATTCCAGTAGTCACCATTGCAGCCATCATCTTCACCTCCAGCTACTTTGCTGATCTCTATGGTGTCGGTATCGCCGCCGTCGGTATGCTGGCCACGGTCGGTATCACCATGGCCATCGATGCCTATGGGCCTATAGCTGACAATGCGGGCGGTATCGCTGAAATGGCGGAAATGGGCAAAGAAACCCGCGCCATTACCGACTCTCTGGACGAACTGGGCAACACCACCGCAGCGATTGGCAAAGGCTTTGCCATCGGCGCAGCGGCCCTTGCGGCCCTCGCTATTATCAGTGCCTATATCGAAACCATTAGCCTTGGCGACCCAAGTTTTGCCCTCTTAATTAATAACCCGCTGGTGTTAATGGGCATGTTCCTTGGCGGCATATTCCCGTTCCTGGTCAGTGCCTTAACCATGACGGCAGTGGGTGATGCCGCTTTCGATATGATTCGGGAAATCCGTCGCCAGTTCAAAGAGATTCCGGGACTGCTTGAAGGCAATGCCAAACCCGATACCGCACGCTGCGTCGATATTGCGACTAAGGCCGCGCTGAATAAAATGATTCTTCCCGGCACGCTGGCGGTTCTAGCTCCGGTGGTGGTTGGTTTTGGACTTGGCGCAGAAGCCCTAGGCGGTATGCTCGGCGGCGCCCTTATCTGCTGCGTAATGATGGCACTGATGATGGCCAATGCCGGTGGCGCCTGGGACAATGCCAAGAAACATGTCGAGAAAGGCAATCATGGCGGTAAGGGCTCAGATATTCATAAAGCCGTGGTCGTCGGTGATACCGTCGGCGATCCTCTCAAGGACACCTCGGGTCCATCAATGAACATCCTGATCAACGTGATGGCGATAGTCAGCCTGGTTATCGCCCCGCTCTTGATTTAATCAACATCTACATTTCATACTGCAAGGCCACCTTCAGGTGGTCTTGCTGTGTTTGGAACCTCACCTTGTCAACGTCATCATCCACTATTAGTCACCGCCGCGTCTGGACTATCGCCGGTCCCATGATTCTGGCCAACCTCTCTACGCCTTTGCTGGGTATGGTTGATACTGCCGTGGTGGGTCATCTGTCATCACCCATCTATTTGGGTGCCGTGGCGCTGGGGACGATGATCTTTACCTTTCTGTTCTGGGGTTTTGGCTTTCTGCGTATGGTCACTACCGGCCTGACCTCTCAGGCCAATGCGACTGACAGTGAAACTCAGACTCGGGCAGTCTTAATCCAGTCGGGCTTACTAGCCTTTGTGATTGCTTTTGTGTTGTTACTATTACAAAAGCCAATAGGCTGGCTGGCGTTTGAGCTTATAGATGGCAGCCCTGAGGTAATGGCTCAGGCGAAAATCTATTATGAGTTCAGGATCTGGAGTGCTCCCGCCACCCTGCTTAACTACGCTATTTTAGGCTGGCTGATTGGGCTTGAAGCATCACGCTCAGCACTGAGCATCGTTCTGCTTATCAATATAAGCAACATCATTTTCGATCTGCTACTGGTCAATGTCATAGGCATGAAAGCTGATGGTGTGGCCTTGGCATCGGTGTTCGCTGAATACGTGGGTCTCGGCTTTGCCTTGTTTCTGCTCCATCGCCGCCAATTCAGACTGGGTGAATTAAAACTGGTCAGTGAACTGAAATCACTGTTCGCCAACCGCCAAAGCCTGAACCTGCATGGCAACTTTATGCTGCGAACGCTGTGTTTGATTTTCAGCTTTGCGTTTTTTACCAATCAGGGTGCCAAAAGCAGTGATGCCGTGTTGGCCTCCAATATGGTGCTGCTGAACTTTATTACTTTTATGGCCTATGTGCTGGATGGTTTTGCCAATGCCACAGAAGTGTTAAGCGGCAAAGCGATTGGTCAAAAAAATAAAGCGCTACTGGTTAAAAGTCTTTATATCTCTGGCTTCTGGTCGTTACTGACTGCCGTCTTGTTCAGCCTTAGTTATTGGCTGTTTGGCACACAGATTATCGCCTTGCTGACCGGCATTGATGATATTCAACGATTGGCTGGTGAGTACCTTATTTGGGTGATTCTGGCACCAGTGATCGGCGTCTGGTCGTATTTATTTGACGGGCTGTTTGTTGGTGCGACATTAGGGCGTGAAATGCGAAACACCATGTTGTTTTCGGTGTTTGTCTGCTACCTGCCAGCATGGTATCTGCTTCAGGGTTTTGAGAATCATGGCTTATGGGCTGCGTTAATCGTCCTGCTGGCAGCAAGAGGATTGAGCCAGAGCAGCTACCTGCCAGGCATTTTCAAACAGCTCGATTAACTTGAGCTAGACGGTAGTACCAGAATCCCAGCCGGAACGACGATCCTTACGGCGATCTTGACCTGAGCGGCGATCGTCTTTGTCCAATTCGAAACGAATCATATCGCGACGATCTTCACCAGAGCGTCGATGTTCCTTGCGACGTTCTTCTTGTTGCCATTCCTGACTTTGTGGATTAACCGCTTTATTCGGTTCATTTTCCATGATGCTGTCTCCCTTGCTTTTTTCTTTTCACGCTACTCCCGGCGCTGACGGTTTGTCAATCAGTTGCCGAACAAATCAAAGCTGCGTTTTTCGCCGCTAAATGGACAATCGAAAGCTAAATAGTAGGCCGTTAATAGCAGGTTTTCTGTTAACTGTGTCGCGCCATACAAACGGTCACCCACCACGGGAAAGCCCAAGCCAGATACATGGCGGCGGATCTGGTGTTTACGTCCGGTTTCGATACGAACATCAAGCAAACTTCGCTGCTTGTCCGGATCAAAATCAATACGGGTGAAATAACTGACGGCATCACGCCCATCCAGGGTCTGTTCAACACGCACGGGTGACTCTGCGGATTCAGCCGGAAACTCCCCCTCGACCCAAACCCGATAACGCTTATCAATGTCACGACTCTGAAACAAGGCAGACAAACGCGCTGCGGCCTGCTTTTCATGCGCCAGAATAATCAAGCCATTGGCATCACGATCGAGGCGGTGCACCACAAAAGCACTGCGTTCCGGCTTTAGATGCTGCTCGGACCAACGGGTAACCGTGCAATGGTCGCCCCACAGCGAGCCTTGAGAAAGCAAACCACAAGGCTTATTCCAGATACTGTAACGGCCAAAATCTGCCACCAGCTCAGGTTCAGCCGGAATCTGTTCCAGCACCGTCTTATCGTAATAAAGATGCAGCACCTGACCCGGTTTCAAGCTACGCTTCGCCCGTCGGATGCGCTGCGTCTTCTTGCCGATAGTCAGCCAGACCGCACCTTTGAGCATGATTTTCTTAATGGTTTGCTTGGATAATTCAGTTTCAGCGGCAAGTAAATCGACTGCCGTCATCTCCGAATCGGCGACCGTAATATGTGTTTCAAAACGTGCTGAACTATAAGACATTTGATGATTGAACGCTTTGGCGTAGAATTTAAAGACTTAGGGACTAAATACGGATGTGGACTATGGTTATACCTGATTTGAAACAACTTTGCCTTGTTCTGGCCACTTTGCTGGTCAGCGTCAGTGTTCATGCCCAGATATATAAGTGGGTCGATGAAAACGGCCAGACACATTATTCACAACAGCCACCCGCATCCGGTCAGGCACAAGTTGTTGATGTGCCTCCACCGCCTCCCATTGATGCTGACACCGCACAGGAAGAAATTGATCAACTGATTGAGCAGCAACAGGCGACGGAACAGGCTGAACAGGAAGCACAGCAACAAGCTGAGGAAGAAGCAGTACAACAGGCCGTCCGTGAGGAAAACTGCCGCATTGCCCGTCAGAACCTGACCCAGTATCAGAATAATCCGGGCCGACGTGTCGTCGATGAAGAAGGCAACGTCACCCGTTTGGCGGAAGAAGATCGCCAGCAGAAAATGCTGGAGTTTCAGGAACAGATCGACCTTTACTGCCAATAAAGGAGAAAAATATGCCCTATTTGAATATTCGAACCAACCAGACTGTCGCTGATCAATCAGCGCTGCTGAAAGCCGCCAGTAAGACTGTTTCACAAGCCTCCGGCAAACCCGAAAGCTACGTGATGGTAACGGTGGATCATCAGGCCGATATGTTATTTGCCGGTACCGATGCACCGACAGCCATTCTCGACTACCGAGCGCTGGGGTTACCCGCTGATCGCAGAGCCTTTTCTGATGCCTTATGCAGCATGATCAATCAGCAGTTAGGCATTGATGGCGGCCGCATCTACATCAGCATGACCGATTCCGAACGCCAGAACTGGGGCTGGAACCACAGCACATTCTGATTCTTTTTTACTTAATTTTTACTATTACCACGGCACTGCTGGCTTCCAGCGGTGCCATTTTGTCACACAGGAATAACAACAACACATGCGCGCTTCAAACCTGCTCATTTCCACTTTAAAAGAAACCCCTGCCGATGCTGAAATCGTCAGTCATCAATTGATGCTGCGGGCGGGTTTTATCCGCCGTCTGGCTTCTGGTTTATACACCTGGTTGCCAATGGGATTAAGGATTCTCAGAAAAACCGAAGCGATTATTCGTGAAGAAATGAACAGAAGCGGCGCCCAGGAAGTGTTGATGCCATCCGTACAACCATCCGAGCTCTGGCAGGAAAGCCAGCGCTGGGAAAAATACGGCCCAGAACTGCTGCGCATTGTTGATCGTCACCAGCGCGATTTCTGCTATGGACCAACCCACGAAGAAGTCATTACCGATCTGGTACGTCAGGAAATTCGCAGTTACAAGCAACTGCCGGTCAACTTCTACCAGATTCAAACTAAATTCCGTGATGAAATCCGTCCCCGCTTTGGTTTGATGCGCGCCCGTGAATTTCTGATGAAAGACGCCTACTCCTTCCACTTGGATCAGGCTTCATTGCAACAGACTTATGACGATATGTATGCGACTTACTCACGCATCTTCACTCGCATCGGTCTGGACTTCCGTGCCGTACAGGCCGACACCGGTAGTATCGGTGGTAATGCCTCACACGAATTCCACGTGCTGGCAAACTCCGGTGAAGACGCGATTGCCTTTAGTGACAGCAGCGACTATGCGGCCAATGTGGAACTCGCTGAAGCGGTGGCTCCGACAACTGAGCGCGATGCCGCCTCCGAAGACATGGCCACGGTAGATACCCCCAAACAACATACCATCGAAGAAATTAGCCAGTTCCTGAACAAACCGGCATCCCAGTGTCTGAAAACCCTGTTGGTTGATGGTGCTGAAGAAGGCAGCGTTGTGGCCTTGGTCGTGCGTGGTGACCATGAACTGAACGAAATCAAAGCTGAAAAACACCCATTGGTGGCATCGCCTCTCACGTTTGCGACCGCTGAAAAAGTGCGCGAAGTATGCGGTGCGAATATCGGCTCCATTGGTCCTGTCGGTCTCACCATTCCAGTCATTGTCGATCATGCGGCCGCGCATGTGGCTGACTTTGTCTGTGGTGCCAATGAAGACGACAAACACCTTACCGGTGTGAACTGGGGTCGTGACCTGGTGGAACCGGAAACCGCTGACCTGCGTAATGTCGTGACAGGTGACCCAAGCCCTGATGGTCATGGCAAGCTGGATATTGCCCGTGGTATTGAAGTGGGCCATATCTTCCAGCTGGGCGAGAACTACAGCAGCAAGATGAATGCTGTCGTATTGACCGAGTCAGGTAAGTCTCAAGTGATGACCATGGGCTGTTACGGTATCGGCGTATCACGTGTGGTAGCTGCTGCGATTGAACAAAACCACGATGAACGCGGCATCATCTGGCCAGAAGCGATTGCTCCGTTCCAGGTGGCGCTGGTGCCAGTGAACGCGCACAAGGCCGCACGAGTCAAAGAAAAAGCAGAAGAAATCTATCAGCAACTGCTGGATGCAGGCATTGACGTGCTGCTGGATGACCGCGGCCTGCGTCCGGGCGTTGCTTTTGCCGATATGGAATTAATGGGTATTCCACATCGTTTAATCCTCGGTGAACGTGGCCTGGACAACGGCATGATCGAATACAAAAACCGTCGCACGGGTGATGGCGAAGACATCCCATTGGATGACGTTATCTCTGCCTTTAAACAGAAATTGAGCTGAGTGTTGTTATGAGTTGCATCAAACAATCTGATCTTATCGACAGCGTGGCAGACGCGCTGCAATTCATCGCCTGTTATCACCCGAAGGATTTTATTCAGGCGATGAGCAAGGCCTATGAGCGCGAGCAGTCCCCTTCTGCTCGTGATGCGATAGCTCAGATTTTGGTCAACTCACGTATGTGTGCGGAAAACAACCGCCCAATCTGTCAGGACACCGGCATTGTAAATGTCTTCGTCAAAGTTGGCATGAGCGTCAGCTGGCTCGCTGATATGAGCCTGGAAGACATGATTAATGAAGGTGTCCGCCGCGCCTATCTGCATCCGGACAATGTATTACGCGCTTCGGTAGTGGCGGACCCACTAGGCAGTCGTCAAAACACCCGCGACAACACCCCTGCAGTCATTCACACCGAGTTGGTGCCAGGTAACACCGTCGATATTCTGATTGCAGCCAAGGGCGGTGGCAGTGAAAACAAAGCCAAATTCACTATCCTGAATCCGAGCGACAGCTTAGTCGACTGGGTATTGGAAACCGTACCGAAAATGGGCGCGGGCTGGTGTCCACCGGGCATGCTTGGCATTGGTGTCGGCGGCACGGCGGAAAAAGCCATGCTGATGGCGAAAGAATCGCTGATGCACCCCATCGACATTCAGGAACTCATCGACCGTGGCCCTGAAACGGCTGCCGAGAAACTTCGTGTTGAGCTGTATGAGAAAGTTAATAAGCTCGGCATCGGTGCTCAAGGTCTGGGCGGTCTGACCACGGTGCTGGATGTTAAAGTCAACGACTACCCGACACATGCGGCGTCGTTACCCGTGGCGATGATTCCAAACTGCGCAGCCACCCGCCATATTCACTTCACATTGGATGGCAGCGGCCCAGCTGAATTTGAACCACCGTCACTCGACGACTGGCCGGATATCACCTGGGAAGCGGCCGAAAATACCCGTCATGTGAATCTGGATACTGTCACCCAAGCTGATATTGAAGAGTGGCAACCGGGTGAAACACTGCTGCTGAGCGGTCATCTGCTCACCGGTCGCGATGCCGCACATAAGAAGATTGCGGATTTATTTGCCAAAGGTGAAGCGTTGCCGGAAGGGCTGGATTTTCATAACCGCTTTATCTATTACGTCGGTCCCGTTGATCCGGTCGAAGGAGAAGTGGTGGGTCCTGCCGGGCCGACTACAGCTACCCGTATGGATAAGTTCACCGACATGATGCTGCAACAAACCGGCCTACTCGGCATGATTGGTAAGGCCGAACGAGGCGATGCCACGGTCGACAGCATCAAAAAGCACCGCTCGGTTTATCTGATTGCCATCGGTGGTGCCGCTTACCTCGTCTCTAAAGCCATCAAATCATCCCGCATGATTGCTTTTGAAGAACTGGGTATGGAAGCCATTCGCGAGTTCTATGTGGAAAACATGCCGGTCACGGTCGCTGTTGATAGTGAGGGTGAATCGGTACACAAAACCGGCCCTAAAGAATGGCGCATCAAGTTGGAAGCGCTTACAATCGAGTCATAAGCCGCTAACTGTAAGGAGACAGCCTTGATGAGTATTGCCATTCCGCTACACCTTCTGGCAGCGGTTATCTGGGTAGGCGGCATGTTCTTCGCCTATATGGTTTTACGACCCACCGCAGCTAATCAACTCCCCCCTGAACAGCGTTTACCGCTCTGGAGCGGCGTTTTCAGCCTGTTTTTTATCTGGGTCTGGATAGCCATAGCCACCCTGCTGATTACCGGTTTCTGGATGATTCACCTGCTTGGTGGCATGGGCGGCATCGATGGCGTTGGCGTACATGTTCACATCATGCTGCTGACCGGCGTGTTTATGATGCTGATCTTTATGCACGTCTATTTCAATCCGTTTAAAAAGCTGAAATGGGCCGTCGCTGAACATGACTGGATCGCAGGCCGTAATGCCCTTACCCAAATCCGTCAGTTGGTATTGCTAAACCTGATTCTGGGACTCATTACCATTCTGGTAGGTGCTTCCGGACGTTACTGGGCAATGTAATGAAAATCCGCTTGTCATTACTGTTTCTCAGCCTGCTCAGTACAGGCCTGCACGCCGAGTCGATAAAGCGAATTCAAAATGCCGACGGCAGTGTCGAATTCAGTAATCAGTCAGCACCAGCCAGCCAGTTTACGGTGATCTACAAATCCCAGACGGGTAATGGCTTTGTCTTCTCTGATCAAAAACCCCAGCATGGCAATTTCGAAGTGCTTAAATACAGCTGCTTTGCCTGTAACCCGGACTCCAAAATTAACTGGTATACGATTAGTCTTAATACTGCCTCTTATGCGACGGACGTAAACCGTATCGCTAGCAAGTATGCAGTTGATCCGGCGCTGGTACGTGCGGTTATCCACGCCGAATCGGCCTTTAATGCCAAAGCTATTTCCAGTAAAGGTGCCCAAGGTCTGATGCAACTGATGCCGGGTACGGCCAGTGATTTAGGTGTCAAAAACGCGATGGATGCCAGTCAGAACATCGAGGGTGGCGTTAAGTATCTTGCCGCGCTACTAAAACAGTTTGATGGCGATATCAAACTGGCGACGGCAGCTTATAATGCCGGCCCTAATGCGGTTAAGAAATATAACGGCATACCGCCCTACTCTGAAACTAAAGTTTACGTCGAACGCGTCGGCATTCTGCACAATCGCTATCGCACAGAGAGTTAAGCCGTTCAATTTAACTCTGTGACGGCAATTTCAGGGTCAACACCCCATCACGCTGGGTCATGTCCAGATGCTTCATAAAACTCATACCCAACAGCACCACCTCGTCAGGCATATAGGGGTTGATGCTGGCACGTACTTGCTGCAATTGAATACCACCCAGTTGCACCGTATTCAGTTCAGTCTGATACACGGAAATTACGCCATTCGCAGTTGACACCTGACTGCGACGACCTTTCGTCAAACCCAGTTCTTCAGCAATACCCGCGGGCACACTGACATGGGTAGCTCCGGTATCCAGCAGAAAGTTGACAGGCTGACCGTTAATTAAACCCGGTGCCAGATAATGACCGGCGCGATTCCGTTCTAGCACCACCTCACCGCTTGCAGTCTCCAGTTCAAGCAAAGCATGATTGGGGTTGTCACGCTGTTGAATAAAACCATTAAAAAACAGCGTCAATGACCCCATTAGGAACAGCCAAAAGAGGACGGTAAGCCATTTTCCTGAAAAAATTTTAGGTAACTCGGGTGCGCTCATATGCTTATTCTATCTTGGGTTAGCCACTCTGACAGCACAAAATCCCTATAATTTACGTGCTTATTCTTCAGTCTGACTGAGTTAGAATGTCGCCCGACAGATAGGAAGGTGCGTTATTAACTCAATCAGTATTCTGGGCAGTGGCTGGCTCGGTAAGCCTCTGGCCGCCCATTTTTTAAGGCTCGGCTACCAGGTTCGCCTGTCGACTAGAGATGCCGACAAAAAAACACTGCTATCAACGCAGGGCTTTGCCACCTCTCTCGTAAATATCGACGAAGCCAGCTCGATTGATCCTGCCTTTCTCAACAGCGATACGCTGATCGTTAATATCACCTGTAAAGATATTGAAGGTTTCAAGCAGTTAATAAACGCACTTGAGTCGTCCCCAGTCAAACATGTGCTATTTATCAGCTCAAGTTCGGTTTACCAAAATCTGAATCGTGAGGTCAGCGAAGATGAAGGTGCTGAAGATCCGTCACATCCGCTTTATCAGATCGAAACCTTATTCCAACAAAACCCGAGTTTCACCACCAGCATTATCCGTTTTAGCGGACTGCTTGGCCCTGCCCGCCATCCGGGCCGTTTTTTCCGTGGTGGTAAAACCGTCAAGCAGCCTGATGCTCCTACCAACCTGATCCATCTCTATGATTGCATTGGACTGATCGAAACCATCATTGCGCAATCCGCCTGGGGTGAAGTGTTTAACGGCTGCAGTGATACCCATCCGATTAAGCGTGAATTTTATCCTCTCGTCGCCAAAGCTATCGACATGCCCTGCCCTGAATTTTCCACTGCGCAGACGCTCGACTACAAAATCGTCAGCAATAACAAAATCAAGCAAAAGCTTGGCTATCAACTTCGTCACCCAGATCTGCTCAAGCTGTATACCACCAGTAGTTCCCAGCAATAAAATTCTTATTTGATAATCACTTACTAATCGTAAGCTTTTTAGATTAGTTTAAGTTTCGTATTTCCCTATGTTAGTATGCGGGCAATTTTTGGCCAGCCCAAAAGCTCGCCAAGAAATGGAGAAACGTCGTCGCAAAGTCGAATTGGTTATTTTTTGAGCAATTTAGCGAAATAGTTCAAAGAATCAGCGGCTTGGATTGCGTATTCTGCCAATCATAAAACTAACCAAGAAAACGGAAGTCATTTGAGGTTCGCCTCTAATGCAAGTCAACAAACTGCATCTAATCCCAACCCTCGGGTTGGGATCCGTTTTCGGTGTGGCTGACTTTCTTGGGGCGAAAACTTTTCGTATTAAAAAGGAAAATTTGCCCCATGACGAAACCATTGAAGTTGTTTATTCAGCCTTCGACGGCGCTATTCTTTGCTTTAGTTTTCATCAGTTTTCTTCTTTTTCACGCTGCTGATGCACAAGCAGCAGGTAAACCTACTGACGGCAACCCTCAACAAAAGGCTAAGGCCTTAAATGAGTCACTTTTAGCATTGAGTCATGCTTATCAACAGGCTGAACCAAATGCTAAAGATCAAGCTCTGGAACAACTCTTCAACCTGGCAAAAGGTCGTCATGACTACCTGCTCACGCTGATCAAAGACAACCCCGATGTCGTTCAAGAGTTCGCATTGTCAGCAAAAGACAGAGCCAGCATGCCCGAAGAAATTCGTGATTTTCTCGAAGAAGAAATGGAGTTCGAAGGTCAGTTAACGCTGCTTTATGCAGACTATGAAGACAGCCCTGCTGAACTATTGCATTACCTCGAAAGCGACGATGGTAGTAGCCGTGTTTCTCTGCACTTCAAAGATGCGCCTAAAGGCCTAAAAACAGGTCAAAAAGTCACTGCTAAAGGACTTTTCATTCAAGATAAAGAGAAAAAAGAAGGCACGCTAGGTGCCATGGCCGTGGAGCCTGAAGAAGGCATCATGAC
>JASBUF010000024.1 GCA_030148085.1 Methylophaga sp. | reverse complement strand
CTCAGTTTAGCCCGCGCTCTGGCCGCTCTACGTAAACGTGAAATTTTCTTATCCATTTTTCAGCCTAACTATTTTTTCTTAGCTTCTTTACGAGCAACATGCTCATCGGCATAACGGACACCTTTACCTTTGTAAGGCTCTGGTGAACGGTAAGCACGGATGTCTGCTGCCACCTGACCGACAACTTGTTTGTCGGCGCCTGAAACAACGATTTCAGTCTGGCTAGGTGTTTCAACAGTAATACCTTCAGGTACTACATACTGAACTGGGTGAGAAAAACCCAGTGTCAGGTCGAGAGTGCTACCTTGTGCTTTCGCACGGTAACCCACGCCGACTAACGCCAGTTTCTTCTGGAAACCTTCAGTTACACCAATAACCATGTTGTTCAGCAGGGCACGGGTAGTACCAGCCAAAGCAATCGCAGCTTGTGATTGAATCTTGGCAGAAGCTTTCAGTGCAGAATCTTCCTGAGCTACTTGAACATCAGGATGAATCACACGGCTCAGCGTGCCCTTTTTACCTTTAACGGTAATTTCACTGTCGCTCAGAGAAATTTCCACACCTGCTGGAATTTCGACTGGCGCATTTGCAATACGTGACATTTTACAATCTCCAATTAACCAGGCTTAGCTTACTGCGCACAGCACTTCACCGCCCTGACCCAGGGCACGTGCTTTGCGGTCAGCCATAACGCCTTTAGATGTAGACACGATAGCTACACCCAGACCGCCGATAATACGTGGCAGGTCATTGGCTGATTTGTAAACACGCAGACCAGGACGGCTGACACGGTTAATTTGTGAAATAACCGGTTTACCCTCGAAGTATTTCAGGGTAATAGTCAGCGTTGCCTTGCTGTCTGCTTCTGTGACATTAAATGCAGTGATATAGCCTTCTTCTTCCAATACCTTGGCGATGCTCACCTTCACTTTTGAAGATGGCATGCTTACGTCAGCTTTGTTAGCTTGTTGGGCATTGCGAATGCGTGTCAGCATATCTGCAACTGGATCTGTCATACTCATTTATCTAGCTCCACTATTCAGGCTGGTAATTACCAACTGGCCATTACCAGACCAGGGATGTCGCCTTTCATTGCATGTTCGCGCAGTTTGTTACGAGACAAACCGAACTTACGGAAATAGCCATGCGGACGACCAGTCAATTCACAACGGTTTCTCATACGCGTTGGGCTGGAGTTACGTGGCAGCGCGTGAAATTTCTTCGCAGCTGCTTCACGCTGTTCAACAGGCAGTGACATATCCAACATTTGCTTTTTCAACTCTGTACGCTTAGCGGCGTACTTCTTAACCAGATTTGCTCGCTTAATTTCGCGATTAATCATGCAACGTTTAGCCATAACTTATTCCATCCAACTCTTGTTTATTTTCTAAAAGGAAACTTGAACGCAGCCAACAAAGCGCGTGATTCTTCTGCAGTGTTTGCAGAAGTGGTAATGGTGATGTCCATACCACGCAGCTTGTCGATTCTGTCGTACTCAATCTCAGGGAAAATAATTTGCTCTTTAATTCCCATGCTGTAGTTCCCTTGGCCGTCAAATGATTTAGGGTTGAGGCCACGAAAATCCCGAATACGCGGAATGGAAATGGTAATCAGGCGATCCAAGAAGTCGTACATGCGATCTGCACGCAGAGTCACTTTACAACCAATTGGCCAACCTTCACGCACCTTGAAGCCAGCGACTGATTTACGTGCTTTGGTTATAACAGGTTTCTGACCGGCAATTTTCTCCATGTCAGCCACTGCATTTTCCAGCACTTTCTTGTCAGTCAACGCTTCACCCACACCCATATTGATGGTGATCTTGGTAATGCGAGGCACTTCCATTACTGATTTGTAGTTAAATTCTTCTTGCAACTGCTTAACTACGGTATCTTTATAAAATTCTTTTAATCTGCTCACTGTTCTTTACCTAATACGAAGCTCAAGCGCTTACAACTTCGCCATTTGATTTGAAGACGCGAACCTTCTTGCCATCTTCCAGCACTTTAAATCCAACTTTGTCAGCCTTGCCTGAAGCAGGGTTGAGCAGAGCCAGATTCGACCCATCGATCGGCATTTCTTTTTCGATAATGCCGCCAGTACGACCCAGAGCCGGATTTGGTTTTTGGTGTTTCTTGACCAGGTTGATACCTTGAACAACAAACTTGCCACCATCTACACGGCGCAGGATTTCACCTTGTTTACCACGATCTTTACCTGTCAATACGACAACTTGATCGCCTTTTACTAATCTTTCCATTCTCAGCGCTCCCCTTACAGTACTTCTGGTGCCAGAGAGATGATTTTCATGAACTTCTCACTACGCAGCTCACGAGTCACCGGCCCAAAAATACGGGTACCAATCGGTTGATGCGCAGCGTTCAACAGAACAGCAGCGTTTTCGTCAAACCGAATTAATGAACCATCAGGGCGACGCACGCCTTTACGGGTTCTGACGATAACGGCGTTGTGGACAGTACCTTTTTTCACTTTACCGCGTGGTGCCGCTTCTTTAATTGTGACTTTGATAATGTCACCGATGCCGGCATAACGCTTGTGTGAACCGCCCAAAACCTTGATGCACTCTACACGTTTGGCACCACTGTTATCAGCCACTTCAAGACTACTTTGCATTTGAATCATGGTCTAAACTCCAAAGTGTACAGTTGCTTACTTCGCACGCTCGATAATTTCGACCAACTTCCAGCACTTCGTCTTAGACAGAGGGCGAGTTGAGACGACACTAACGGTATCACCAATGTTGCATTCATTATTTTCATCATGAACGTGCAACTTGGTAGAACGCTTGACGTATTTTTTATAGATTGGATGGGCGACACGGCGTTCAATCAGAACGGTAATCGACTTATCCATCTTGTCACTAATGACACGGCCGGTTAACGAACGTGCTGTACTTTGCTGATCACTCATTTCCGTGCCCTATCTACTTTTCGTTCAATACAGTCTTAATGCGTGCAATATCACGACGAACACGTTTCAGCTCACTGTTACGTGCCAGTTGACCTGTAGCGTTTTGCATACGCAGATTAAACTGTTCCTTGTGAAGCGCGTCCAGCTCAGTAGCCAGGTCTTCAGCTGATTTTTGTCTAATTTCGCTTGCTTTCATTACAGTATCGCTCGCGTTACAAATGTGGTTTTAACTGGAAGTTTTGCTGCTGCAAGACGGAATGCTTCACGAGCAATCTCTTCAGAAACACCTTCCATTTCAAAGAGCATGCGGCCTGGTTGAACATTGGCTACCCAGTATTCAACGTTACCTTTACCTTTACCCTGACGAACTTCTAACGGCTTGCTAGAAATTGGTTTGTCCGGGAATACACGGATCCAGATTTTACCGCCACGTTTAATGTGACGAGTCATCGCACGACGACCCGCTTCGATTTGACGTGCAGTAAGACGACCACGCTCCAGGGATTTCAGGCCAAACTCACCGAAGCTAACTTTAGCGCCACGGTGGGCCATCCCTCTGTTACGCAGCTTTTGCTGCTTCCTAAATTTCGTTCTTTTTGGCTGTAACATTGGTTATAACCTTATTATTCCGCTGCAGGTGCGTTTTGCGCGTTGGCGTCAAAAACTTCACCTTTGAAAATCCAAACTTTGACACCGATAATGCCGTAAGTCGTTTTCGCTTCGGCTGTACCGTAATCGATATCAGCACGCAGTGTGTGCAGAGGCACACGACCTTCGCGGTACCATTCAGTACGGGCAATTTCTGCACCGTTCAGACGGCCTGCAACGTTAATACGGATACCTTCGGCACCAAGACGCATTGTGTTCGTTACCGCACGCTTCATCGCACGACGGAACATAATGCGGCGCTCGAGCTGCTGTGCAACACTTTCAGCTACCAGAGTAGCGTCAAGTTCAGGCTTGCGAATTTCTTCAACGCCAACATTGACGGGAATACCCATCAGTTTTGACGCTTCCTGGCGCAGCTTATCGATGTCTTCGCCTTTCTTACCAATCACGATGCCTGGACGGGCAGTGTGAATGGTGATCTTTGCGTTTTTCGCTGGTCTGTCGATTTGGATTTTGCTGACTGAAGCATGTGACAGTTTTTGTTTCAAATAGTCACGTACTTTCAGATCGTTGCCCAGCTGGCTTGAAAAGTTGGCTGAGTCGGCATACCAGATCGAATTCCAATCTTTAATTATACCAAGTCTAAAACCTGTTGGGTGAACCTTTTGTCCCATAAGTCTGCTCTCTTACTTCTCGTCTACAACCACAGTAATGTGGCTGGTGCGTTTAAGAATACGGTTACCGCGGCCTTTAGCGCGTGCATGCATGCGCTTCATGGTAGGACCTTCGTCAACCATGACTGCGGAAACGATCAATTCGTCGATGTCAGCACCGTCGTTGTGTTCAGCATTTGCGATTGCTGAGTCCAGTACTTTTTTCATCAGTTCAGCCGCTTTTTTCGGGCTGAACGCAAGCAAGTTGATCGCTTTCTCTACCGGCAAACCTCGGATTTGGTCAGCAACCAGACGCACCTTTTGTGCGGAAATGCGTGCATAAGTGAGTTTAGCTTGTGTAGCCATATCTTAACCTTATCGCTTAGATTTCTTATCAGCGGCATGACCTTTAAAGGTGCGAGTTGGTGAAAACTCACCCAACTTATGCCCTACCATATCTTCAGTCACAAACACTGGTACGTGTTGACGACCATTGTGAACGGCAATTGTTAAGCCGATCATTTCTGGAGAAATCATCGAACGACGTGACCAGGTTTTGATCGGACGTTTATTGTCAGTTTCTCTCGCTTCCAAGACCTTCTTTTCAAGGTGCTGGTCTATAAAAGGACCTTTTTTAATTGAACGCGGCATAGGTGTTCCCTAAATCTTATTTACGATTGCGACGACGTACGATCATATTGTCAGTACGTTTGTTCTTACGGGTTTTGTAACCCTTGGTAGGTACACCCCAAGGTGTAACAGGATGACGACCGCCCGAAGTACGACCTTCACCACCACCATGTGGGTGATCAACCGGGTTCATGACCACACCGCGAACGGTAGGACGGATACCGCGCCAACGAGTGGCACCAGCTTTACCCAGAGAACGCAAAGAGTGTTCGCCGTTACCAACTTCACCCATTGTCGCTTTACATTCCAGAGACACTTTACGCATCTCACCACTACGCAGGCGGATAGTTGCATAGCCGTTTTCACGTGCAACATATTGAGCACTGCTACCCGCACTACGTGCGATTTGAGCGCCTTTGCCTGGTTTGAGTTCGATACAGTGAACGGTGCTACCCAGAGGGATAGCAGACAGCTGCAGTGCATTACCTGCACGGATTGCTGCATTTTCACCTGACTCTAACTGATCGCCCGCAGCCACACCTTTAGGTGCAACGATGTAACGCTTTTCACCGTCTGCATATTTCAGCAGAGCAATGTGCGCCGTACGGTTAGGATCGTATTCGATTCTTTCTACTACAGCTGGGATACCGTCTTTGTTACGTTTGAAATCGATCAAACGGTAACGTTGCTTGTGACCACCCCCGCGGTGACGGACAGTGATGCGACCAGCATTGTTACGGCCACCAGATTTAGATTTCTTTTCTACCAGAGGTGCGTATGGTGCACCGGTGTACAGGTCAGGCGTGCTGACTTGTACAACGAAACGACGACCCGCTGACGTAGGTTTAGCTTTCTTTAACGCCATTCCTAATTCCTCTTACTTATTCGCCAAGGAAGTTGAGATCAGCACCGTCTGCCAGTGTGACGTAGGCTTTTTTCCAGTCGCTGCGTTTGCCCATGATACGGCCGGTACGCTTGACTTTGCCTTTAACGTTAGCAGTTGATACAGACGCAACTTTCACATCAAACAGGGTTTCAACCGCTTGTTTGATTTCAGATTTGTTGGCGTCAGGCAGAACTTTCAGAACTACCTGGTTATTGTTTTCAGCAACACGTGATGCTTTCTCAGCAATCACAGGGCCCAGAATTACTTTTGTAATGCGCTCTGTGTTCATGCCAGTGATTCCTCTAATTTACGAACAGAGTCTTCACTCATCACGACTTTTTCAAAACGCAGCAGAGCAACTGGGTTGACATGATCTGCATCAGTAGCAGCGATGTCATACAGGTTGCGTGAAGCCAGCGCGACATTACCAGCGGCATTTTCAGTCACGATAAGTGCGTTCGACAGACCCAGTAATTTGGTTTTAGCCAACAGGTCTTTGGTTTTTGGTGAGTCCAGCTCAACCTTATCAACCAGAATCAGTGCATCTTTACGACGCAGCTCAGACAGGATGGCAGCCACAGCACCACGGTACATTTTGCGGTTCACTTTTTTGCTGTAGTCACGGTTAGTGGCAGCAAAAGTTTTACCACCGCTACGCCACAATGGGCTACGGATAGTACCCGCACGAGCACGACCACTGCCTTTTTGTGAGAATGGCTTACGACCACCACCACTTACAGCAGAACGGTTTTTCTGTGCGTGAGTACCGCTACGACCAGCTGCCAGGAATGAAGTGACAACCTGGTGAACCAGAGACTCGTTATATTCACGGTCAAACAAGGCATCAGAAACAGTGATGTTTCCGGCCTTCTTGCCGTCAAATGATTGTAATTGAAGATCCACGTCTATTCCCCTAAGAATCTTACTAGGCTTTCACAGCCGGGCGGATGATGACATCACTGCCAGTTGCACCGGGGACTGAGCCTTTAACCAAAATCAGGTTTCTTTCAGCGTCTACCCGAACGACTGACAGGTTTTGCAGGGTGCGTTGTTTGTCACCCATATGACCCGCCATTTTTTTACCTTTAAATACACGACCAGGTGTTTGACACTGACCAATAGAGCCAGGAGCTCTGTGAGACAGTGAGTTACCGTGTGTCGCATCACCACCGCGGAAGCCGTAACGTTTAACCACACCAGCAAAGCCTTTACCTTTGGTGATGCCAGCTACGTCGATCTTTTGACCAGCTTCAAAGATGTCTACTTTGATTTCTGCACCCAGTTCCAGTTCAGCGAAATCTTCTACTCTGAACTCTGCAACCTTACGGCCAGCAGCTGTTTGTGCTTTAGCAAAGTGACCCGCTTGTGGTTTGCTTACGCGTGAAGCTTTACGTTCACCCACAGTGACCTGAATTGCGTTATAACCATCTGTGTCAACTGTTTTAAGTTGGCTAACACGGTTTGGTTCTACTTCAATTACCGTTACTGGCGTAGAGACACCGTCTTCAGAAAAGACACGAGTCATACCACGCTTACGGCCGATGAGTCCGATAGTCATTGACCCAGCCCCTCTTAATTCAACTTAATCTGGACATCAACGCCAGCGGCGAGATCCAGTTTCATCAATGCGTCTACTGTTTTATCAGTAGGCTCAACAATATCCATCAGACGCTTGTGAGTACGCAGTTCGTACTGTTCACGCGCGTCTTTGTTCACGTGTGGTGAAATCAATACTGTGAAACGCTCTTTCTTAGTTGGCAAAGGAATCGGACCATTGATTCGCGCGCCAGTACGTTTTGCAGTTTCAACAATTTCTTTTGCTGATTGATCGATCAGTCGATGATCAAATGATTTCAGCCGAATTCTAATAGTTTGGGTTGCTGCCATTTCTATTACTCAACGATTTTACTAACAACACCGGCGCCAACAGTACGGCCGCCTTCGCGAATCGCGAAACGCAGACCTTCTTCCATCGCAATCGGTGCAATCAAAGTGACGTCCATCTTGACGTTATCACCAGGCATAACCATTTCTACACCTGAAGGCAGGTCACATGCGCCTGTGACGTCAGTGGTACGGAAGTAGAACTGTGGACGGTATCCGTTGAAGAACGGAGTATGACGACCACCTTCATCTTTAGACAGAACATAAACTTCACATTCAAAACGAGTGTGAGGATTGATTGTGCCCGGGTGAGACAGAACTTGACCGCGGTCAACGTCTTCACGTTTGGTACCACGCAGCAGAACGCCTACGTTATCACCAGCCTGGCCTTGATCCAGCAATTTGCGGAACATTTCAACACCAGTACAGGTTGTTTTTTGTGTGTCTTTGATACCTACGATTTCAAGCTCGTCACCGACTTTAACGATACCGCGCTCAACACGACCAGTCACAACCGTACCACGGCCTGAGATTGAGAAAACGTCTTCGATTGGCATCAGGAACGCACCATCAATTGCACGTTCTGGCTCTGGGAAGTATTCGTCCATCGCTTCTGCCAGACGGATGATTGAAGGAGCACCAATTTCGCTGGTGTCGCCTTCCAAAGCTTTCAGCGCAGAACCAACGATGATTGGGGTGTCGTCACCTGGGAACTCGTAAGTATCCAGCAGTTCACGCACTTCCATTTCAACCAGTTCGATCAGCTCAGCATCATCAACCATGTCTGCTTTGTTCAGGTAGACAACGATGTATGGAACGCCAACCTGACGAGACAGCAGAATGTGCTCACGGGTTTGTGGCATCGGGCCATCAGCTGCGTTTACAACCAGGATTGCGCCGTCCATCTGAGCCGCACCGGTGATCATGTTTTTAACATAGTCGGCGTGACCTGGGCAGTCTACGTGCGCATAGTGGCGGTTAGCAGTTTCATACTCGACGTGTGCGGTTGAGATTGTAATACCACGCTCACGTTCTTCAGGTGCGTTATCGATATCCGCGTAATCTTTGAATTCGCCGCCTGACATTTCACCCAGCACTTTGGTCAGCGCTGCTGTCAAAGTGGTTTTACCATGGTCAACGTGACCGATGGTGCCCACATTGACGTGGGGCTTCGAACGTTCAAACTTTTCTTTAGACATGACCAGTCTCCCCGCCAGTAATTTTTTAATTAAGTCAAAAAATCAAAACAGGCAGGAACAACCTGCCTAATCAAAACAAGTATGGAGCCCGCAATCAGAATCGAACTGATGACCTCATCCTTACCATGGATGCGCTCTACCGACTGAGCTATGCGGGCCAATCTTTCTTATTTACTGTTAATCCAAGCAGAAAAATGGAGCGGGTGATGGGAATCGAACCCACGTAGTCAGCTTGGAAGGCTGGAGTTCTACCATTGAACTACACCCGCTTGACAGTAAACTTTTTATTAAGTGGTGGAGGGGGAAGGATTCGAACCTTCGAAGGCGGAGCCGTCAGATTTACAGTCTGATCCCTTTGGCCACTCGGGAACCCCTCCACTAAAAGAAGTGGCATTGTCCGGAAAAGACCGGGCAATGTCAACACTTAAAATCAGGCAATTTCAGTTGAGCGAGATGAGTCGCCAGACTAACTCAACTTCCCGTCAGTCTCACTGCAGTGCCAAACCCAACATAGTATACTAATTCCATCCTCTTTTCATCCTATCTTTCACAGGAGTTTTATATGGAACAGTACCGTGGTACGACGATCCTCTCATATCGCCGTAACGGTCAGGTTGTGATCGGCGGTGACGGTCAGGTCAGCCTGGGTAATACCATCATGAAAGGCAACGCCCGCAAGGTTCGTCGTCTCTATCATGGCAAAGTCATTGCTGGCTTCGCCGGCGGTACCGCTGATGCCTTTACCCTGTTTGAACGTTTTGAAGGTAAGCTGGAGAAGCATCAGGGCAACCTGACCCGCAGTGCTCTGGAGCTTGCTAAAGACTGGCGTACTGATCGCATGATGCGTCGTCTTGAAGCTCTGCTCGCTGTAGCAGATGCTGAAGCTTCGCTGATTATTTCAGGTAATGGTGATGTGATTGAGCCCGAACATGGCCTGATTGCCATTGGCTCTGGCGGTGCGTTTGCTCAAGCCGCTGCTACCGCGTTAATGGAGAACACCGATTTATCCGCCCGTGAGATTGTAGAAAAGGGCTTGAATATTGCCGCAGACATCTGCATCTATACCAATCACAACCTCACTATTGAAACCCTAGATACGAATACCTAATCATGCATGCATTAACTCCCAAACAAATCGTTCAGGAACTGGATAAGCGTATTGTTGGCCAGCAGGCCGCTAAAAAAGCGGTAGCTATTGCTCTGCGTAACCGCTGGCGCCGCAAGCAGCTAGACAGTCAGTTACAGCAAGAAGTGACACCGAAGAATATCCTGATGATCGGCCCAACGGGTGTGGGCAAAACAGAAATTGCCCGCCGTCTGGCTGCCTTGGCTGACGCCCCCTTCATTAAGGTTGAAGCCACCAAATTCACTGAAGTGGGTTATGTCGGCCGTGACGTCGAATCGATCATTCGCGATCTGGTCGAAACCGCGATGAAGATGCTCAGAGAAAAAGCCATCCAGACCGTTAAGCATAAGGCCGAAGATGCGGCGGAAGAACGCATTCTTGATGCCCTACTTCGTCCTGCCCGCGATGTCGACAACGAAGATGAATCCAGCACTCGTCAGCGTTTTCGTAAGATGCTGCGTGAAGGCAAACTGGATGACCGTGAAATCGAATTGGAACTGAACGCACCCCAAATGGGTGTGGAAATCATGACGCCGCCGGGCATGGAAGAAATGACTAGCCAGTTGCAGGAAATGTTTCAAAACATGGGCTCTCAGCGTCGCAGCACCCGCAAACTCACGGTTGCTAAAGCGATGCGCCTGCTTTCTGAAGAAGAAGGCATGAAACTTATCAACGAAGAAGACCTTAAAGCGCAAGCGCTGGAAAGTGTCGAACAGAATGGCATCGTATTCCTCGACGAAATTGACAAAATCACCGGTCGCAGTGATGGCGGCAGCAGCGCGGATGTCTCTCGTGCTGGTGTGCAGCGTGATTTATTACCTTTGGTCGAAGGCAGTACCGTGTCTACCAAGTACGGCATGATCAAAACCGACCATATTCTTTTTATTGCCTCCGGCGCTTTTCATTTGAGCAAACCGTCTGACCTCATTCCAGAGTTACAGGGTCGTCTGCCAATCCGGGTTGAGCTCAACGCCCTGACCAGTGATGACTTCGTCCGCATTCTGACTGAACCAGATGCCTCGCTGACTGAACAGTATATTGCCCTGCTCGCTACCGAAGGTGTTGATCTGAGCTTCACCGAAGACGGTATTGAGCGCTTGGCCGAACTGGCCTGGCAGGTCAATGAAAAGACTGAAAATATTGGTGCGCGTCGGCTGCATACCCTGCTGGAAAGACTGCTGGAAGATATTTCCTACAATGCTGGTAGTGAACTGAGCTTTAAAGTGGTGGTCGATAAGGCCTATGTGGACAAACAACTCGGCGATCTGGCACAGGACGAAGACCTGTCACGCTACATACTATAGGTACCGTCATGGCTGAACACGAAATTCCTACAGAAATTACACTGCATAAGCAGTCCAAAAGCCTCGGCCTTGCCTATGGCGAAACGAAGTACCAACTCAGCGCTGAATACCTGCGGGTATTCTCACCCTCAGCAGAAGTCCGTGGTCACGGCCCCGGTCAGGAAGTGCTGCAGGTTAACAAAGAACAGGTCGGTATCAATCAGATTGAGCCCGTAGGCCATTACGCCATCAAAATCTATTTTGATGATGGTCATGACAGTGGTCTGTATTCATGGGATTATCTTTATGATCTCGCCAACAATCAGGCTGACCTGTGGCAGGACTACCTGAACCGACTTGCCGAAGCTGGCTACCAGCGTCAGACACATTAGGACTGTTATGGAACAAAAAGACACCACGCACTTTGGTTACCGGGAGGTTCCTGTAGAGGACAAGGCGCGTCATGTGGCCGAGGTATTTCACTCCGTTGCCGGTAAATACGATCTGATGAATGACCTGATGTCGATGGGCATTCACCGCCTGTGGAAGTGGTTTACCCTCAATAATAGTGGTGTCCGCCGCGGTGCAAAGGTGCTTGATATCGCAGGCGGCACCGGCGATCTGACCCGTAAGTTTTCACAGATGGTCGGTGACACCGGTAAAGTTGTTCTGGCTGATATCAATGCATCCATGCTCAATGTTGGTCGCGACCGCCTCACTGATGCAGGCGTCGTCGGCAATGTCGAGTATGTGCAGGCTAATGCTGAAGCCCTGCCCTTCCCCGACAACAGCTTTGACTGCATTACCATCGCCTTTGGCCTTCGTAATGTGACCGATAAGGATAAGGCGCTGGCTTCAATGTACCGCGTACTCAAACCCGGTGGTCAGTTGATGGTGCTGGAGTTTTCCAAACCGGCAGACTGGCTGGCTAAAGCCTACGACGCCTACTCATTCCATCTATTGCCGAAAATCGGCAAGGTCATTACCGGTGATGAAGAAAGCTATCGTTATCTGGCCGAATCCATCCGCATGCACCCGGATCAGGACACACTGAAACAGATGATGGTCGATGTTGGTTTTGAACGTTGTGATTATCACAATATGACCGCAGGCATTGTTGCCCTGCACCGCGGCTATAAGTTCTGAGATGGCCGGTTTACTAACACCGCTGGAGTTCGCAGTTAACGCGGCTTTGAAGCAGGATCCGGAAACGCTGGAGCGGCTCAAAGCGTTTGAATTGCGTACGATTGTGGTCAATATCACCGATCTGCATCAGTTTGTGGAAATCCGCTTTGAGGAACAGTCGGTTCAGCTTAGCCATAAAGACGAAGAAAATGCCGATCTGCTGATTGCTGGCACGGCGTTTAACCTGCTCAAACTCGGTGAGCACCCGGACAATCTGTTTTCATCCGAAATCCGCATCCACGGTGATGTCCAGTTTGCCAAACAGTTACAGGACGTTCTGGACGGCTTTGATTTTGACTGGGAGCAGCAACTGGCCAAATTGACCGGCGATGTTATTGCCCAGCCTCTCGCCTATAGCCTGAAACAAGGTTTTGGCTGGCTGCGATCTACCAGCCAGTCTTTGCAACTCAGCCTGTCCGAATACCTGCGCGAAGAAGCACAACTTTTGCCCGATAAAATTCAAATTGAAGACTATATGCAGGCCGTTGACCGGCTACGCGCCGATTCTGATCGGCTTGAAGCACGCATCAAACGACTGCAAAACAAATCATGATTTTCACAGGTACAGCGATAAGGAGCCCTGAATGAAGGCCCGTCAGTTGACTCGACTGATTCAAATTAACCACGTTCTGGCGAAGCACCGGCTGGACGAAGTCATCAAAGCCATCCACCTGCTCAGACCGCTGCGCTATTTGAGTTTTCTGTCTCCACATCGCTGGCGTAAGC
Source organism: Methylophaga sp. (assembly GCA_030148085.1). Lineage (GTDB taxonomy): Bacteria > Pseudomonadota > Gammaproteobacteria > Nitrosococcales > Methylophagaceae > Methylophaga. The sequence goes on along the minus strand of JASBUF010000024.1, from coordinate 6,265 downwards.
AGTCCGATCTGCCACGTGGTGAACGACTGCGCCTAGCCCTGCAGGATCTCGGACCGATTTTCGTTAAGTTCGGTCAGGTCTTATCGACGCGCCGTGATCTGTTGCCATCGGATGTTGCTGACTCGCTGGCAAAATTACAGGATCAGGTAGCACCGTTCCCTGCCGAACAGGCACGCACCTTAATCGAAGAGGCTTATGCCGAACCACTGGATACTATTTTTGCCCATATTGACCCTGAACCACTGGCCTCAGCCTCTATTGCCCAAGTGCATGCCGCGCGTCTGGTCAGCGGTGAAGAAGTGGTTATCAAACTGGTCAGACCGGGCATTAAGCCACTGATCCGCCGTGATGTTGATTTGCTCTACACCATAGCAGGTTTTGCCGAGCACTACTGGTCAGAAGGCAAACGTCTGCGCCCGAAAGAAATTGTCGCCGAACTGGAAAAGAACCTGTTCGACGAACTGGATATGCTGCGTGAAGCCTCTTCAGCGTCACAGCTACAGCGCAACTTCGAGGGCACAAGCTTATTATATGTACCGAAAGTGTACTGGAACCTTACCAAGCCCAATCTCTTGGTGCAAGAGCGCATTTATGGCACGCCGATCAGCGATATTCATGGCCTCAAAGCCAAGGGCGTTAATATGGCAAGGCTGGCTGAAATTGGCGTGGAGATCTTTTTCACCCAGGTCTTCAAACACAGCTTTTTCCATGCCGATATGCATCCCGGCAATATCATGGTCGATGTTAATGATTCCGAAAACCCGCGCTATATTGCAGTCGATTTCGGCATTATGGGTACGCTGTCACCGGATGATCAGCGCTATCTGGCCGAAAACTTTCTCGCTTTCTTTAATCACGACTACCGCCGTGTCGCTGAGCTGCATATCCAGTCTGGCTGGGTACCGGCCAATACCAGGCTGGATGAGTTTGAAGCCGCTATTCGCAGTGTCTGTGAACCCATTTTTGCCCGTCCCCTGAAAGAAATTTCCTTCGGCCAGCTATTACTGCGTCTATTCCAGACAGCACGCCGCTTTAATATGGAAGTACAGCCGCAGTTAGTGCTGTTACAGAAAACCCTGCTCAATATTGAAGGCCTAGGCCGCCAACTCTATCCCGATCTGGATTTGTGGAAAAGTGCGAAGCCGATTCTGGAACACTGGATGCAGGAAAAACTGGGCTGGAAAGCAGCACTTAAAACCCTACGACAGGAAGCCCCGCACTGGGCTGAGACCCTGCCGGAAATGCCGCGCTTGCTACATGACCTCAGCAAAAAAGCTCAGTCAGGTCAGCTGCATATGAACCTGAACTCAGACGATCTGACCAAGCTGCAACAGGAAATTCGTCAGGCCAGTTACCGTAGTGCTGCTGCTACCAGTGGCGCCGCTTTCCTGGTTGGTGCTGCGGTAATCAAAGGGCTGGATGGTTACGCACCGACCATGCTTGCTGGCCTGCCGATTTTGAGCTGGGTCTTCGGAATCTGGGGGCTAGGCCTTCTCTATTTCAGTCTGACTAACCGAAATTAATCATGTTGCGACTTATCTCCATCATCGTGGGCATTATTGTCCTGAGCACACTTGGGCTTGGCATTTTACTGCTGGGCTTGTTTGCTGCCCTGATCTGGCTGATTGTGGCTGCCTTCACTGGCCGCCTACCCAATTTCAGCTTCACAACAAATCCGTTTAATACCCAACAGCGTCAAGCCGTGTTTCTGGAAACCGTGTTTGTCTTGATGGGGAAACTTGCCAAAGCTGACGGTCGTATCAGTCAAATCGAAATTGACCATGTCGAAGCCTTTATCAAAAAGATGGGCATGTCGGCAGAACATCGTCAGGAAGCCATCCGTCAGTTTAAACGTGGTGCGGATCCTAACTTTAATGTCAGTGTCACCCTCGATAACTTTATGCAGCACTGTGGCCGTACTTTCAATATGCGGCAAATGCTACTGGTCTACCTGACCGTGATGGCGCTGGCTGATGGCCAGCTCGATCCATCTGAGCGGCAAGTGCTGGAACAGGTGGCTGCCCATCTCGGCTACAGCCGCGCTGAATTCAATCGTATTCTTGAGATGGTACTTGGTCAGGCACACTTTTCCTCCGGCCAGCAGCAACGTGGCCCACGGCCGACCAGTGCCAGTGATCTCGCCGATGCCTATAAAGCCTTGGGCGTCAACAAAGAGGCGACTAATCAGGAAATCAAACGTGCCTATCGCAAGCTGATGAGTCAGTATCATCCAGACAAATTAATGGGTCAGGGCGTGCCAGAAGATATGATTGCGGTGGCGACTGAGCAGGCTAAGGAAATTCAGGTGGCCTACGATTTGATTAAGAAACATCGAGGAATTTAGTTGCTTCTCTGAGCCATCCAATTTTCCCTAACTAAACTAATAAACCGTTTAGAAGATTTAAGTAATTATTTCGCCTTAATGGCGAGTCAGGGATTTGCGCGGCCAAATCCCTAACACCCCTAGGCCGCCCACTGTGCTGGCCTTCGGCTTCACTGCGTTGCTCACTTTGTCTGGCGTCTGGTCAAAACTCGCTACGCTCTCAGACACTGACCAGCCGTTATCCAGACAAAGCTCCGCTACTCGTCAGCACAAAGGGGGAACATTAGGAGCTTTTTTAGCTGCTGTGTCTGCTCCCTTTTTTTATGCCCTTTGCGACGCCGAGCATCGCAAAGCAGTTTGGATCAAACACGACGAGTGTATGAGCGTAGCGAGTTGTCGTCGTGTTACAAACTGATTGAGAAGCGCAGGGAACCCGAAGGGCGAGCAGTGGGCTGCCCTTTTCTTTGGTTCGTTTCTTTTGGGCAAAAAAAAGAAATGAACGCCTCGCGGTAGCTGCACGAAATCTAAAGCCAAAAATAACGTTGTTTAAGAGGCAAAGCTCGAAATCATAAGACCAGAACAACTAGAACAACCCTGTGATTTGCCCTTTCTCATCAATATCAATCCGCTCCGCCGCTGGCCGCTTCGGCAGACCCGGCATAGTCATCACATCCCCACAGAGCACAACCAGAAAGCCGGCTCCATGTGACAGACGTACATCACGTACCGTCAGAGTATGATTTTCTGCCGCACCACGCAGGCTCGGATCACTGCTGAATGAGTAAGGTGTCTTCGCCATACAGACAGGAATATCGCCATGCTGTTCATTAAGCATGGTGATTTTATCCATCACTTTTTTATCCGCTACCACCTGGCTGGCACCATACAGGCGTTTCGCCACGGCACCGATTTTATCCCACAAGGTGACATTATCCGGGTAGAGAAACTCACAGGGTTTGGCGTCCTGTTCCAGCATTTCTACAACCTTGTTGGCGAGAGCTTCCGCACCTTTACCGCCTTCTGCCCAGTGTCTGGCCAGAATTGCTTCTGCTCCCATTTCTTTTACAGCAGCCTCGATAAGACCAATCTCTGCATCGGTGTCATTGACGAAATGATTAATCGCAACTATGCAGCGCAGGCCAAACTCCTGCTGCAGGTTATGCAGATGACGCTGCAGATTAGCAAGGCCAACCTCAAGCGCACTCAGGTTTTCCTCACCAAGTTCTTTCAGGCTCAGACCACCGTGGTATTTCAACGCCTTGACCGTCGCGACGACGACAGCCATATCCGGTTTGATACCGGCTTTGCGGCATTTAATATTGATAAATTTCTCAGCACCGAGATCCGCACCAAAGCCCGCTTCGGTGACGACATAGTCACTGAGCTTTAACGCCATCTTGGTAGAAACAACGGAATTACAGCCATGGGCGATATTGGCAAAAGGACCACCGTGGACAAAGGCCGGGTTATTTTCCAGCGTCTGCACCAAGTTCGGTTTAAGAGCTTCTTTCAATAAGGCGGCCATAGCACCATGCGCTTGCAACTCTTTGGCATAACGCGGTGTGCCATCGGTGGAGTAACCAATCAGGATCTCACCGAGGCGAGTTTTTAATTCCTGCAGGGAGTTGGACAGGCAGAAAATCGCCATGACCTCAGAGGCGACAACGATATCGAAACGGTCTTCACGCAGATAGCCGTTGGCCGTACCGCCCATACCAACCACAATGTCACGCAGGGCACGGTCGTTCATATCCACCACACGCTGCCAGGCGATACGACGCGCATCCAGCTGTAAGTCATTACCGTGATGAATATGGTTATCGATCATGGCTGCAAGCAGGTTGTGCGCGGCGGCAATGGCGTGCAGGTCGCCAGTGAAATGCAGATTTATATCTTCCATCGGCACCACCTGAGCGTAACCACCGCCAGCGGCGCCGCCTTTGAGACCAAAGCATGGGCCCATGGATGGTTCACGCACACAGACCAAAGACTGTTTACCGAGTCGGTTTAAGGCGTCGCTGAGGCCGATGGTCGTGGTGGTTTTGCCTTCGCCGGCAGGTGTCGGGCTGATTGCTGTGACCAGAATCAGCTTGCCATCCGGGCGGTCTGCCAAGTCATCGAGTACATCAAGCGAGACCTTCGCCTTAAAGCGGCCATAAGGGTCAATATGTTGCGAGGCAATTCCGAGCCGTTGTTCGGCCAGACCGGTGATTTCCTGCATAGTCGCTTGTTGCGCAATTTCGATATCGGACATGACTACCCTGCTCTATAAACTAGTGCTGCATTATACGCGAGTTCGACCTGCTATCGGGAGCAGAGAGATGATGCCTTACTCGCCCCAGCGCGGTGCTAACTCATGTTCAATGCCCGCCTGATCCAGAATACGGGCGACAACAAAATCTACGATTTCACTCAACTCGGTCGGCTTGAAATAAAAGCCGGGGTTCGGCGGCAAAATACAGACACCGAGACGTGCCAGTTTAAGCATATTCTCAAGATGGATAGCCGAGAACGGGGCTTCACGCGGCACCAAGATCAACTTACGGCTCTCTTTTAACATCACATCGGCTGCACGGTTGATGAGGTTATCACTCTGACCGCAGGCAATCGCCGAGAGTGTTCCCATAGTGCAAGGACAGACAATCATGGTTGACACACGATGCGAGCCACTAGCTAGCGGTGCTGACCACTGTTGCTCACCATAGACGTTTAACTGTTCAGGCCGACACTGAAATTGTTCAACCAGCAAAGTCTGTACATCACCAGCACGGGCAGGCAGCTTCCAGTCGAGTTCATCGGCAAGCACGATTCGTCCCGCTGCCGAAATCATCAGGTGTACTGTCATATCAGTGGAGAGCAAGACCTCAAGCAGACGACGGACATAAGGTGCACCAGAGGCACCAGTAATAGCCAGAGCAATTTGCTTGTTATCAATCATCGCGCTGCCAGAGCCTCAAGAATTTTCTGATGAATGCCGCCAAAACCGCCATTGCTCATTACCAGAATTTCATCTCCCTGGGCAGCTTCTTTTTGCAGCGTGTTGACGATAGCATCAACCGAGTCAAACACACTGACATGATCCCCTAAGGTGTCCGACACCTGTTTCAGTGACCAGTTAAGTCCAGTGTCCTGAAACAGCAAAACTCTGTCTGCTTGAATCAGCGACTGCGCCAGCGAGTCCTGATGCACACCCATTTTCATCGTATTGGATCGCGGTTCCAGGACGGCGAACAGTTTACGGTTACCAATTCGGGCTCGCAGGCCGGCAATGGTGGTAGCGATGGCGGTCGGGTGATGGGCAAAATCATCATAAACCCGGACTTGGTCGACTTCGCCTTTCAGCTCCAGCCGACGTTTAACACCCGCAAACTCAGACAAAGCCTTACAGGCATGCTCCAGAGTCACTCCTACGTGACGGGCTGCGGCAATCGCTGCCAGCGCATTACTCACATTATGTTGCCCCAGTAGTGGCCAACTGACCGTTGCACTTTGTCCTTCAAACTGAACGTCAAACTCACTGCCGTCTTTGTTTTTCAGCACAGCCTGCCAGTCACCGTCATTGCCGAGTGTCTGTCGCGCTGTCCAGCAGCCCATTTCGAACACCTGCTCAATCGCCTTATCACGAGGTGAAATAATCAACCCTTCAGAAGGCACCGTCCGAATCAGGTGATGGAACTGTTTTTGAATCGCCGCCAGATCATCAAAGATATCGGCATGATCAAACTCCAGATTATTAACCACCAAGGTGCGAGGCTGGTAATGAACAAATTTGGAGCGTTTATCGAAAAAGGCGGTGTCATACTCGTCGGCTTCGATAACAAAAAACGGGGTATTACCGAGGCGTGCCGTTTCACCGAAATTATCGGGAACACCACCAATCAAAAACCCCGGGGACATGCCGGCATGCTCCAAAATCCAGGCCAGTAAGCTGCTGGTTGTGGT
>JASBUF010000023.1 GCA_030148085.1 Methylophaga sp. | reverse complement strand
CAAAATTAGCTATGTCATTAACCATCCGGGCCCCATTATTTGTGATGTGACCATTATCAAAGATGAGGCTTTGTGGCCGAAAGTCTCTGCGATTCCACAGCCGGATGGCGGTATTATCTCCATGCCTTTGGAGGATATGTCGCCGTTACTGTCATTGGAACAGCTGGAGCAGGAGATGTTGAGACCGCTCTCAGAGACTTCAAGGCAGGTGGTGAGAGGGCATGGCTGAGAAGCCGGGAATTCATCCCATGAGTAATGTTGCTTGTCCCTGTTGTGGCACATCTCAGGCAACGCAGCGTGATGCGATCTACTTCTGCGATCAGTGTCATCATCGCTGGAGTTCAGACAGTCAGGAAAACATGCAGGCACATTATGCGGCTCAAAGTGGCCGTAATGCTCTGCCCAAGCACTATATCAAACGCAAACTTGATGAACGTTATGAGGCATTACACGATTACCTCGATAACGGCATGCACGTAGTTGAAATTGGTTGTGCTGAAGGGGGGCTAGGTGGTCTCATCAAGTCACACTACAACCTCCACTATGCGGGTGTAGAGCTTTCTCAGGATAAGCAAAAAGCCAGTAAGGTATTAGATGTGGTGTGTGAGCAGCCGGCTCAATTGCCTCAGCACCGTTATGATTTGTTGCTGGCCTTTCATGTGCTGGAGCACATCGCTGATGTCAATCAGGCACTGAGTCAGTGGCTTCAGTTATTGACGCCAACGGCTAAGCTCGTGATTGAGGTACCAAATCAGTCAGGCCATCCATGGATAGAGACAGATCGCAATAGCGAACATTGTCACCAGTTTGATACGGCCTCATTGTTACTGTTGATGCGTCGACATGGATTGACAGTGTGTTTACTGCAAACTGGGATGTTCGAATCGCCCTGTTATCCTGATAGCATCCGTATTGTGGCAATGCGTGAGATTAGCCCAGCGCAGCGTGTTGAATGTCTGGTCACCGCTTTGATCAGTACAATTGGCGAACCTTTTGATCTGTGTGCCGTGGGGGGAGACTTTGCCACTTACTTGGCGCCTAGCCTTGATTTTTTGCCCGTCATTCAATTATTCGACAGTGTTGCCCAGAATCGGCTGATCGCTGGCAAGAATGTGGAACGTTTTTCTCTGGACAAAAATGCTGGGCGGCCTGTTCTCATCGCCAGTTTTCGTTATGAAGACGATATAGCGAAACAACTGCTCGCTGCCGGGGTGGCAGAACAACGAATCTTTCGGCTCAGCGATATCCTTATGCAGGTCAGTCATCATGTCTGATGGTATGTGGTATCGGCCCTGTCAGGTATGTGGTGAAGATAATGAGGCTGTCGTCTATCGCAACGAACTAGCGGAAATTGATGGCCAGAACATGAGCTACGCTGTTGCCACTTGTGCGCGCTGCGGTTTTCATTATGCGGCCTATCTGCCAAAGCCTGCGCAGTATCAACATTATTATCAGGCTTTATCCAAGTATGACGTGGTGTTGCCTGCGAGCGCTGTGCCTGCGGTCGACCGTTATCGTGCTGAACAGGCAGTGCGCTTTGTCAGTGATGTGTTGCAAGACAATGAGTGCATTGTGGATTTAGGCTGTGGTTACGGCACGCTACTCAATGCCTTTTCACAAGCCGGTTGGCAGAATTTACATGGCTTTGATCCGGCACCGAATGCGCATCATCAGGCTAAAAGCATTTACGGTCTGGAAGGGGTGAAGACCAGCACATTGGCAGAGACTGCCGAGTCGCAATGGTTACAGAGTGCCGATCTTGTGTGTTTGATGGGGGTGCTGGAACATTTACCTGAGTTGAGGAAAGACTTACAGGCGCTGTGTCAGCAACTTGGGACTGAATCAAAACTGCTGCTTGAGGTCCCTGCAAGTGAACGTTTTGTCTGCGAAGATTTCGAGCCTTTTGGTGAGTTTTCGCTGGAACATATCCAGTTTTTTAGTATGTCATCACTAAATCAACTTATGGCAAGTCTGGGCTGGAAACCGCTCAAAACGATGATTCTGGAATTACCCACGGGCACGACCGATAGTTTGTTATGCCTCTATGGTCAGGCAGCGGAGGTTAAGGAAAACGAGCTTTCTGACACTGATCTGAACCCTTATTTGCAGGACTCAAGTGAGAGACGTGAGACGGCATTGGCGAAGATCCGTGAGACACAGGGGCCTTTAATTATTTTCGGAGCAGGTAGTCATACCGCCCGTCTGCTGCCGTACCTGTCTCAGCAAGGCTGTTCAGAGCGGGTTCTGGCGATTGTCGATAATAACGACAACCTTCAGGGCAAAAAGATGGGAGGCTGGCAGATTAGCAAGCCTGACAAGCTGCTTCCAAGTTATCCTGATGCGACGGTATTGGTATCATCCTATCGCTCCCAGCAGGCTATTGCTGATGCCTTACGACAGCATTATCCCAACCCGATTCTTAAGATTTACTCTGCGAATGACCATTAAACACATTCTTTTTGATTTTGACGGCACCTTGATTGACTCTGCGCCCTGTATTCTCAACTGTTATCAGCAAGTACTGGATGAGTTGGCAATAACGCCAGCAGTGCCTGTCACCAGTGAGATAATTGGCCCACCGTTGCAAGATACGGTTGCCATGCTCGCCGCCACTGAGGATGAGGTGTTGATTGCTGAGATGGCAGCACGTTTTAAACAGTGCTACGACCAGCGAGTTGTTGCCGAGACACCCACTTATGAGTGTGTAGGACAGGTATTGTCAGAATTAAAGCTCCGCGGCTATGAACTGTATATTGCGACAAACAAAAGGTACTTGCCGACCATGGCAGTGATCAATCACTTGAACTTAGGTGACTATTTCACTGCCATAGGTGCGGTGGAGCAGATGCCACTGGGGCAGCAAAAGAAGGGGCTGCTAATCCGCTATCTGATGGAGCAGCATGATATTGACGCGGCGGATGCTCTGTATATCGGTGACAAGATGGATGACTACCAAGCGGCAGACTTTAATGCGGTTGATTTTGTCGCGGCAGGCTGGGGCTATGGTGAATGGCAGGCACCGTTTATCGCACTGAACGTACCACAGGATATTGTGCGTTTTTTAGACGGTGAGCATGGCTGAAGTTAGCGCCCATAACAGAGTTGATAGGCTGGCGCAGGCGGATCTGTTTCGGGTGCTCCCTCATGCAGATTTAAGTCAATTAACGAACAGCCATATTTTTGTCACGGGTTGCACCGGTTTTATTGGCTACTGGTTGTTAATGACCATTGCGTGTCTCAATCAGCAAGGCAGTAATATTCGTGTGACGGGTATATCCCGAGCTCCAGAACAGTTTTATGATCGACACCCTTGCTTTGCTAACGTTGGCTGGTTAAAGCTTACACAGGCAGATGTGCGATCTTTTGAGTTCCTTAACGAGCCTTTCGATTATGTGATTCACGGCGCCACGGATACCCGTCCAGATAAGCTGAGTTCAGCAATGACTCTCCTCGATGCTGCCATCAATGGCACAGCCAGAGTGTGTCAGCAAGCCATGCAGTCGTCCGTCAAATCGATGTTGGTATTGAGTTCGGGGGCTGCGTATGAAAACGGACATGTACCCATTCAGCCAGGCAACGTTCAGTCAGGTCAAACATATAGTTTAGCTAAGCAGGCTATGGAGCATGTCGCACTCGCACAGCCGGGTGACTATCACGTGAAAATTGCGCGCTGTTTTGCCTTTATGGGCTATCTACTGCCGGATCACCTTGCCGTCGCGCAATTTATCCGGGATGCATACGAGGAGAAACATATTCATATTCAGGGAGATGGCAGCCCAGTGAGGAGTTATCTCTATGCTGCCGACCTCGCTGTATGGCTGTTGGTGATTCTGCTAAAAGGACGTGACCGTAATGCCTATGATGTTGGGTCGAACGATGCACGTACGATTCATGAGCATGCCCAACTTATTTGCCAGTTGTTAGCGCCAGAGAAGACAGTATTGAGTTCAAAATTGTCTGCTACAACGCCATCAGCACGTCAGGTTTATATCCCAAATATTAGTAATGCAACGCAAGAGCTGGGCCTTGAGGTCTGGACTACCTTGGAGATGGCAATTAAGTGCTATGCAAAGATGGAGGTTGAGCACCCGTGAATAGGCAGTCTCGCGATTATTTTGTGCATATCCCTAAAACAGGAGGGAGCTCAGTCCGGACCTTGATTACGCTTAATTACCTGGAGAGTGAGCGACTTAATTTATATGGTACTCAGCCGGAGATTTTTAATGCCTGTCAGCAGGCCAAACGGCACGGTCTAGACCCACATTTCATACAAGGCCATATGCCGGTTGGTGTGCATCACTACTTTAATGATTCGGCGCCCAATTATTATTTTTTCCTGCGTGAGCCTGTGGCGAGAACATTGTCTGATATCAGTCACTGTATGCGAAATCCTAAGCATGGTTTCTATCATATTCTCGGTGATCCACAACTCGATATGCAGCAACGGCTCTCTCTTGCGAAGGACATTATTTATTACCGTAATAACATGACGCATTACCTGAGTGAAGTGTTCTTTGCTGCCGAAGTCGGGTTGCCGGATCTTCACCGCGCTATCGATCGGGTATGGAAGAGCCCTTTTGTGGGCATTACGGAGCAAAGTGAAAAATCTCTGCTCATCATGGCTAAAAAATTGGGTTGGAAATATGTTATCCCTCAAAAAATGAATGTCTCTAAGCAGCCACCTGCTATCCCAGTCGAGGATACTAGACAAGCGTGCGAGTCATTCCTAACATTTGATATTGAGCTGTATCAGATTGCGCTCGAGCGTTTTGAATTACTGGTCAACTGCTATGGCGGCCTCTTGGATGAAGCCACTGAAGAGCTGCTGATGCTAATTGAGCGACAAGGCGTTGAACACCCTCAGCTGCAGCAGAGTACCTACCTTGTCGGTGACGCTTTAACAGTGCCTGTGGCTGATATAGCCACTAACCTATCTAAAGACTCTCCGTTGCGGCGCTGGATAGCGTCTTAAGTCTCCTACTGAAGTGGCTCAGTACCTGAAAGGCTGACAGTGAGTAGTTGGGGCTGTGACGCTTGAGCAAAAGCCTTAACATCGTCAATAAAATCACGGCGCGTAGCAATCACTAAGATATCTATGTCTTGGGCATGGAGTGTGTCTGGGGGAAGAATAGCCAAACCGGTGTGTAAAAATGGCAAATGATGGTAATCAATCGACTTATCTGTCACCCACTTTAGATGCGGGGTAAATTCGGGATATTGCTTGATTAGCTGCATGCCACGGCCAGCGATTCCCCATAAACCAATTTGTGCATCAGGCATTGATGCCAACGTTTGTTTCAATTGCTCTGCCAATAGCCTTACTTCTATGCTCAATTCGGCAAACATTCGGCCTTCTGCAAGGAAGGCATCCCAGAAAGTCTGGTTTGAGGCACAGAATGGGATCGCTTCATCCATGACCAGCTCTATGCCTTTATGTTCCTCGGGATCATCTTGCATCCGAAGAAACAACCGACCGGCCATTTGGAAATAACTCGTCCATAAACGGCCAAGGGATGCCTTATCAAAAGCAGTAGTCGCAAGCCAGTCGAACAGTTGATAGGTGCCTAGAATCATATTTTTATACGCATAGCTGCCCCATTCCCAGCCACTGATGCCCTGCATTAAACAGGGGGAGCCTACATAGGCAATAGGTTTGCCTGCTATTGGCGGCAGAGTAATCATCGCGTGAGGAAAGCAATCACTCATATTGGTAGATGAGCCATCTAAACTGTCACTGGGGGAAACGACAGATTTGCCATCGACAAAGTACTGTCGCTTGACGACAAAACAAAAAATGCCACTGAAGGCGGCAGAGACATTATCGGATGCGAGTAATGTCAGGTCTTCAAGCTTTTCGAGCCGTTGCCAGTCTGTATGGTTGAACTGCAGCCTGTTGAGTAGGCTGGGATCAGGCTGCCCTTGTTGCTGGTGAATAATATCGGCACGTTTCTGTACATTGACCCATCCGAAATTCAGATAGTGATAATCAACGTCGGGGGCTTTTTCTATCGAATCGAAGATTTTCTCTATCGCACCCGGTAACACCAGATCATCATCTCCGATCAACCAGATGTAGTCGCCTGAGGCTAAATCGGTAGTAACAAATAAGACATTCTTGGTGAAGCCGACGGTCTCTTCTTGCCGCCCATACACCAGTGGAAGAGATGAGTTGGCAACCACCTCAGCTGTATTGTCTTTTGAGGCATTATCGGCAACAACAATTTCTAGTCGGTCCATAAACGGTCCGACTTGCTGCTCAAGACTCATCAGCTGGTCATTCAGTAGCTCCGCTCGATTGAGCGTCGGAATACAAATCGACAATACAGGTGGCATGCGTGTGATTCTTCATCAGTTGGAATAGCTTGCACGAGCATAGACAGAATGCGCAGCTTTGACAACGTTGTCACTACCGCCAACAAACATCTGGAAATGTTTCTTTATAGAGATAGGTATAGATTTCGCATCACTTGGTTTTTTGACAAAAAAATGTCGCTGTGTGATGTTCAGCGAACACCACATCCCTGAGGATGTGAATGCACTCTGAATGAGAGTTAAGGATTGAGTTGATGGATACGCCCAGTTTTTTTCAGACGGTTCACTCACCGTATTACATTTGTGCGAGCAACTTCACGCCCAAGGTTGCCGGGATACGTGCACTCTATTACCTATGTAACGCGCTGAATCAGTTGGGGGAAGAAGCCTACATCGTTGGAGCGAGTGAACAGGTGCCTCATCTCAGAGCGCCACTATTGACTGTCGAAGATGTGGAAAGACACCGTCAAGGTCAACGAATCCCTATCACGCTCTATCCGGAAGTCGTGAGTGGTAATCCCTTGAACATGCCGCATGTGGCGAGGTGGTTATTGAATAAGGCGGGCCATATAGATGGCACTGAGCAGTTTGCAGAATCTGAAATGCTGTTTGCATACAATCAAGATTACATCAGCGAGTCAGCCGCAATACCACTACTAAGTTTACCGGTCGTCAACAATTCCATTTTCAACAATCGGGATAATCCGCTTGATAAAAACCGACAGGGAACGTGTTACTACGCTCACAAGTATCTGGCCAAAGGTGGGCAACTGACTGAACACGTCAAAGACTCCGTCAGTCTCTGTCAAAACGTGTCTTTATCTCCCCAACAAATCGCGCAGGTACTGAGACAGTCTGAATGCCTCTATTGTTATGAGCCATCTGCAATTATCGCCGAAGCGTTATTGTGTGGCTGCCCGGTAGTGATGATACCGAGTGATTATTTGAAAAATAACGTGACCGGAACCATCCATGGCGATGGTATTGCGTCTGATACCAGTGAAGCACAATGGCAGCATGCCTTGGCAACCGTTGGTCAGGCTCAGCAAAATTATGCGCAGTTTCGTCAACAGTGTTGGGAGCATTTAAACTACTTTGTTCATTACACTCAGGTGATAAGTCATCGTCGGGAAGAAGAATTCTCGTCAAAAGAGATGTCCTGGGGCGATGAAGTCATCCAGGTTCTTAGCCAGAACAGCAGCGATAGCTCGATACAGAGACGTCAGAGTCATGCCAGTTTGGAAACCAAACGTTGGCTTGCGCATCAGCATGTGAGTGAAGGGCGTATCTCGTCCATGGCGGAGAAAATGATTACACAGTGGCAACAGCCCAGTTTTCATCTGCTTATTGTGGTTAATCCGAGAGAGCTTGAGGCCTTATCGGAAACGTTGATGTCCCTTGAAAGCCAGCTCTATTCAGCTTGGGGGCTCACTATTCTGAGTGCAATGCCCAAACCAGAGGTATTTGATCAGGTTCCCGATAATATCGAGTGGATTCAAATCACCAGTTCACTGAATGAGGAGATTGAAGGGGCAGTGGCCGAGGCTGGTCTGGATTGGATCATGCAACTGTGGCCTGGCGATAAATTAAGCCCCGAGGCACTGCTTAGCTTTGTTGAGACTATTAATCAGGATGCAGATTTCCGCTTTATCTATGCCGACGAGATGAGTGATGCTGCACAGCCTGAACTGTTACTGAAACCAGATTTTAATCTGGATTTACTGCGCTCGAGTTCTTACTTGGGACGTGCCTGCATCATTCGCCATGACGCCTTCGATATCATTGGCGGCTACACAGCATTTGCCTATGTGTATGTGACCGATCTCGCCTTTAAAATCTATGAAACCTATGGTGAAAAAGTCATAGCTCATATCCCTGACGTGTTATTCACAGCTGCTTCAGTGGGTATTGATGACAGCTTGTTACTTGCTAACGAAATTTCGATTCGCCAGGGACACTTCATGCGTCTTGGTGTGGCTGTGAATCTTATGCACCCTCCAGCTAAACCACGGTTTCAGGTGCAGTATCTGTCAGCAGAGCCGAATCCTCCTGTCAGTATTATCATTGCACAGCGAAATCAGGCCAACGCGCTGGCACACTGTGTAGAAAGCCTGCTGCAAGTGACCGATTACCCGAATTTCGAGGTAATCCTTGTTGATGCTGACAGTGATATGGAGGATATGCCCTTTTTATATAAGGAGCTTACTTCACTGGCACCTAACCGCATCAAAGTGCTAAGAACAAAACATCAAAACTATGCAGCAGCAGTCAATGAAGGTCTCAGTCAAGCCGCTACTGAGTTAGTTGTGGTGCTATCACCTTTCACAGTGACGCCAAATGCAAATTGGCTCAGACAACTAGTGAACTTAAGCGCACACCCTCTAATGGGGCTGGTGGGATGCCGTGTAATCGATGATAAAAAGGCGATTATCCATGCTGGCACGGTGCTAGGTGTGGGTAATGATATTCATGGACAATTCCATGGCAGCAGTGTCGCTGAGGTCGGCTATATGGAGAGAGCCCATGTTATTCAGCAATACAGCTCTGTGTCATCTGCCTGCTATTTGGTATTGAAAAATAACTTCCTCAAAGCTGGTGGGCTGGATGAGGATCTGGCCGATAGTGGCTTTGCCGTGGTTGATTTATCACTCAAACTTCAACAGCAAGGGCTGAAGGTGTTATGGACACCTTTCTCGACCGTCGTTCAGGATGTGTCACTGGCTGCTTCACATAATGGTGTAAGTGACTACAAAGCAAAAGAAGCCTCTGAGGTAATGCTCTCACGCTGGCCGAAACCGTTTCGTGATGACCCCATGTTTCATCCGAAGCTTTCCCTACGCTCTGCTGAGTTCTTAGTCGACAATCAGATTGTCTTTGATGGGAATGCCAGAGCTAAAGAAGCTCTGCGCGTTATGGCGTTTCCATTAAATGAATCAGGTACCGGCCGCTATCGCTGTATTGATCCCCTTCATCAACTTGAGCGCCAAGGTCAAATAGAGGTCATCTGGTTGCCAACCCATGAGTTTCAGACACAACCTTTCCAGCCTAATGCATTTGAGGTTCATCGTTTACAGCCAGACGTCGTGTTTATTCAGCAGGCACTGAGTGACAAACATTATGCTTACTTTAAACAACTAAAAGCTCGTACGGGTTTATCGTTTGTGTTCAGTCTTGATGACCTGCTGATGTCATTACCCGATCAGAGCAACCGTAAGTCTCTGGTGTTTCGTGATATGCGTCATCGTCTGCGTCGAACGCTCGCTTTATGTGACCGACTAGTCGTGACAACACCAACTTTGGCAGAAGCCTATGCGCCTTATATCAATGACATTGTAATAATTCCTAACTCCCTGGATCTCGATTATTGGCCAAAAACGGAGCCAAAACGGAAACATGCAGGAAAGCCTCGTGTTGGCTGGGCGGGAGCAACCCAGCACAGTGGCGATTTGAGCATGCTGACAGAGGTCGTGACGACGTTAGCGAAAGACGTAGACTGGGTTTTCATGGGTATGTGTCCTGATCAGCTTCAATCCGTGGTGAAAGAGGTTCATCCATACGTTTCATTCAGTGATTACCCGGCTTCTTTGGCCTCTCTGGATTTAGATCTGGCAATTGCTCCGCTAGAGAATAACGCCTTCAATCAAGCAAAAAGTAATTTGCGTCTGTTGGAATATGGCATTTATGGCTGGCCAGTGATTGCCAGCAACGTCACGCCATACCGAGAAAATGATCCGCCCGTGATGCTTGTGGAGAACACCTATGAAGCGTGGATAACGGCAATGAAAGCGGCAATTGCCGACCCGGACAATCTTGCCGCTAACGGAAATGAGCTTAAGAATTGGGTTCTTGATAACTACAATTTGACGCAGACATTACCAAACTGGATGAAAGCGATCAGTTTCTAGAAGCTTATTTTATGGGCGATCACAGCCACCTAACAGAAGAATAAGCTGACTAACAAATAGTTGGTATAAATCATGCTATCCCTCCAAGTGAGTCTCTTTGCCTTGGCATAAGAGTCAGCAAATAACTACAAACTGGAGGGAATCAAATGCCTTTAGTCGTCAATACGAATCTGGCTTCGTTGAATGCTCAACGAAATCTGGGTAAATCGCAGGAAGATCTTGCTGTCTCCTTGCAGCGCTTGTCATCAGGGCTTCGCGTCAATAGTGCCAAAGATGATGCTGCAGGCTTATATACGGCGGAACAGCTGACTGCAGACATCCGTGGTGCTAATCAGGCTATTCGAAATGCTGCTGATGGTATTTCATTTGCTCAGGTTGCTGAGGGTGCGCTTGCTGAGATTACCAATAATCTTCAACGTATCCGTGAAATCGCTGTGCAATCTGCTAACGGTACAATTACTGACCGGAGCGGTTTGCAGGCTGAGGTTACTCAGCTTGAAGCAGAAAATGCGCGAATCATTGCCAGCACGGAATTTAATGGTACCGCTGTGTTGTCTGGCTTTACACTGACCTTCCAGGTGGGTGCTGATAATGGCGATACGGTGACGGTAACTGCGACCTCTGCGGCTACGACTACTGCTGATGTATCAACTTCAGCAGGTGCAGCGACAGCACTTACCACGTTGGATGCGGATATCAATAGTCTAAGTTCTTTGAGAGCGACGTTTGGTTCTATCCAGAACCGTTTTGAGGCCGTTATCTCGAATCTGCAGAGTTTGGCTGAGAACACGACAGCGGCAAGAAGCCGAATTATGGATGCGGACTTTGCCGAAGAAACAGCCAAGTTAACCCGTGCTCAGATTCTGCAACAGGCAGGTACATCGATTGTTGCTCAGGCGAACGTCATTCCACAGAATGCACTGTCATTGCTTCAGGGATAAGCGTTTCAGCTGATTGATAAAGTGTTGCAAAAAATTTTTTAAAGTCTGACAAACACGTGCCGTTATTACTACCGGAGGCGGTAAAAACTGATAACAGTTTATCCGCCATGGTAAACGGAAGGGGTTCCCTTCCATGTGAGGAGATTTTCTCATGGCACTTGTAGTTAATACTAATATTGCATCACTGAACGCTCAGCGTAACCTGGAAAGATCACAAAACGAACTGGGTGTTTCATTACAGCGTCTGTCATCAGGTCTTCGCATTAACAGTGCGAAAGATGATGCCGCTGGTCTGTACACTGCTGAACAGCTGACTGCGGATATCCGTGGTGCTAACCAAGCGATTCGTAACGCTGCGGACGGTATTTCATTTGCTCAGGTTGCGGAAGGCGCCCTGGCTGAAATCAGCAACAACCTGCAACGTATTCGTGAAATCGCGGTTCAATCTGCTAACGGCACGGTTACTGACCGTACTGGTCTGTCTGCTGAGGTGACTCAGCTGAATGCTGAAATTTCTCGTATCATCAGCAGCACCGAATTCAACGGTACTTCTGTTCTGGGCGGTGTGAGCTTGACCTTCCAGGTTGGTGCTGACAATGGTGACACTGTTACTGTAACTGCTTCTGCAGCGACTGCGCCAACTGTTGACGTTTCATCGTCTTCTGGTGCGGCTACAGCTCTGACAACTTTGGATTCATCGATCAACAGCATCAGTACGCTGCGTGCGACATTCGGTTCTATCCAAAACCGTTTTGAAGCTGTTATCTCTAACCTGTCGAGCTTGAGCGAAAATACTTCTGCTGCGAAAAGCCGTATCGTAGATGCTGACTTTGCTGCAGAAACTGCAAAACTGACACGTGCTCAAATTCTGCAACAAGCCGGTGTGTCAATCGTAGCGCAAGCTAACGTTCTGCCACAGTCTGCCCTGTCTCTGCTTGGATAAGAGGGATAACAGGCTTAAGCACATGGACATGGAGAGGTTCCGTATGGGAACCTCTCCTCATGTTTAAGTGAGGTGGCAAAATGTCAGTCAACGATACTAAGCTACAATCTTCACCAACGTTGTTGAATGAGCGAGCTACTATTTCCCTGCAAAATCGCAACACGTCGGGTGAGGTTACGGGATTAGACAAAGCAGAACAACAAAAGGTGGAAGAAACAGCACCTTTTGTGTCAGAGGAAGAAGTAAGAGAAAGTGTTGCAAATTTAAATCAACACATGCAAAACCTTAATCGTAGTTTGCAGTTTTCTGTCGACGAAACCAGTGGTCAGACCGTTGTTCAGGTCATTGACGCTGACACCGAGGAATTAGTCAGACAGATTCCTGCTCAGGAACTCATCGATGTTAAGAATGCGCTGGATAAGTACCGGGGTATTCTGTTCCAAGACATCGTTTAGTGGCGCAATTATTGCAAAACTACGATTAGGTTTTTAACGGAGAAATGTCATGGCTTCTATCACTTCAGCGGGGGTGGGTTCAGGACTAGATGTCGAAAGCATCATTAGTCAGCTCGTTGCGCTTGAAAGACGGCCCATTGACAAGCTTGATAGCAAGCGCTCAATTATCAATGCTCAAATCAGCGCCTACGGCTCACTCAAAAGCAAAATTTCTGCTTTTGAGTCTGCCATGGCCGCTTTGAGTCAAACAGCCAGCTTCAAAAAATTCAGTGGCACGTCTTCAGACGAAGATATATTCACAGCCAAAGTCGATAGCTCTGCGGCAAGAGGTAGTTTCGCCGTAGATGTTCAGGCTTTGGCTGAACGGGATAAGATTTCTGCCGGTCCCTATCCATCTATAGATACTCAAATTGGAACAGGTACTCTGACGATTTCAGTGGGGGGCGAGAGTTTTGATATTGATGTGGATAGCAGCAATAACACCGTCAGCGGACTGCGCGATGCTATCAACTCAGCCTCTGATAACACGGGTGTGACGGCATCTTTAGTAAATTCGGATGCTGGTTATCGTCTGATTCTTTCATCGGACCAGACCGGCACAGAAAACGCGCTCACTGTCACTGTGTCTGGTGATGGCGATGGTAATGATACTGATACCAGTGGGTTGTCTTCGTTGACTTATGATGTGAGTGGAGGTGTGACGAATGCCACCGCCATCACTACAGCAAAAGATGCCGTCATAACTATAGACGGTTTCACGGTCACCAATAGCAGCAACACCTTTGCTGATGCGCTTCAAGGCGTAACGTTCACTGCCAAGAGTTTGGGGACGGCATCTCTTGAAGTGCAGCGAGATGACGATGCGATTGTTGAATCGGTTAAAAGTTTTGTTGAAGCCTTTAATGCGCTAAGAACTGAAATCAAAACCCAACGTGCTGGTCAGTTAGAAGCGGATAGCACCTTGTTGAGTATTGAACGCGGTATTGTCGATGTACTGAATTCAGGTAGTGCAATTACCGGATCAGCATTCAGCTATCTAATCCAAGCAGGCGTCTCCATCGACAAAGATGGTGTGATGCAAGTGGATGAAGATGATGTTTTGAGTGCCCTTAATAGCGATTTCAACTCGTTTGTCAGCCTATTTGCTGCTGATGGCGAGGGTTTCGCAGCCAGATTTGAATCGCTCGCGGATTCATGGCTGGAAAATGATGGTTTGATTGATGCGCGTGAAGACGGTTTGGAATCTCAGGTTAAACGTATTGATGATGACAAGATCAGGTTAGAAGCTCGGATCGATATCGTTGAAGCCAGATTGCGTTCGCAGTACAGTGCACTAGATACCCTGGTAAGCCAATTGAGTAGTACGGGGAGTTTTTTGAGTCAACAGTTGGCATCGTTGAATTCCTAGATATGAGTTAACTGGAGTTGGGTAAATGGTCATGGCGACAATGAATAAAAAAGCAATGGATGGTTATGGGCGTGGGGCTGTTGAGTCTGAGGTTAACTACGCATCGCCGCATCGCATTATTCAGATGCTTATTGATGGTGCTTTATCCAAAGTGGCCATCGCCAAGGGCTGTATAGAGAGAAATGATATACCGGGTAAAAGTCGTCATATCACCTGGGCAATCAATATCATTAATGGCCTCAGAACCAGTCTGGATACTCAGAAAGGTGGCGACATCGCAGTAAATCTGGACTCGCTTTATGACTATATGGGGCGTCGCCTACTGGAGTCAAACGTTCAGAATGATCCCGCTATTCTGGATGAAGTGACTGTCTTGCTTAAAGAGATAAAACTGGGTTGGGATAGTATCCCTCCAGAGTATCAATAAGTCGATGAGCCAGCTCCAGACTAATCTGGACCAAGCTGTCCAGTTGACCAAAGCGATGATCGACCTGGTCAATGATGAAGCTTGGGAAGAGTTGCCTAAATTCGAAGTCAAGCGAGATGAATTAATCAATCAGGTTTTGCCTGTTGCATTCATGTCTGATGATGAACAAGCTACGCTCCTGCAGTTACATCAGCTCAACCAGGAGCTGGAGTCACTTTGCCGCGATTCACGCCATAGCGTGATGGTTCAATTGAAAAATCTAAACAGCAATAAAAAAGCAGTGTCTGCCTACCAAGAAAAGTAAGTTTTCTGTAGAACTTGGTTCGAGACGTTGCACCCTGTCATTTTTTTGACAATAGCGATTGAATAATGCTTAACTCCAAGCTGGAATTCACAATTCGATGTCGTGGATTAATAAGAATAATGCTGGAGTTAGTATGAGTGGAAATCATGTGCTGGTAGTGGAAGGGAACACTGACCGGCGCGAGATGCTGTCGACCCTTATCGAGTTTGTGAACTGCCAGCCAGTTATCGTTGAAGATCCGGAAATCTGGTTTGATCAAATCGATGATTTGAATAACGTGGTCATGGCAATCATTGGCGATTGTGGCAATCATCACATCACTCGCCAGTTACTCCGAGAGTTAGTCAATCATGAAGCGCGGGTACCCGTGTTCACACTTGAGTTACCTGACTTAGACAGTCTGGAATTTCCCGGCACTATCGGCTCCTTACGTTTCCCGATTAAATACCCTCAGTTGAGTAACGCCTTGCAGCAGGCGACGATTTATCGTGGCCAGGCACAATCCAGAGATAATGCTGAGGCAAGCCTGTTTCGATCCTTGGTCGGCAATAGTCGCTCGATAAAGATGGTTCAGCGCATGATTGACCAGGTGGCTGATTCCGAAGCCAATGTGTTGATCTTGGGGGAGTCTGGTACAGGTAAGGAAGTCGTCGCGCGTAACCTGCATCATTTCTCCTGCCGTCGAGATAAGCCCTTTGTACCGGTCAACTGTGGCGCTATCCCCGGTGAATTATTGGAAAGCGAATTATTCGGTCATGAAAAAGGCGCGTTTACCGGTGCGATCACTGCACGTAAAGGCCGGTTTGAGCTAGCCGAAGGCGGTACGCTGTTCCTGGATGAAATTGGTGATATGCCTTTGCCCATGCAGGTCAAGTTACTTCGTGTACTCCAGGAGCGAACCTTTGAGCGGGTGGGTAGTAATAAAACCCAGACAGCCAATGTCAGAGTGATCGCTGCGACGCATCGCAATCTGGAAGATCATATTGCTGATGGTCGCTTCCGTGAGGACTTGTTCTACCGACTGAATGTCTTCCCTATTGAAATGCCGGCTTTACGTGAGCGGCCGGAAGACATTCCTTTATTGGTTAATGAACTGATCAAACGCATTGAGCATGAAAACCGGGGGACAGTGAAGCTGACTCAGGCTGCGATGACGTCGCTGTGCCGTTATGAGTGGCCGGGCAATGTGCGTGAGCTGGCGAATGTGGTGGAAAGACTGGTGATTCTGTATCCCTACGGCAGGGTGGATTATGACGATTTACCACCCCGCTATCAGTTAGAAGGGGAGGAGCTGCCGGACCAGGTCACAGCAATGATTACTGCTGAGCCGATTCCTGATTTGCATCGCAACTTGCCTAATAAAGTGCCTGCACAGATTGTTGAGGTGGTTGTATCGAATGAGGTCGCAACACAGGAAGGCTTGCCAGAAGAAGGCTTGGATTTAAAAGAGCATCTGGCCAACCTGGAATACATGCTGATCAAACAAGCGCTGGATGAAGCCGAGGGTGTTGTTGCTCATGCTGCACAGCGATTGAAGATGCGCCGGACCACACTGGTAGAGAAAATGCGTAAATACGGTATCCAGCGCGACAATGACTGAGGAACCGGCATTGAATGGCGTCGGTCTTTTGACTTAACGCAGCATTGCCATTGCAATGCATTGATAAATATAGAGAAAGTGTTCGGGCACACTAATTGCTAAATCCCTGAAAACGGCATAAAGCCGAAGGGAGTTGCGATTATGAACCTGAAATTATCCACGTCATCGACTGCTGCAGCACAGCCTGCAATAACCCGCTCATCGATGCTTAAACGGGCCGAGCAATACTGGGAACCCGCCACTGAGGCTTGGCAGCGTGAGTCTACGCAACAAGCTAGCGAGCGTCAGCAGGCTGATCGTCTGGCTAACCGCCACAGTCGTTTGCTTGAGGTGTTGCCCGCTGGCGTAGTGGTGATTGATGGTGAAGGTATTGTGCAGGAAGCCAATGCCGCAGCAATCGATCTCCTGGGCGAGCCCTTATCTGGTGAACGCTGGATTCATATCATTAAACGCAGCTTCAAACCACAGCCCGGTGATGGTCACGATGTCTCCTTGCGCGATGGCCGCCTGGTCCATATTTCCACCAGTCCCCTAGGCAATGAGCCAGGCCAGATCATCCTGCTTCAGGATGTCACCGAAACCCGAGCATTGCAGAGTAAAGTTTCTCACTTGCAGCGTCTATCTACCATGGGTGAAGTCGCAGCCCGATTGGCGCATCAAATCCGCACTCCGTTATCTTCGGCATTACTGTATCTTGCTCCTTTGCTGAAAGAAGATAGCGACCCCACCATTCGCCAACGTTTTGCTGGCAGACTCAAACACAGCCTCACCCATATGGAGCAGTTGGTGAAGGATATGCTGGCGTTTTCCCGTGGCAGCATGGCGGCGACATCACCGATAGCTGTCAGCACTTTACTGGATGAAGTCGAACAACAGTTCCATGCCCAGCCACAATCCGGTCAATTGGAATTGCGAATTAAGAATCATGTCAATGACGGCCATATTTATGGCAGTCAGGCTGCTTTGGCCAGCGCCATTAACAATCTACTGAACAATGCCCGTCAGGCCTGTAGCGAACACGGCCAAATCCGTGTGTTTGCCGAGTTTGTCGAAGACGAGCAGGGTCAAAGCTGGATTGATATCAGCGTAGAAGATGATGGCCCGGGCATTTCTGAGACCGAACGTGAAAAAATTCTGACCCCTTTCTACACCACTCGTGCCGGTGGTACCGGCCTCGGTCTGGCGGTAGTTCAATCGATTGCCAAAGCCCACAAAGGAAGCTTGTGGATCGATAGTGATGAAGGCGAGGGCAGCACCTTTGGACTACGCCTGCCGGTGTATCAATCTCAAACACATGCGGAACTGGCCGCAGCAAAACAGGAGTGCGTTTCATGAATCAGTCAACCATTTTGGTCGTCGAGGATGATGCCAATCTACGTGGGGCTCTGTGTGACACGCTGGAACTTGCCGGTTATCGTGTGACCGGTATGGAACATGGTCAGTCGGCACTGGACACGATTGCCAGTGAGCCAGTCGGTCTTTTGCTCAGCGATTTACAGATGCAGCCGATGGACGGTCATACCCTGCTGAAAAAAGCCAAGGCGATGATGCCCGATCTGCCGGTGGTGATGATGACGGCCTATGGCACCGTACAGAGTGCGGTCGAAGCCATGCATCACGGTGCATCAGACTATCTGCTCAAACCATTTGAAGCCGATGAATTACTGCAGCGAGTGCAGCGCTATGTCAGCAATCTCGGACAGGATGAAGATGATATGGTGGCCGAGGCGCGTAGCTCGCGTGAACTGCAAACCTTGGCCAAACGCGTTGCCGAGAGTGATGCCACTGTGCTGATTAACGGTGAAAGCGGCACCGGTAAAGAGGTTCTGGCGCGCTATCTGCACAGTCATTCGCCACGAGCTGATAAACCGTTTGTCGCCATCAACTGCGCCGCCATTCCGGAAAATATGCTGGAAGCGACGCTGTTTGGTTATGAAAAAGGCGCGTTTACCGGTGCCAGTCAGGCTTATGCGGGTAAATTTGAGCAGGCTAACCACGGCACCATTTTGCTCGATGAAATTTCCGAAATGGATTTAGCCCTGCAGGCCAAGCTGTTACGCGTGTTGCAGGAAAAAGAGGTGGAACGTATCGGCGGCCGTAAAGTGCTGTCTTTGGATGTCCGCGTGCTCGCCACCACTAACCGAACCTTGCGTGATGAGGTTAAAGCTGGCCGCTTCCGTGAAGATTTGTTTTACCGTTTGAATGTGTTTCCTTTACAGATTTCACCGCTGCGTGACCGTCAGGACGATATTCTCGCTCTCTCAACACGCTTGCTGAAAAAGCACGCTGGACACAATGGTCGAGTGGTGCCGAAACTGGATTCCTCTGCCCTGCAAAAACTGCTATCACACAACTGGCCCGGCAATGTCCGTGAACTCGATAACGTCTTGCAACGTGCGTTGATTTTGCAGACAGGGCCTACATTGAGCGCCGATGCCATCGTGTTTGAGTCCATGTCCGGGGCTGCTGCGCCATCACCTGTTACAGAGCCAATGACGGATATCAGCACTGAATCGTCAATCAGCTCACAGGATCTACGCAGTCAGGAACAGCGTCATATTCTCGACGTGCTGGAGAAAAATCAGGGTAGTCGTCGCCTCACTGCCAAAGAGTTAGGCATCAGCGAACGCACGCTACGCTACAAGATAGCGCGCTTTCGTGAGATGGGCGTGTCCATCCCCGACAAGGTTGGCAAGAACCCTGCATAAGCCTACACAGCGATCTTAGGGGAGAGAACCATGATTAACGCGATAGATCCCAACCAACTGTTAACCCAGATGCGCGCTCTGCAGGCGCAGGCCTCCGATGCGGTGAAGCCACTGCCGATGCAGGAAGGCCAGCAGAACAACGGCCGCGTCGACTTTGCACAGGTCATGCAAAATGCCGTTGGTCAGGTCAATCAGTTGCAGCAAAGTTCGGGGGAGCTGAAAACCGCGTTTGAAATGGGCGACCCCAACGTCAATTTGGTCGATGTGATGATTGCATCGCAAAAAGCCAGCGTGGCGTTTGAAGCTACCGTGCAGGTCCGTAACAAAATGGTAGAGGCGTATCAGGAAGTGATGCGCATGTCGATTTAACCTCAGTCAGCCACAGATAGAGAACTGCCATGGAAAACGCACCGGCCACTACCGCCAATCAAGCCAGAATAAATTCATCGCTGCCAAGGACGCCGCTGGGCGCGATGCAGAATAATGTGACCCGTCAACCGGTGGTCAAGCAAATGCTGTTTCTGCTGGCGATTGCAGCCAGTATCGCCGTCGGTGGCTGGGTATTGATGTGGTCACAGACACCGTCTTATCAGGTGCTTTTTTCCAATATGGCCCCGCAGGAATCCTCGGAAGTCGTGGACGTCTTGCAGCAGATGAATGTGGATTACAAACTGGATCCGGCCACTGGTGCCTTGATGGTTCCGGCTGGCGATGTACAGCGTTTGCGTATCCGTCTTGCCGCCGAAGGACTTCCGCGTAGCTCCTCTCAAGGCATGGAAATGCTGAATCAGGATCAGGGCTTTGGCACCAGCCAGTTCATCGAACGCGCACGCTATCAGCGGGCGTTGGAAGAAGAGCTGTCACGTTCTATCAGTGAACTCAACAATGTCAGAACTGCCAGAGTGCATTTGGCTATACCCAAGCAGTCGGTCTTTGTTCGTGATCGCAAAGACCCCACCGCCTCAGTCGTGGTGAACTTGTTTGCCGGCCGTACGCTGGAAAAAGGCCAGGTTGCTGCGATTACTCATATGGTGGCCTCCAGTGTGCCTGACATGACGAATGCTGATGTGACCATCGTCGATCAGCGCGGTAATTTATTGACCCAGCCTGAGCGTGAAACCGGCATTGCAATGAGTGACTCGCAGCTGGAATACACCCAGAAAGTCGAACAGCTGTATATCAGTCGTATTGAAAATATCCTCAGCCCGATCGTTGGTATGAGTGGTGTGCGTGCTCAAGTGGTGGCGGATATCGACTTCACCATGACCGAGCATACTCAGGAAAGCTACAACCCGGACATGACGGCGTTGCGAAGTGAGCAACTGCGTGAAGAAGCCCGTGTTGGAAGTACCGGTGCGATGGGCGTGCCAGGTGCCTTGAGTAATCAGCCGCCGGGTGGTGGTGTTGCGCCGGAAGAAGCGACTGATGAAGACGGTAACCCCATACCGGCAACGCGGCCTGAGTCATCCAGTAAGAGTTCAACCCGTAACTTTGAGTTGGACCGCACTATCAGTCACACCCGTGCTGCGCCTGGCGAAGTCAGAAAACTGAGCGTCGCCGTGCTGGTGGATGAACGTCACAGCGTCAATGCTGAAGGTGTCGTGACCTCTACGCCGTTGACCGAGTCAGAAATGACCCGTATCAATGCGTTGGTCAGTGAAGCGATCGGTTTCAATCAGGCGCGTGGCGACAGTTTGAATATTGTTAATGCGCCGTTTATGGCACCAGAAGCGATGGAACCCTTGCCTGAAAAACCGATCTGGGAGCAAGCCTGGATTTGGACCGCCGCTAAACAGCTTGCCGGGGCACTGGTTGTTTTATTCCTTATCTTCGGTGTGATCCGTCCGGCATTCCGTGATATGACCAAAGTACCAGCACAATCTCAGGCCGCAGTATCGGCGGATGGGATGACGCCACAGCAAGCGTTGGCGTCAGGTGGTGGCGTCACCAGTGAAGAGATTGCTAAACTGGCAAAAGGCTCGAATCAGATGGAAGAACAATTGACCAATGTTCGCAGCCTGGTACAACAAGACCCTGCTCTGGTGGCACAAGTGGTCAAGAATTGGACAGCGGGTGATGCCTGATGGCGGAAGAAGTTAGAAAACTGAGCGGTACTGAAAAAGCAGCCGTTTTCCTGCGCTCGATCGGCGAAGCCGATGCGGCTGCAGTGCTCAAGCACATGAGCCCGAAAGAAGTGCAGAAAGTCGGGCAGGCGATGGCGACATTGCAGAATGTGACCCGCGAGGAAGTGCAGACGGTATTGGGCAGCTTTGTGACCACCGTCGAACAGGAAACCGGTCTGGGTATCGGCTCCCATGACTATGTTCGCAAAATGCTGGTGGGCGCACTTGGTGAAGACCGCGCTGGCAGTCTGCTGGATCGTATTCTTTCCGGCAGTAATACCAACGGTCTGGAACAGCTCAAATGGATGGACCCACGCGGTATTTATGAAGTCGTTCGACTAGAGCACCCACAAATCATTGCGATTGTCTGTTCGTTTCTGGATGCGGATCAGGCAGCTGAAGTGTTGTCGTTATTCCCGGAACGCGATCAATCCAACATCATATTGCGTATCGCGACTCTGGACGGGGTGCAGCCTGCTGCCTTGACCGAACTGAATGAAATTCTGGAAAAACAGTTCAGCGGCAATGCCGGTGCACAGACCACGACAGTGGGTGGACTCAAAACGGCGGCCGATATTCTCAACTTTGTGGATACTACGGTGGAAGCCGCCATTATGGAACGGATCAAGGAATCCGAGCCGGATCTAGGCCAAAGCATCGAAGACCTGATGTTTGTCTTCGATAACCTCATTGATATTGATGATCGCAGTGTGCAAACCCTCATGCGTGAAATCCAGACCGATCAACTGCAATTGGCACTGAAAGGTGCTGACGAGACACTGAAAGAGAAATTCCTCCGCAATATGTCACAGCGTGCGGCTGAGATGATGCGTGACGATCTGGAAGCGATGGGGCCAGTCCGCCTGAGCGATGTGGAAACGGCGCAGAAAGCCATTCTGGCCACAGCACGTAATCTGGCTGAGAAAGGGGAAATCATGCTGGGCGGTGGAGCCGGCGATGACTACATCTGATGATACGCTGATCACCAAACAAACCAACGTACTGTCTGCCGAAGAGTTGGCCGATGCCTTTGAACGTTGGGAAGCACCACGTATGGTGTCGGTGAATGATGTCGATGCCAGCGCTGGCATGCTAGATGTCAAAGCTATCGAAGCTTTGCAGCAACAGGCACAGGAAGAAGGTTACAAGGCCGGATTTGAAGAAGGCCATAAAGCCGGTTTTGAGGCCGGTCAGCAGGCCGGTCATAAAGACATACAACAGCAACTCGCCTATCTGCAGCAGATGTTGAACACACTGCAACAGCCACTGGCCGAGTTGGATCAACAGATCGAGCAGGATCTGGTGAACCTCGCGATTACCATGACCCGGCAATTGGTCCGGCGTGAGCTCCGGCTGGAGCCGGAGCATGTTATCGGCGCCATGCGTGAGGCCCTGCGCGCGTTGCCTATTAATGACCGTAAATTAAAAATTTATGTGCACCCTGATGATCTGCAGATTATTCAGAAAGGCTTATCGCTGGATGGTGAAGACAGTAGCCGTCAGTGGCTGGAAGATCCGTTGATGACGCGTGGTGGTGTGCGTCTGGAAACGGCCGATACCACCATTGATGCCACCGTCGAAGCCCGTCTGAACAGTGTGATTAGCAAACTGCTCGGAGAGGAACGAGGCGAGTCCGGTGCGTGAATCACAACGCCCCCGCCTGTTTAAGCAGAAGCTGCAGGAATACCAGCAGCGACTGGAGATGGACACAAGCCGTGATGTGCTGGTTGAAGGCCGGCTGACACGTATGGTCGGCTTGACCCTGGAAGCTGTTGGCTTTCAGGCGCCTGTCGGTAGCCGTTGTGAAGTGCAGGGGGCAGGACAAAAGCCGATTGAAGCCGAGGTGGTCGGTTTTTCCGGTGAAACACTCTACCTGATGCCTACCGGCGATATGCGCGGCCTGGTACCCAATGCAAAAGTGCGCCCTATCCGCAGTGACTCTCAGGTTCCGGTAGGAGAAGGCATGCTGGGACGGGTCGTTGACGGTGCCGGTAAACCGTTGGATGGCAGAGGCCCGTTAAAAGTCAGGGATAAAGTACCTTTACATGGCGAGCCGATTAATCCTCTGGGGCGTTCACCGGTCAGACAGCATCTCGATGTCGGTGTGCAGAGTATCAACGCGCTGCTCAGTGTCGGTCGTGGTCAGCGTATGGGGCTGTTTGCCGGTAGTGGTGTTGGTAAGAGCGTACTACTTGGCATGATGACCAAGTTCACTGAAGCCGATGTGATTGTCGTTGGCTTGATCGGTGAACGGGGCCGTGAGGTCAAGGAGTTCATTGAGGACATTCTGGGTGAAGAAGGCATGGAGCGTGCCGTGGTGGTCGCTTCTCCCGCTGACCATTCGCCACTGATGCGTCTGCACGGTGCGATGCTGGCGACGTCGATTGCTGAGTATTTCCGGGATCAGGGCCGGCAGGTGTTACTGCTGATGGATTCATTGACGCGTTTCGCCCAGGCGCAACGGGAAATTGCTCTGGCCATCGGTGAACCACCGGCGACAAAAGGCTATCCACCTTCTGTATTTTCTTTGTTACCGCAACTGGTGGAACGTGCCGGTAACGGGCCTGCTGGTGGCGGTGCCATTACGGCCATTTATACGGTACTCACCGAGGGTGACGATCAGCAGGATCCTGTGGCCGATGCGGCGCGGGCGATTCTGGATGGGCATATCGTCCTGTCGCGGCAATTGGCGGAGGCGGGGCAGTATCCGGCAGTCGATGTTGAGGCCTCGATCAGCCGGGTGATGCCGCAGGTTGTCGCCGCTGAACAATTACAACGCGCCCAGCAGTTTAAGCAAATTTACTCGACGTATCGACAGAACCAGGACTTGATTAGCGTCGGTGCCTACAGCCGTGGCAGTGATCCGCTGATTGATGAGGCGATTGCCTTGTTCCCCGCCTTGCAGCAATTAATGCGACAGGGTATGAGTGAGGCGGTAAACTGGCAGCAGAGCCAGCAACGCTTGCAGCAGGTCATTGATATGCGTCAGCAGTTACATAACCAGACTAGGCAGAACAGTCAACAACCGGTAGTGCTGGATGCAGCAACACGGCGGTTTTAGTGATTGGGCTGAAGGAGCACAGCGATGAGTAGAGTGCGGAAACTCGATCCGGTTATTGAGATAGCACGCAAGCGTACCGAGTCGGCGCTGGTCAAACTCGGGGAAAGCAATGCTCTGCTCCAGCAAGAGCAAAATCAGCTGAATGATCTGATGCACTACCGTGATGACTATCTGGCACAATTCCGCCGCGATGATCCCTTGGTCATGTCCGCTAAAAAAGCACTGGAGCTGCGCGGCTTTCTGGCACAGCTGGATCAGGCGATTAACGCCCAGCAGCTGCAGGTGAATCAGAGCCGGTCACTCGTTGATCGTCAACAGCAGAATTGGTTACAGGCGCGTAATAAGGAGCAGGCGCTGGACTCGTTGATGGCCAAGTATCAGGCCAATGAACAGCATCAGCAGCAGCGACGCGAACAGCGTGACAATGACGAACACACGACCGCCATCTGGTTGCGGACCCGACGCGACTCATAATTTTGTGAGTTAGTTGGAAAAAAATGTAAGTTTTTTGTAGGACCGGCCGATAACACAAGTAACGGTGATATTGCGTGATATCGGCAAAGGAGTGGTCAGATGGCAACGACAAAATCGACACCCACGAATCCTTCCAAACCTTCTGGGCAGCAGGAGCATGCCTTGTTTCCACCGTCGCAAAGTAATGACTACCAGCAGGCCCGACGCAACTGGCGTGAAAACTGGCAGGCTGTATTCGAGCAATGCAGCGAGTATTTTGTACGTTACTGAGAATAAGGACGGCGATTGTGAACTCCATCTGTGAAATTCCCTGTGGCGAGCAACTCACTATTACTCATTGCGCCGATATATACGCGCAATTGCTCTTAGCCATGACCGAAGGTCAGGCTGTCAGCATTGATGTCAGTCAGGTCGAACGGGTTGATACCGCAGCACTTCAACTGCTTTATGGTTTTCAGCGAGAAGCCAAAGCGCAGGGACTGGTGACGATCTGGTCACAAGCGAGTAAGGTTTTTTGTGATGCAGTCGATATATTGGGCATGGATCAATTTTATCTGCAAAAAGCGTAAATCCGTCTGAGTCAACGTGATTAAGGAGAAACTCTGTTATGGCAAACATTCTGGCAGTCGATGACTCTGCTTCAATGCGACAAATGGTCGCTTTTACTCTCAAGGGCGCGGGCCATGTCGTCACCGATGCCGAAGACGGCAAACATGCTCTGGATATTGCCAGGGGCAGGGCGTTTGATCTGGTTTTGACTGATGTGAATATGCCGGTGATGGATGGACTCAGCCTCACCCGCGAATTACGCAAACTCGCCAATTACCGTTTTATACCGATTCTGGTGCTGACTACCGAAGCCGGGCCGGAAAAGAAACAGGAAGGACGTGCAGCAGGGGCCACCGGCTGGTTGGTTAAACCGTTTAATCCTGAGCAGCTACTGGCCACAGTCAAAAAAGTGCTGGGCTGATAGGATTGAGGCAATAACGCGGCGGAGCTGAACATGAGCATAGATGTCTCGCAATTTCACCAGGTGTTTTTTGAAGAAAGCTTCGAAGGACTTGATGCTATGGAAATGGGGTTGCTGGGCATGCAGGAAGGCTCGCCGGACATGGAAATCGTCAATACGATATTCCGTGCCGCCCATTCGATAAAAGGCGGTGCCGGCACCTTCGGTTTTGCTCAGGTCTCTGAATTTACCCACGGCCTGGAAACCCTGCTCGACCAGATGCGTAATGGCCAGCGTGATGTCAGCAGTGAAGCCGTTAACCTGCTGTTACAGGCCGTGGACGTACTACGTGAAATGCTCACAGCGGTGCAGCAGTCTGAGGACGTAGACTGCTGGCGAGTGAATGAGGTCAGTACGCAGATTGAAGCCCTGTTAGGCTCTGATTCTGACTTGCCTGCCGCGGAGGCGCCCAGCGAGGCAACGGCATCTGGCTGGTTGATTGATTTTAAACCCCACCCCCATCTGCTTCAGACCGGTAATGACCCGATTCGACTATTTAATGAACTGCGTGAGTTGGGGCAGCTTACGGTCACGCTGAACAGTGCTGGCTTACCGGCATTCAGTGATCTGGATCCGGAAGAAAGTTATCTGAGCTGGCAGTTAGCGCTGGAGGGTGACGTTTCACTGGCGCAGATCAATGAGATCTTCGAATGGGTGGAAGGCGATTGTGATTTGACGATCTCGCCGCTCGCTTCAGCAGATACAGCAGAGGTAATAGACGAACCTGTAGCAGTTGAAGATATGCCAAGTCCTCAGGCTGAGATCATCAGCGAACCGGCGCAAGCCGCCAACACGGTGAAAAGCACTGCAGCAGAATCCAAAAAAGCGGTTAAAAATGATGCCGCGCTGGCATCAATTCGTGTCAGCACGGATAAAGTCGACAGCCTGATCAATCTGGTCGGTGAACTGGTGATTACCCAGTCCATGCTCAGTCAGTTGGGGGAAAACTTCGATCCTAGTCGTCTGGCACAGCTGATTGATGGTCTGGAACAGCTGGAACGCAATACTCGTGAATTGCAGGAAGGCATCATGCGCATCCGCATGTTGCCCATCAGCTTTGCGTTTAATCGTTTTCCACGGCTGGTGCACGATCTCAGTGGCAAAATGGGCAAGCAGGTTGAACTGCAACTGAGCGGTGAGCAAACCGAACTCGATAAAACCGTGATGGAAAAAATTGGTGATCCGCTGGTTCACCTTGTACGTAACTCGCTCGATCATGGTTTGGAAACACCGGAAAAACGTCTGGCGGCAGGTAAGCCTGAATCCGGACTGTTACAACTCAATGCCTACCATCAGGGCGGCAATATCGTTATTGAAATCAGCGATGACGGCGCTGGCCTTAACGAAGACAAAATTCTGCAAAAAGCGATTGAGAAGGGACTGGTCCCTGCCGGCGAACAATTATCAGCGGATAAAATCCATGAATTGATTTTCATGCCCGGTTTTTCTACCGCCGATGTGGTCAGTGATGTGTCTGGCCGTGGGGTTGGCATGGATGTCGTGCGCAAGAACATTAATAGCCTAGGCGGCAGCGTTGAAGTGGTGTCAGAGCGCGGTGTTGGTTCGACCTTTACTATCCGTCTGCCACTGACACTGGCGATTATGGATGGCCAGACCATTCAGGTCGGCGATCAGAAATACATCATTCCGCTGATCTCGATTATTGAATCGGTCGAAATCAAACCCGGCACTGTCAAAAATGTCACTGGCAAAGGTGAGGTCTATACCCTGCGTGATGAGTATGTGCCTTTGATTCGCCTGCGTGAGGTATTCAATCTGGATGTCGGCTCAGACACGTTGGACGAAGGTTTGCTGGTGGTCGTCGAATTTGAGGACCGCAAAGTCGGCCTGTTTGTCGATGAACTGTTGGCACAGCAGCAGGTGGTGATTAAGAGCCTGGAAACCAATTACCGCAAAGTGACCGGCATCGCCGGGGCAACGATTTTGGGAGACGGCACGGTTGCCCTGATTCTGGATATCGCCGGCTTGCAGGCGATGTACCGTGATCCGGCATTGGCCAAGCCCCTACGAACTATTCAGGCAGCCTAGGTGAAGCCATGACTGAGATGACGCTGAACAACGAAATTCTGGACATGTTCGATGTGATGGGCAGTGTCGAAGAAGGCATGCAGCAATTTCTGACCTTTGAACTGCACAGCGAACATTACGGAGTGGAAATCCTGCGGGTGCAGGAAATCAAGGGCTGGGATCATGTCACACCAATCCCGAATACGCCGCCGCATGTGTGTGGTGTATTGAATCTGCGCGGGGCTATCGTGCCTATCGTCGATTTACGATTGTTTTTTGATATGCCGTTTCAGCCCTATACCAAAACAACGGTGGTGGTGGTACTGCGGGTCGAGGATGTGACCCCGCGTACGGTAGGTATTGTGGTGGATGCCGTTTCTGATGCCCACAATGTTCACCCGGACGATATTCGTGAAACGCCGGATTTTGGCGCTGTCGTCAGTACCGCTTTTATTTCAGGGATTACCCGCATAGACGACAACATGGTGATGTTACTGGATGTCGACACACTGCTGAGTAGCGAACAGATCGGCTGAGAATGACAGACAGTAAGGTGAGAATCATTGCCATCATGAATCAGAAAGGCGGCGTTGGAAAAACCACAACGACGGTCAACTTGGGCCATGCGCTGGCGCAGGCCGGGCAGAAAGTGGCGTTGATGGATCTCGACCCGCAAGGGCAGGTCGCCACCAGTCTTGGTTTTGATAATGATATTGCCGGTTTGGATCAGGTGTTACTGGACGGTGTGGCGATTGATGACATCAAGATTTCGGCCAGAGAAAACTTAGATTTGATTGTCGCCGGTAGCCGTCTGAATGAATTTGAGCATACCGCAACCGGTGGGATACAACGTGGTCACCGGCTGCGTGAAGCCTTACAGCAGTCCTCACTGAATCAGTATGACTACGTGTTGATTGACTGCCCGCCGTCATCCGGTTTGCTCGGGGTCAATGCCATGTTTGCGGCAAAAGAGCTGCTGATTCCGGTCTCGGGCGATTACCTGTCGCTGCAGGGCTTGTCGCGCATGATTCAGGTGTTGAAACGGGCGGAAGAACTCGCCGGACATCGCATCAAACTATGGCTGGTGTCGACCCGTATGCAGATGCGCCGCAAGCTGACGGAAGAAGTCAGAAACCGCATTCTCAAGTACTTTCCTGGCCGGGTGTTTCTGACCCCGGTGCGGGAAAACGTTGCCTTGGCCGAATGCCCGAGCTTTGGTAAAACCATTTTTGATTATCGCAAGAAAAGTCCGGGTGCCGAGGATTACATGTCGCTGGCACAGGATGTGATGAGCAGGAGAACAGCCGATGGCTGAAAACAGACAAGCAATGGGCAGTGATCCCCTGGCCTGGCTG
Source organism: Methylophaga sp. (assembly GCA_030148085.1). Classification (GTDB taxonomy): domain Bacteria; phylum Pseudomonadota; class Gammaproteobacteria; order Nitrosococcales; family Methylophagaceae; genus Methylophaga. The sequence goes on along the minus strand of JASBUF010000023.1, from coordinate 2,025 downwards.
GCAGAAGAAACAGAGGCTGAAGAGCTTGATGCCAAGTTAGCGACAAAACGTGGCCGAAAAAAAGCCACCAAACCAGCGGTTTCTGCTCAAGAAGAGACAGAGAAAACCGATATTGATCATATAGAAGAAAGTTTTGCTTTGCTGGCCAACAATGGCGAACAGGTAGTCACTGAGTTTTATGATTATTTGTTTACTTACTACCCGGAGTTGAAACCATTATTCGCTGGGGTATCGACAGCGGGCCAGCAAAAGAAACTGTTAGCGGCACTGGTGTTATTGGTCCGCAGTCTGCGTAACCCGGGTGTACTGCAAGAGTACCTGCAGGGCTTGGGAAGCCGCCATCAGACCTACGGTGTGAAGGCGGAAGATTATGAAAAAGTGGCACATAGTCTGCTGGCGGTATTAGCAAAGCACGCAGGCAGCCACTGGACTGAGGCAGTAGCAATCGCTTGGACCAATACCCTAAATGCTGTCGCTCAGCACATGTTGAGCGCATATCAATCAGCGGAGGAGCGAGACATGGCAGTAACATCAGTGAAACAGGAAGATGACTTCAGCAGTGTGCTGGCGAAAGCCTTGGATGGAGCAGTGACAGCTGTCATGATGATCGATCGTGACTTCAATATCACCTATGCCAATCAGTCCACGATAAACATGCTGAGCGAGCATGAAGGTACCTTGAGACAGGTCTTTCCCGGCTTTAGTGTCAAAGGGCTGGTAGGCACTAACATCGACGCGTTCCATAAAAATCCTAAGCATCAGCGTCAGTTACTAGGTGACCCCGATAATTTGCCCTATACGGCTGATATTACCGTTGGGCCACTCGCATTCCGGCTAAATGTTACCGCCATGTTTGATGATGGCGACAAATACGTCGGTAATATGCTGGAATGGCATAACGTCACCGAAGAGAAACTGCGTAACGCCGATATTCATGGCCAATTCGAAGCCATCAACAAAGCCATGGGCGTCATCAGCTTCAATATGGATGGCACTATCATCGATCTCAACGACAACTTCTTAAGTGTTGTGGGTTACAGCAAAGAAGAGGTGGTTGGTAAACATCACCGTATGTTTGCGCCGCAAGGTCTTGCTTCTAGTCCTGAGTATGCCGAGTTCTGGGCCAAATTAAACCGCGGTGAATTTGATAGCGGTGAGTATGAGCGCGTCGGTAAAGGTGGTAAAGAAATCTGGTTGCAAGCCAGTTATAACCCAATCCTGGACATTAATGGCAAACCTTACAAAGTGGTTAAATTTGCGGCGGATATCACTGAGCAGAAACAACTGCAGAGAACTGTCGAGTCCGTGCTGGCTTCAACCGCCGTAGTGATGAATGCGATGGCAGAAGGTAACCTGACCGAGTTTATGGAAGGTGAATATGAGGGAGAGTTTGCTCAACTGCAACAGGCTATAAACGACACCGTTTCGAAAATGTCTTCTGTCGTTCAGGATATTGTTGAAGCCTCTATCAGCATTTCTTCGGCGGCCTCGGAAATTTCTCAGGGCAATGTTGACTTGAGTCAGCGGACAGAAGAGCAGGCTTCATCGCTGGAAGAAACAGCGTCCAGTATGGAAGAGCTGACCAGTACCGTCAGACAGAATTCCGATAATGCCCGTCAGGCAAATCAACTCGCGGTTGATGCGCGTGAGAAAGCGGAAAAAGGCGGTTCGGTTATTCAGAATGCGATTCAGGCGATGGCGGCAATCAGTGCCTCCAGCAAAAAAGTGGCCGATATCATCGGTGTGATTGATGAGATCGCGTTTCAAACCAACCTGCTGGCATTGAATGCGGCGGTTGAAGCGGCACGTGCCGGCGAGCAGGGTCGCGGTTTTGCCGTGGTGGCTTCTGAAGTACGCAATCTGGCGCAACGCTCGGCTGCTGCTGCCAAGGAAATCAAAGAGCTGATTAACGATAGTGGTGAAAAAGTCAGAGAAGGGTCTGAACTGGTCAATGAGTCCGGCAAAACCCTGGAAGAAATTGTTGAAGGCGCTAAAAAAGTCGGCGATATCATCTCTGAAATTGCC
>JASBUF010000020.1 GCA_030148085.1 Methylophaga sp. | reverse complement strand
GACAGCTACAACCTGCAACCCGATCCCTTTGCCTTGGTGGAAGCGACCAAAATTCTGATTGAAGATGGGTTTAAGGTCTTCCCATATACAACTGACGATCTGGTTTTATGCCAGAAGTTGGCAGAGCTGGGTTGTGAAGTGTTAATGCCCTGGGGCGCACCCATCGGCACCGGTCAGGGCCTGCTTAACCCCTATGCATTAAAAACCCTGCGTGAGCGTCTGCCTGAGATGACCTTGCTGGTGGATGCCGGTATTGGTAAGCCTTCGGATGCGGTACAGGCAATGGAACTTGGTTTTGACGGCATTTTGCTGAACACCGCCGTCGCTGAAGCACTGGAACCTGAAACCATGGCTTACGCCTTTGCGGATGCGGTTAACGCGGGCCGTTTAGCGTATGAAGCCGGCATTATGCCGAAGCGTGATAATGCCAAACCAAGCACGCCAACTCTGGACCAGCCCATCTGGCAGCAGCATGGCTAAACCTGTTGTTTTACTGATTGGCGGGCAGGACCCGCAGGGCTGTGCTGGCATTGCTGCCGATATAGCGACTGTTCAGCATCACGATGCCCATGCCTTACCTTTAATCACTGCACTGACAGAGCAAAGCTCGAAAGGGCTGAATAATCTAGGCGCGGTAAGTCCAGAAAAGCTGTTGGCGCAGTTCGCTAATTGCCAGGCTGACTTTACGATTGATGCCGTCAAAATTGGTTTAATTCCTAATCTGGCGATCGCAGAGGCTATCAAACAGGTTCTGTTGCAACTGCCAGGTGTTCCGGTTGTGCTCGACCCCGTACTGGCCAGCACCAGTGGCGGCCAATCGGTATCAAAAGAAGTTCAGCAGTTTATTGAAACTGAGCTGCTGCCAATGGCCACATTACTGACACCGAACCTCAATGAACTAAAGCAGTTAACCACTGAATCAGCTACTTCTGAAAGCGGCGCTGCTCAGCTTCATACAGCCGGACTCAAGGCTTGTCTGGTGAAAGGCGGTCACGCTGAAGGCGATATCGCGAGCGACTATTTTGTCTTCGATGAGGCAGAGTTTTATATCTACCAGACGATGCTGGATAACAAGGTGCGTGGCACAGGCTGCGTATTGGCGTCATCGATTGCTTCGCATCTGGCATCAGGGCAGGATATCCGCGATGCGGTGGTATTGGCTAAAGCCTATGTCACCCGGGGTATTCGCCAGTCAGAAACGGTAGGTCCATATCAAGTTATCCATCACAGCCGTGAGTCATTGGCATTGGAGGATATGCCCAAACTCTGCTATCAGCCCGAGTTAATTGGTCAGGAGTTTGATTTTCCACCCTGTCCTAAACAACTGGGAATTTACCCTGTGGTGGATAGTCCGGATTGGGTTCAGAAGCTCATTGATGAAGGTATTGAAACCATTCAGCTTCGGGTGAAAGATAAGTCTGGCAGTGAGTTACAGCAGCAAATTACATCCACGCTTAATTACCTGAACGGTAAAACAGTGAGCTTTTTTGTGAACGACCACTGGGAGTTGGCGATTGAAGCGGGGGCTTACGGAGTGCATTTGGGGCAGGAAGATCTGCACGATGCGCAATTGAAGCAAATTGCTGACGCCGGATTAAGACTGGGTATTTCGACGCATTCCTACTGGGAACTGGCAAGAGCATTAGCCGTGAACCCAAGCTATATTGCGTTGGGCCCGATTTACGCCACAACCTCAAAGCAAATGCCGTTTTCACCACAGGGAATTGATCGACTGCAGCAGTGGGTGGATTTGTTACAGGACCGCTATCCAGTCGTTGCGATTGGTGGTATCAATCTGGAGCGGGCAGAGGCCTTAAAACCGACTGGTGTGAGTTCCGTAGCCATGATTACCGCGATTACATTGGCCGATGATTACCGCAAAGCAACACGAGACTTACTGACTTTGTGGCAGTAAACCAGCCTGTTTATCGGGCTTGCTGAAACTCGCCCCACTGCGGTTTTAATTCAGGCTGTGGGGTGTTGCTGTAACGGTTTTCCCGGTAATAGAGTGGCACGTCGTCATTATCCACAAATTGCTCATCGTTGATAGGGGCAGCAGTTGATGACGTGCTTTGTGGTAAGCGGGCTCTTAGTGTGTCACTTTCCTTGGTTAACTCTTCAACCCGCTTGATTAGCTTTTGATTCTCCTGCTGCATAGCACTGATCTGCTTCTGCAGTGCCACCATTTCAGATAGGACTTTATCTGATGACGTGCTGCCCGTCGGGGCTGGCTGTAACGCTGGTACTTCAGATGCCGTTAGCGAGCTGCCGCCCTCGGTGGCCGGAGTCTGAGTGGCTGCAGTTGGTGTCGCATTTTCTGCTACAGAAGGCAGTTCTATCGTGCCGCTTTCTGGCGTGACGACGGGTGTGGTCTCTTCCTCCATGTCCTCATCCACTTCTGCTGTCTCTGGTGTTTCAGTTTCGCTGATTTCCGTGTCTTCAGCTGTGGCGCTTTCGGTCTCTGGCGACGAGGAAAATACGAAGAAGGCTACCACCATGGCAATCAAGACGACGCCAAGGCCGACCGCTATCTTTATTAAGAGTGAAGTCGACAGACCTTTCTTCGACGCCCCATTCTCACTCGCGGCAGTCTCGTCCTTACCCTTTTTCGTTGTCGTTTTTGCAGTCTCGTCTTCGAGGATATCGTCTGCTGTATTTTCGGCCATATGCTTGCTATCTGTTAATGGTTTAAATCGTTATCGGCAGTCAGTGCGTGAGCTTTATGCTTACCTAGCTCGGCAAGCGTTTTTCTTCTACCAACCCTGAGTTGTCATTAGTAGCCGAGTCTGGCTGGTTATCGCTATCATCCTGAATTAGAGACACTATGGTCCAGCCAGTTTCGGGAAGCAGTGTCTCGGCTGCAGTGAAAAATCGCAGTCGCTTTTTGGGATTGAAGGCGAACAATGGCATCAATCGACGGCCATGTTGCTGAAGATAGTTTTCAAAGCTGAAGTTTTCAGTCAATTTGGTTTGTTTGACCTTGGCACCACGAGCTATCAGGCTGGCCAGTTTGGCGTAGGTAATTTCATTGCCGAACAATACGCGCGAGTCATGGCTAACGGCCTTACGTGACTTGGCTTCACTGCGTTCTTTATCTTTTTCCTTGTCAGTGGACAGGAAGTAAACCTGGTTACTACCAAATTCCGCTTTGTAACGCAGGCCTGCTAAGGCATTGAGTTCACTCTGCGGTGTTAATGCCAATACCTGACCCAGGCCGATTAAGTCGAGATGACGGTCAGCATGCTCAGATACAGCGTTACCGTAGTAGGTGTCGAGGCCAAGCATGCGGGCTTCCTTCACATTGGTCCAGCTGCCATCGGTCAGGCGGGTGCGGAAACCATTGTCCTTAAGCGCCTTGGCAATGACACGGGCAACAGAGTTGGCACCGATAATCAAAAAGCCGCTGTCATCGGGTTCGGCAACGCCAAGACGATTGGCAATAAACTTGGCGGTAGAGCCTTGTAACAGCACCGTACCGATAATAATGGCAAACGCCAGCGGCACTAGCAGTTCGGCATTTTCCACGCCGTTATCCTGCAGACGCAGCGCAAACAGCGCGGTAACAGCGGCGGCAACAATACCGCGTGGCCCAATCCAGCTGATCATGGTTTTTTCCTGCCAGCTTAGATCTGAGCCGATAGTCGATAAAAAGACCTTAACCGGGCGGGCGATAAACTGGATAAACAGGAACAGGAAAACAGCACCTAATCCGAGTTGTTGGAAGGAGTCAAAGTTCAAGCGGGCAGCAAGCAGAATAAATAGGCCCGAAATCAGCAGAATACTCAGATCTTCCTTGAAGTTGAGGATGTCTTCAACCGGCACATTTTTCATATTGGCGAGCCAGATGCCAAGCACAGTCACTGTGAGCAAGCCAGATTCTTCTGAAATTTCATTGGAAATGGCAAAGGTGCCGAACACCACCGCGAGCATGGCCACATTGTGTAAGTATTCAGGCATCCAGTGTTTACGTAACACAATACCGAACAAGTAGCCCGCCGATGCGCCGATCAATAAGCCTGCAGCCAAGGTTTTGCCAAACATATAAATGGTGTGGCCGATGGAGGCATGCCCTTGAAGTTGAATCGAAAGCAGGACCTCAAACACCAAAACAGCAAGGATTGCACCCAGCGGATCAATGACAATACCTTCCCAACGCAAGATGTTAGAAATTTTGGCATTAGGCCGGACGGTACGCAGCATGGGTACAATCACTGTCGGGCCGGTCACCACCATAATGGCGCCGAAGAGAATGGATAAACCCCAGGAGAAGTCGAGCAGGAAGTGGGTGGCGACGGCGATTAAAGCCCATGTAATCATTACGCCGATGGTCAGAATGTTACGGACGACCCGTTGTAGCCCACGTATATCCTCAAACTTGAGAGTGAGGCTGCCTTCAAACAGGATAACGGCGACAGCCAACGACACCATCGGAAATAACAGGTCGCCAAACAGCGCTTCTGGGTTAAGCCAGCCGGTCAGGGGACCGAGCACGATACCGGCCAGTAACAGAAAGACGATGGCAGGTAATTTGATCCACCAGGCAAACCACTGGCAGATAATGGCCACTATGCCGATAACGGAGAGCGCGATGACGGCTTCTTGATTCATTCCCTTTCCCAGCTCGTACGAGCATCATATTCGAAGCTGCCATGGTGACATTAAATGCCGCTATCGGAAAGGGTCAACGAACTAGCGTAACCTCTGTGCGGCGGTTTCGGGCGCGGCCTTCGATGGTTTTATTACTGGCTGCAGGCTTGAGGTCGACATTGGACTGCACGGTAATCAACTCATCAGCAATGCCATGTTCCTGCACCAGAAATTGACGCACGGCGTGTGCCCGGGCATCGGATAGAGGTTCATTCAGGCGTTTACGACCATGACTGTCAGTATGGCTGCTGATACGGATCTGACTAATACTGTCATCCAGCTTGGCATAACTGGCTAAGCGGCTCAAAGCCTGTTTGGATGCGGCGTCCAGGGTCGCTTCTTCAAGACGGAAGTATACGGTCAGCTTGCTCACGTCACTGAAGGTATCCGAGTGCAGATTGCTAAGGCAGGTCTGAAACGCGGGCAGAGAGTCATTGAGTTTCACCGTCGAGAGCATGACCTGAATTTCGTTCGGGTACATCTGTGATAGGTATTCGATAAAGGTAAAGTGGCCTTCCTGCAATTGGGCGAGTGCCTCCATAGCCGGGCGGTCCTGAATCATGAAGCGTGTCTGACCCTTATTAGTAGGCATTGTGGAGAGTGCTTTGGCATTGGTCTGGGTGTGCTGCCATGGGGCAGTGGCGACACGGAAATGCACCTTGCTCTGTTCCGCTGGCTGGGTATGCGTCTGAAAACTTAGCTGCAACGGGCCGCCATTACGACGGTAAAAACCGGCTTCGCCGAAACCGGGAATTGTTTGGGTCAGGCTGCATTCAAGTGGTGTTTCGATAAGCTGCCAGCGGGTATCAGTCAGCGGTGCCTGAAATTGGGCTGCCTGCAAGGGCAGCGCGAAGAGGGATGCAGCGAAGAAAGCCAGTCGTTTCATCAGTATGTCATCACGCTATGTAGAGAATAGTCCGTTAATTGTTCGCGGCCCTTGAGAAAGCTGAGTTCCATGACAAAGGCACAGGCGACCACCTCACCACCCAATTTTTCCACCAGTTCACAGCTGGCTTTTGCTGTGCCCCCAGTGGCGAGGACATCATCGACCAGAAGGATCCGGTCACCCTCTGTAACGGCATCAATATGAGCTTCTAAAGAGGCATTACCGTATTCCAAAGCATAATCGACAGATTGCACGTCATAGGGCAACTTGCCGGGTTTACGGAGCGGTATAAAGCCGACACCGAGCTCCCATGCCGCCAGCGATCCGAAAATAAAGCCGCGTGCTTCCATACCCGCGACGGCGGTGATGTTACTGTCTTTGAACGGTCTGATTAAGGCGTCGATGCAGGTTTTCAGCGTGGCCGGATCCTGCACCAGCGGTGTAATATCCTTGAACACGATACCGGGCTTGGGAAAGTCAGCAATATCTCGAATTTTGGTTTTCAGGCTGTCCATGGTGCGCTCATTGAGAGTAATCAAGTGGGCCGTTTATTATATCGGCAGTCCTTGCCGTGGGTTTAGTCCCGATTGAATATGTATTTACTAAGGAGTCGTTTTGAGAGCGCTTGCTATTGTTTCTAAAGCCCTGTTGTACCTCTCACTTCCTTTGTTGCTATCAGCCTGTTTCAGCTGGGGCGGGGGAGAAGAGGAGAATCAGGAGCCTCGCTTTTACGTGGTAGATGTCGACCGTGGCGCGGTAGCTCAGGACTTCCCTCAAGGCCGCGTGTTGTTATTGAAGCCAGTTCGAGTCGTGCCACATTTTCGTGACAAGCCGATCGTGTTTCGTGTGAATGAAAGTGAGTATCAGGCCCAAGCTTCGCATTTATTGTTTTCTGAACCGGAAGAAATGTTCACCGCCCAGCTGCGTCGCTGGTTACAAAAGAGTGGTTTATTTACTCAGGTAGTGACGGACGAGTCCGTGGAAGCTGATTTCGTGCTCGAATCCGCGGTTACTGCGCTCTACGGTGAAAAGCGTCCTGAGTATTCCCCTCAGTCTATTTTGGAAATGCAGTTCTTTATGAGCAAAGCTGACGATCAGCAAAAAATGTTATTTCAGACGGGCTTACGTGTTGATGTTGATATTGAGCAAACCACTCCAAGTAACGTCGTAACAGGGTGGAAACAAGGGCTCGAAGAACTTCTGACGACTTTGGAGCAGGATTTTAGCGCTTATTTTTCCAAAGTTGATGCTAGGTAGCACCTAGAGATTAACGTGCAGGAAATCGCCGGTGATGATAGGATTAGTCCTTTGGTGGAAAACTTCGCCCTAAGCTGAAACTGGACGACTAATCAATGAGTGAAATTGCCTTAGAACTGGATTCGATAGGTATCGAAACCGAGATGAAGCAATCGTACCTCGATTACGCCATGAGCGTTATCGTAGGTCGTGCGCTGCCGGATGTACGTGATGGTCTGAAACCGGTTCATCGTCGTGTGTTGTATGCGATGCGTGAACTCGGCAATAGCTGGAACAGCCCCTATAAAAAATCGGCACGTATCGTCGGTGACGTCATCGGTAAATATCACCCTCATGGTGACACGGCGGTTTACGACACCATGGTGCGGATGGCGCAGCCATTCTCCATGCGTTACATGCTGGTTGATGGTCAGGGTAACTTCGGTTCGGTTGACGGTGACTCACCGGCTGCGATGCGTTACACCGAAGTGCGCATGGCGAAGATCACACACGAGATGCTGGCCGATCTGGAAAAGGAAACGGTCGATTTCATTCCTAACTACGATGAGTCGGAATCTGAACCTGCGGTTCTGCCTACCAAGATTCCTGCGCTGTTAGTCAACGGTTCATCCGGTATTGCCGTAGGTATGGCAACCAATATCCCGCCGCATAACCTGACCGAAGTGTTGAATGCTGCAGTCGCGATGATCGATAACCCGACTATCGATGTTCACGAATTGATGGAACATATTCCGGGTCCGGACTTCCCAACCTCGGCCATCATCAACGGTGCCCGCGGTATTGCGGAAGCCTATCAAACTGGTCGTGGCCGTGTTCATATCCGTGCCCGCGCGGATATCGAAACCAATGAGGCAACCGGACAGCAGAGCATTGTAGTTCATGAACTGCCTTATCAGGTCAATAAAGCCCGCTTGCTGGAAAAAATTGCTGAGCTGGTGAAAGAGAAAAAAATCGAAGGTATTTCAGCACTGCGCGATGAGTCTGACAAAGACGGTATGCGCATGGTTATCGTGCTCAAGCGCGGTGAAGTACCGGAAGTTGTACTGAACAACCTGTATCAGCAAACCCAGATGCAGACCGTGTTCGGTATCAATATGGTGGCGATTGTTGACGGTCAGCCGCGTACGCTGAACCTGAAAGAAATCCTGCAGGCCTTTATCCGTCATCGTCGTGAAGTGGTTACACGTCGTTCGATTTTTGATCTGCGTAAAGCGCGTGAGCGTGCGCACATCTTGGAAGGTCTGGCGACGGCGCTGGCTAATATCGATGATGTCATCGAACTGATCAAATCTTCGCCAAACCCGGCAGAAGCCAAAGCAGCATTACTGTCACGTGGCTGGGCTTCGGGTCTGATTCAGGAAATGCTGGGTGCCGCTGGTGCCGAAGCATCTCGCCCTGAAGACTTGCCTGAAGAACTGGGGCTGGTTGATGGCCTTTACTATCTGTCGCCAACACAGGCACAGGCCATTCTGGATATGCGTCTGCACCGTCTGACTGGTCTTGAACAGGACAAGATCCTCGATGAATACCGTGAAGTACTGGCGCTGATTGCCGAGTTACTGGCGATTTTGAGTGATCCGGATAACCTGATGGCCGTCATTCGTGAAGAACTGGTCAAGGTCAATGAAGAGTATGGTGACGAGCGCCGTACTGAGATTCTGGCTAACCATCTTGATCTGACGCTGGAAGATCTCATCACCGAAGAAGAAATGGTGGTGACCCTGTCGCATACCGGCTATGCCAAAACCACACAGCTCGATACCTATCAAGCGCAGAAACGTGGCGGTAAGGGTAAGGCTGCAACAGCGATGAAAGATGAAGACTTTGTCGAGCATCTGTTTGTCGCCAATACGCATGACACGCTGCTCTGCTTCTCCAGTGCCGGTAAGGTCTACTGGAAGAAAGTCTACGAGTTGCCACAAGGCGGTCGTACCGCGCGTGGTAAACCGATTGTGAATTTGCTGCCGCTCGAAGAAGGGGAGCGTATCAACGCCGTATTGCCTATCCGTGAATACGAAGCTGACAAGTTCATCTTTATGGCGACGGCGTCCGGTACCGTTAAGAAAACACCGCTGGTCGATTACTCACGTCCACGTGCCAACGGCATTATTGCGGTTGATCTGAAAGAAGGCGACCAACTGGTCGATGTGGCGGTGACCGATGGTCAGTCAGACGTCATGCTGTTCAGCTCGGCCGGTAAGGTCATTCGCTTCACTGAGACTGATGTGCGTTCCATGGGCCGTGTCTCTCGCGGTGTGCGCGGTATGCGTATCGCCGACGATGAGAAAATCATCGCGCTTATCATTGCTCAGGAAGAAGGCGCGATTCTGACAGCGACCGAGTATGGTTACGGCAAGCGTACCGATCTGGCTGAATACAGGGTTCAGGGCCGCGGTGGTCAGGGCATTATCTCGATTCAGACCTCAGCCCGTAACGGCAGTGTGGTCGGCGCGGTACAGGTTTGTGCAGAAGATCAGATCATGCTTATCACCAATGGCGGTACCCTAGTGCGAACGCCGGTGAAAGATGTGTCTCTGGTGGGCCGTAACACCCAGGGTGTTCGTCTGATTAACCTGAGTAATGATGAAAAACTGGTTGGTGTGGAACGCGTTATCGAAGATGAAGATGATGCCGAACTGCCAGTGGGTGATGACGATACCGCAACAGAAGAATAGTTTTGAGAGCGTATAACTTTAGTGCCGGCCCGGCCATGCTGCCGGATGCCGTGATGAAA
>JASBUF010000019.1 GCA_030148085.1 Methylophaga sp. | reverse complement strand
GCGGTCGACCCGACCTCGCAGGATGCTTCTACCATCGGTGGTAACGTCGCGATGAATGCCGGCGGTAAGAAAGCCGTGATGTGGGGGACCTGTCTGGACAACCTGCTGTCATGGCGGATGGTGACACCAGATGCGACCTGGATGGAAGTGGTACGTCTGAACCACAACATGGGCAAAATCCACGATATCGAAACCGCTGAGTTTCAGGTAACGCGTTATCAGGCTGACGGTAAAACCCTGATCGGTGAGCCGGAAGTGATGCGCATTCCTGCCAATGAGCTGCGCAAGATTGGTCTGGGTAAAGACGTCACAAATAAATTCCTCGGCGGTTTGCCTGGTATTCAAAAAGAAGGCTGTGATGGTCTCATCACTTCAGCGGTGTTTGTTCTGCACCGCATGCCGGATTACATCCGCACCGTGTGTCTAGAGTTTTTTGGTAACGATTTGAGCAAAGCGGTACCGGCCATCGTCGAAACCAAGGACTTTGTCGACAATAACCCGGGTGTGATGCTGGCGGGTATGGAGCATCTGGACGAGCGCTATGTCAAAGCGGTTGACTACTCTACCAAGGCGCCGCGCAGTATCGCACCGAAAATGGTACTGCTGATTGATGTGGTCGGTGACGACGAAAATGCGGTAGCAGAAACTTGTTCGGAAATCGTTCGTCTGGCTAATGCCCGTGACGGCGAAGGTTTTGTTGCAGTCAGTCCTGAAGCCCGTAAGCGTTTCTGGGCAGACCGTGCACGTACCGCAGCGATTGCCCGCCATACCAATGCGTTCAAGATCAATGAAGATGTCGTTATTCCACTCGACAGGCTGTCCGAATACAACGACGGTATCGAGCGCATTAATATCATTCAGTCCACACGCAATAAGCTGAAAACAGCCAAGGCGGTACGTGACTATTTGTCATCGAATCCTAAAGAGCTGAAAGACTGCGGTAATAAGGATCTGGATGACAGCGCTGAGAACGATGCCATCCTGCAATCCAAGGTAGATGCGGCGGTTACTCATCTCGATGAAGTCATGCTGCGCTGGCAGCATGTGCTGGATAATCTGGATACCTCAGCAACGGTAGAAGCAGGATTACTGTCAGAAGACGCCAAGGCCAATATTGTCGATGGCGATACCTTGTTTAATGTCTTGCAGCGTCGTGATCTGCGTATTTCCTATCGCGCGGAAGTTGAGCGACCGCTGAAAGAACTGTTCCAGGGGCAGGCCTTGAATGTTGTCCGCAACAAGCTGGATTCGATTCACAAAGATAATCGCTCCAGCCGCTTGTTTGTTGCCACGCATATGCATGCTGGTGACGGTAACGTTCACACCAATATTCCAGTCAACTCTAATGACTACGAAATGATGCATGATGCTGAAGGCATTGTGGATGAAGTCATGGAGCTGGCGGAAAAACTGGGCGGCGTCATTTCCGGTGAGCACGGTATCGGTTTGACCAAGATGCAGTATCTGGATAAGAAGACCATCGATGCCTTTGCCGGGTATAAGAAGCTGGTCGATCCGAATGGTCACTTCAATGCCGGTAAGTTGCTGGAAGGCTCGGGTCTGGAAAATGCCTATACGCCGTCATTACGACTGCTGGAGCAGGAAGCACTGATTCTGGAAGCCAGCGATCTTGGCGCTATCAATAATGACATCAAGGACTGCCTGCGTTGCGGTAAATGTAAGCCGGAATGTACAACGCACGTGCCGCGCGCCAACTTGCTGTACTCACCGCGTAACAAGATCTTGGGTACTGGCCTCATTATTGAAGCCTTCCTCTATGAGGAACAGACCCGCCGCGGTATTTCGGTCCGTCACTTCGAAGAAATGAATGATGTGGCCGATCACTGCACAGTGTGTCACCGCTGTTTGAACCCGTGCCCGGTTAATATCGACTTCGGTGATGTCAGTATCAAGCTGCGTGAAGTGCTGAAAAAACAAGGCAAGCGTAAGCCGAATATTGGTACCTGGACATCAATGGCTTACCTCAATGCCACAGATCCTTTGACCATCAAGATCATGCATAAAACCATGCTGCAGTGGGGCTATAAAGCTCAGAACATGGCGCATGGTGTGGCCAAAAAGCTCGGCTTATTGGGTAGCAAGAAGAAACGGCCATTGCCGACCACAGGTAAAACCCCGATTCGTGAGCAAGTTGTTCACTTCATGAAGAAGCCGATGCCGACTGGTTTGCCGACGCAGACCACGCGTAGCATGCTGGGTCTGGAAGATGACAAGCTAGTGCCGATTCTACGTGACCCACGTAAGGTCAACGAAGAGTCAGATGCCGTGTTCTATTTCCCCGGCTGTGGTTCTGAGCGCCTGTTCAGTCAGGTTGGTCTAGCCACGCTGGCGATGCTGTATGAAGTGGGCGCCGAAACTGTGCTGCCGCCAGGTTATTTGTGCTGTGGTTATCCGCAGGCGTCTACCGGTGATCAGGAGAAGTCGACCTCGATTTCCACCGCTAACCAGGTTTTGTTCCACCGTATTGCCAATACGCTGAACTACATGGATATCAAGACCGTTATCGTGTCTTGTGGTACCTGTATGGATCAGTTGCTCAAGTATCAGTTCGAGGCAATCTTCCCGGGCTGTCGCCTGCTCGATATCCATGAGTATTTGATGGAGAAAGGTGTGAAGCTCGATGGTGTGGAAGGGGTGCAGTATATGTACCACGACCCATGTCACACGCCGATGAAGACGTATCAGCCGACAGCGGTGGCGAGCACGCTGATGGGACAGGCTGTAGCCTTGAATGACCGGTGCTGTGGTGAAGCCGGTTCTTTCGCGGTAGCCAGACCGGATATCGCAACGCAGGTTCGTTTCCGTAAGGAAGAGGAAATTACCAAAGGCATTCAGAACCTGACTGGCGACACCATGGCTAAGAATGGCAATGTGAAAATGCTGACATCCTGCCCGGCCTGCCAACAGGGCTTAAGCCGTTATGCCGAAGATACCGGTATTGATACCGATTACATCGTGGTTGAAATTGCCAAGCACCTGAAAGGGGATAACTGGCATAAAGACTTTATCGACAGTGTCAAAGCGGGCGGTATCGAACGCGTTCTGCTGTAAACAAAAAAGCCCTGCTCAGCGGGGCTTTTTTTATGCGTTTTTGTTTACTTCGAGGTTAAGGCTTGACCGCTGAAGTTAACGCCATCCCAACCGCTTTTAATAAAGTTACGGATGTTCTGATGATCGTCACCTTCAGGGTTGCCGAGCACATCGTTACGATAAAATTTGCCGAAGCAGGCCAAGGTTTCATCAACGCTTAAGCCATTGAGTTGGCCAACTGCCAGGATTTTGCAGGAGCCGTTATTCTGACCTGCGTCATTGGTCGTGCCACCGTTGGTAAAAGCAGTCGGGCTGAATTCATAGTTGGCTTCAATCACGGCCATGGTGTTATCAAACTCAACACTGTCTGGCGATGTTTTCAGCTGAGTAATAAAGTCCTGCAAAGACATAAAATCTCCTGGTGAATCATAAAAACGGGTGAAATCGTTTACCGCCTCACGGGCAGTCCGGTATTGATTGATGGGGGCCTTGGTATCCTCGTAGCCGAGCGCGATACCACACAGTAGGGTTGCGTTATCTGGGATGCCCAGCATCGGTTTGATGATCTGCGGGTATTCGGCCATCGCTGCTTGCGGGCAGGTGCCCAGCCCGGCCTCAACAGCAGCAATCATAAACGATTGCAGAAACATACCAAAATCCATATAGGAACCGGTCTGCATCACGCCATCCATCCAGAAAAGCAACATGACCGGTGCATCAAAACCACGGTAATTGGCTGCCCACTGTGCACGTTGTGCGTCTTTATCCTTACGTTCAATACCGAGGCTTTGGTAGAGCTGAAGCGCGCAGGCACGTCGGCGACCAAGGTAGGGTTCTGTCCACTCCACCGGGTAATAGTCATAGTCCGGTTGCGCCTGTTCACCGTTATTAAAGGCGACCAGAATGGCTTCACTTAACCTGTGTTTAGCCTCTCCGGTTAGTACAGCAACTCGCCAGGGCTGAGTATTGGCTCCGGATGGGGAAAAGCGGGCTGTATCAAGTAATTCTTCGATCTGCTGACGGCTTACGGCTTTACCGAGATAGCTGCGAACCGAGTGGCGCTGTTTTATTGCATCACTAACATTCATACTTCTCTCTCGGCTTCTTTAATACGCGAAATAAACCATAAAAGCGTGATGCAGAAGCCAACCAGCATCAGTTGCAGACCGGTACGACCCCACAGTACTGCGATGGAGATGCCAAAGGTCAGAATGATAAGCAGGTAGACCTTCTTTTTGACTTTGGGACGCATGGTACGAGTTTGCTCCCATTGTTGCAGCGGAGGCCCAAACCATTTGTGATTGAGCAGCATACGGTGGAAGCGCGGTGAGTTTTCGGCAAAGCAGGCCAACGCCAGAATCAGAAACGGTGTGGTCGGCAGTAACGGTAACACGGCACCGATAGCACCCAAAATGACAAAGACCCAGCCCAATGTGATGAATAGATACTGTTTCAGTTTCTTTCTCATAAATGGGCCGGTCTCCCTCGGTCTGCCTTTTGCTAATTTAGGCTACAGCATAGTCCAATTCAGATGGTTTGAAATGTCAGGCGCGTGACATGAACTTGCCGGTGTCGGTATTGACCCGGATCAGTTCGCCATTTTCGATGTATTCCGGCACCTGCACTTCCAGCCCGGTAGACAGTCTCGCGGGCTTGGTTCGGGCGGCCGCTGTGGCACCTTTGATGCCCGGTGAAGTTTCAACAATCGGCAGCGTAACAGCGGCGGGCAGTTCAATGGCAACCAATTGTCCATCAAGCAGCACACCCACGATATTATCCAGACCCTCACTGATATAGCCCAGCAGATCCTCGATATCGCTACTGTCGATCATGAACTGCTCGAAGCTTTCATTATCCATAAACACGTAGCTGTTGCCGTCCTGGTAAGAATATTGAACCAGACGACGTTCACAATCGACGTCTTTGAGGAATTCTTCGCCTTTGAGTGATTCATCGCGCTTTTGTTTGGTGGTGAGATGGTTGAAGCGCACTTTGTACAAAGTCGAGGCGCCGCGCGAAGAAGGATTACGCACTTCAATTGCGCTGACGATATAAGGCTCGTTGGCAAGCTCAACTACCATGCCACGTTTGAGTTCGCTGGCTTTGGGCATAACAGGTTCTCTGTAAATTAAAAAAGCGCATTATACCCAAGCTATTTTTTGTGTCATGTTGTGCTCGGTAAGCTATAGTTTTGTTCTTTTAAAGCTAAGTTTGAAGGAGCAAACGCAACATTAAGGAGTACCCATGGTGTCATGGTCGGGGGGTAAACCCATCCGCATCTCAATCCGGGCAACAGTAATCGGCTTTTTCCTGTTCGCAACGATCATTACCGCTTCCGTAGCCATCAGTCTGCAGTACTTTTTTAGTACCACCATGGCGACGGAATCGACTTTATCGGTCTACCAGAGCACGGCCTCCAGTACCCGCGATTACCTCGCGGCGGTGGATAGTCGGGCGACAGCGGCCGTTAAAATTCTGAGCCAATTTACCCGCTTTACCAACGGTAGCCAGATCAGTGATGACTCGCGGCAGTTATTTGCTGAAGCGATGCAGCGTAACCCCCTTTACTACGCAATTTATATCGGTTTCGCCAATGGCGATTTCTACGAAGTGGTTAATCTGGATGCCGATCCGACCGTGCGCACGCAGCTCCGCGCTAGTGTCGAAGATCGCTGGGTGACTATCAGGGTCTATGGTGAGGGTGAAAAGCGCGTCAGACGCTTTGATTATTACGATGCGGACTTTACCCTGCGTAGCAGTCGTCAACATAAAACGGACTATGACCCGCGCAAACGGCCTTGGTTTATTGATGCCAAGGTTGGCGAGGTGCATAAAACCGACCCTTACCTGTTCCAGCATCTGCAAGCACCGGGTGAGACCTATTCAACCGTGGTCAGTTCAAATCAGGCCGTGCTAGCACTGGATATGACCTTGTCTTCCTTATCCGGCTTTCTCACCGAGCAGTCCTTGAGTGAAGACAGTGAAATTTTTCTGTATCAGGCGACCGGTGAACTGATTGCTTCCAATCATCAGCCTCGTCAGGCTGAGCCTTTACCTGCATTGCCGTCATTGAAGTTGTCGGCTCAGCAACAGGCGCAGCTTAATAATATTGAATACCTGACAGTCTCCAATGAAATTGACTGGCCGCCTATTAACTTCGCGGCTTCAGGACAGCCCTATGGCTATGCGGTTGATGTGATCAATGCCATCGCTGAGATGATCGGCGTGCCAGTGCGCTATGTGAACGGCTTGAGCTGGAATGAACTGGCGGAGATGTTTCTGAGTAATGAACTGGATGTATTGCAGCCGGTCTTTTTTGATGAAAGTCGTCAATTACTCGGCAATTTGAGCGAACCGTTCTTGAGTGTGCCATACGGCGTTATCACGACGACTGGTCAGGCACCGGTCACACAGGTTGAGCAACTCTTCGATAAAACCCTGGCGATTCCTGAGGGCTGGTCACTGGCCAATAATCTGCAAGAGAATTTTCCACGGATTAAGGTGGTTCGGGTGCCCTCTGTCAGAGCCATGTTTGATGCGGTACGTGAGGGAAAAGCCGATGCCGCCATGGATATAGCACCGATTCTGAACTATACCAAGGCACAGTTTTTTATTGATGATGTGACCATTCACCAGCCACTGGATTTTGGTGATGCTGCGATGCCGGATCAACTTCACTTTATGATCAATAAATCGCGTTCAGGGCTTACGGAGCTTATCAATCAGGCATTGAAGCAACTCGGTCCTGACTTCCAGCAGGCTTTGGATGATAAATGGTTGCGTGATGACCAGCGTGGAGTCCGTCATCTCGGAGCGGTGCCTTATGCTGAACTGATGCAACTGGCACAGCAGGGCGGTAGTGATCTTCTGCAGGAAATCCGTCTCGATGGGCGTGATTATTACGTGTATGCCACGCCTTTCGGTGAGGCCGGGGGCAAGCAGGACTTTTTCGCCATTGCCACCCCGATTGATACTGTTTTGGCTCCAGGCTTGGAAAAAGTCAAAACATCAATCGGCCTTACCATGCTGGCCGTACTGTTATTGGTGCCGGTATCGTGGTTACTGGCTTCACCGATAGTCAAACCGATTCGCCAGCTTGCCGAAGACAGTGAAAAGATCACCCAGCGTCGTTATCGGGAAGTGGAGGATGTCAGCAGCAATATTGTTGAGGTGAGTGATCTGGCTGGCTCGATGAGCAATATGTCGGCAGCCATCCAACGCCATGAAAAAGCCCAGCAGGAACTGCTGGATGCCTTTATTAAGGTAATCGCACAGGCGATCGATGATAAGTCACCACATACCGCGGGTCACTGTGAGCGGGTGCCGGAATTAGCCTTTATGCTGGTCCGGGAAGCAGAAAAGATGCAAGAAGGGCCTTTCGCCGGGTTTGCCTTTAGTGGTGTCGACGAGTGGCGTGAATTTGAAGTCGCGGCCTGGCTACATGATTGCGGTAAAATCACGACGCCTGAACATATTATCGATAAAGGCACCAAGCTGGAGACGATTTATAACCGTATTCACGAGGTGCGCATGCGCTTTGAAGTGCTATGGCGTGATGCGGAAATTGACTATCTGATTCAACTGGCTGAACCCGATGCGGATAAAGTCACATTAGAGCAGCAGAAAAACGACAAACAACAGCAACTGCGTGAAGATTTTGCCTTTATTGCCAATGCCAATGTGGGCGGCGAATTCTTCAGTGAAGAAGATATTGCCAAACTGCACCAACTGGCCGAGATCAGCTGGCAGCGCTATTTTGATGACCGTCTGGGTTTATCGTCAGGTGAAATTTCACGTTTGAATTCGGCTCCAGAGGCCTTGCCGGCCACAGAAAAATTACTGTCTGATCGCCCAGAACACTTAATCGAACGCATGCACAGCACCGATTTTGATCCTAAGTTCGGTATCCAGATGGAGGTGCCAGAGTATCTCTACAATCTGGGCGAGCTGCATAACCTGGCGATTTCTCGTGGCACATTGAGCGCGGAAGATCGTTTCAAGATCAACGAGCACATCATCAGCACCATCAAGATGCTGGAAAGTTTGCCATTCCCCGATGAACTCCAGCGAGTACCGCGTTACGCCTCGACTCATCATGAGACCATGCGTGGTACAGGCTATCCTCGTCGGCTTAAAGGTGATGAGCTGTCAACACCGGAGCGCATTATGGTATTGGCCGATATCTATGAAGCCTTAACCGCTGCGGACAGGCCGTACAAGAAAGCCAAACCAGTCAGTGCGGCACTCGATATCCTGTTCAAGATGGTGCAGAACGAACATGTAGATGTAGAAGTGTTTGAACTGTTCCTCAAGAGCGGTGTGTATCTCGACTATGCCAAACGCTTCCTCCCTGCTGCCCAGATTGATGAGGTCGACATTAGTAAATACCTGCGCGAATCCTCACAGTCATAACGTATGCGCTAGAATAGCTGCCATGAAAATGATTACGATAGTCATGCCCATAGGGCAGCGAAGGTCCATGTAGATGGCGATTCAATGGTATCCCGGCCATATGCACAAGGCCAGCAAGGAGATGCAGAAGATTCTGCCTCAGGTGGATCTGATCATCGAAGTGCTGGATGCACGTATTCCGTTCAGCAGTCAGAATCCCATGCTGGCGGAATTGCGCGGTGATAAGCCCTGTATCAAAGTACTAAACAAGATAGATCTG
>JASBUF010000012.1 GCA_030148085.1 Methylophaga sp. | reverse complement strand
CAGAAAGAGCAGGCGCTGGCGACGTTGCAGCATTTACGTGAAGTCGCACCGAAACACCCCTACGTACTGCAATTACTGCAGTCGCTGTATCAGGATATGGATCAGTGGCAGGAAGTGCAGTCGGTATTGCCTGATTTGCGTAAACGCCATGTGCTGGAAAGTGAGCAGGTGAAGGCGTTGGGGCAGGAAGCGACCGTCGGTCAGATGGAAGCAGCGCTGGCCAAGCAGGACTGGCGACAGCTCTCGCAAATCTGGGACCATGCTCCCAGCCGGGTGCAGAATTCAGAAGCCATGCTCAAACCTTATATTCAGGGGCTGGTTCAGCAGGGTGAAATTGAGCAGGCGCTGACATTGATTGAGCAGTACCTGCGTAAGGACTGGAGTGATGCGCTGGTGTATCAGTACGGCCTGCTTACTCAGGGTGATTTGCTGAAACGCCTCGCGATTACCGAAAAATGGCTGAAAAGCCGCCAGACCAACCCCTGGTTATTATTGACCTCAGGTCGTCTGGCCAAAGCTTCCGAGCTGTGGACCAAGGCGGAAGAATACCTGAAAGCGAGCATTCAACATGGTGCCCGCGGCGAAACCTATCAAGCCTTAGCGGAAGTGCAATTAGCACAGGGTAAGTCCGATGCGGCAGCTACGACCTACCAACAAGGGCTCAATCTGATGCTGACGCAAACGGCAGGGCCGGGACACTAGGAGCGAGTAGTGCAAGAGGCAGGCGGACATTATCTGATTGATATTCTGGCCCTCTTGCTGGCCACAGTTGTCATTATTCCCTTTTTCCACCGGATCCGCCTTGGCGCTATTCTCGGTTATCTTGCTGCTGGCATGGTCTTAGGGCCGTGGGGCTTCGGTGTTATCACCGAAGTCGAAGATATCCGTCATTTAGCCGAATTTGGTGTGGTTTTCCTGCTTTTTCTGCTCGGTATTGAGCTAAAACCCGACAAACTGTGGCAGATGCGCAAGATGGTGCTCGGCCTGGGGTTGGGTCAGGTGCTCATTACTGCAGGCTTGATTTATGGCATCGCTATCTGGCTTGGCGTGTCGAATCAGAGTGCGATCATTATCGGTTTTGGTCTAGCCTTATCTTCTACGGCTTTCTGTCTCAAGTTACTGGCTGAGCGCGGCGGTATTTCCACTGTCATGGGCAGGATGACATTTTCGGTCTTGCTGCTGCAGGATATTGCCGTTGTACCTTTATTGGCCCTAGTGTCGTATTTCGCCGCAGGTGGCAATGCCGACATCATGGAGCCCAGCTTGAAACCGGTCTATGCCTTGCTGGTCATTATTGGACTGCTGTTTGCCGGTCGTTATCTGCTCAACCCCATACTCGGACGCATTGTCGCCAGTCAGGATCCGGAAGTGTTTATCGCCATGGCTGTATTACTGGTTCTGGGCGTTGCCTGGATCATGGAGTCGGTCGGTTTTTCAATGGCGCTCGGCGCCTTCCTGGCTGGTGTGATGCTGGCAGAATCGCATTACCGGCATCAGATAGAAGCTGACATTCTGCCATTCCGGGGAATTTTACTCGGACTGTTCTTTATGACCGTGGGTATGGGCATTGATTTCAGCCTGTTATGGCACCGTCTGGGCGATATTCTGCTTTTGACCTGGGGCTTGATGACGCTGAAAAGTGTGGTGGTATACCTGCTGTCGCGGCTGAGTGGCGCCCGTCATGATATTGCATTGCAGAACGGGGCCTTGCTGTCGCAAAGCGGTGAGTTCGGTTTTGTTCTGTTTGGCTTCGCTGCGGCTTCCGGAGTGTTGGAAACGGAACTGAGCAACATTCTGACTCTGGTGATTGCATTGACCATGGTGTTGACACCGTTTGTCGTCAATATGACCAACTGGTTATTGATTCGCCTGTACAGCCCTAAACAGACTGAAGACGACGAGTATGCCGAGTTTGTCGAGTCCAGTGAAGAACACGTGATTCTGGCCGGTTTTGGCCGGGTCGGGGCGCGGATCGGGGCACTGCTTGGTGCTGCGGGCGTGCCGTATATCGCGCTGGATATGAAACAGAAGCGGGTGAAGGATGCCCGCGCACAGGGCTTCCCGGTATTCTTCGGGGATGCCAGCAAGGTGAAGGTGTTGCAGGCCGCTGGCGCTGACCACGCCAAAATGGTCGTGGTGACACTGGATGATCCTGAACAGATTGACAGACTGGTGTCACAGGTGCGGCAGTTTTATCCCTCGATGCCGATTCATGCCCGTGCCCGCGATCGTCGGCACTGTGCGGATCTGACGGTGTTGGGGGCGACAACTACGGTGTCAGAGACATTGGAGACGAGTCTACGTCTGACCGAAGAAATTCTGCTCGGTACCGGTGTGGAACCGGAAGTGGCTTCGCGGGTTATTGATGAGTTCCGTGATGATTACTATTCCAACGTGGTGCAGAAAGTCACCGAGAACAAAGTGGTGCTGGGCGAGCTTAAGCATTAAACGCTGCCTTTGTGCCAAGCCAGTCTAGCCGCCGGTCAGAGCCTGAAATATATAGACCGTGTGATCTTCCAGCACGTAATCGGAAAGCGTTTTTCTGTCGATCACCATACTTTCATTGATAGCCAGATGCACATGCCGGCGCACAGCGCCATGGTCATCCAAAATGTAATCGCTAAAGCCAGGCGCGATGTCGTTCACTGCCTGTAACACCTCAGCAACTGAACCGGCAGGCACAGTAATGGTCTGCTTCGCTAATTGCGGGAAATAGCGGTATAGATGGTCGGTCATTTCCACAGTAGGCATGACGATCAGCCAAACCGTACCGAATAGATAGGCGGTAAATTATTCGCCAGACATTGCCAGCTTTCGCCACGGTCTTCCGATAAATACAGGTTGCCCGTGGTGCTGCCAAAACACAGGCAATCATCCGACACATCCAGTCCATGCCTGAGCACAATGTCGTATGTGTTTTGCTGTGGCAGACCCTTGCGGAGTATCTGCCAGCTTTGGCCGCCATCACAGGTGCGGGCAACGCAGAGGCCCCCATCTATCGCCATCCGTTCTGCGTCGGCCTGTGCCGGAATGACCCAGGCTGTTTTGCCATCTTTGGCATCGGCCGCAATCGGAAAACCGAAATGCACGCCGACGTCGGGTTGACTTACTTTCTGCCAACTCTGTGCGCCGTTATCGCTATAAAACACGCCGCAGTGATTTTGTTGCCAGAGATGATCCGGCTGTCCCGAACTTTGGGTGACGAAATGCGGATCGTGTCCCCATTCTGCTTCGGGGTCAGGCATGTATTCCATGCGCATGCCTTTATTACGTGACTGCCAGCTTTCTCCGCCA
Source organism: Methylophaga sp. (assembly GCA_030148085.1). Taxonomy (GTDB): domain Bacteria; phylum Pseudomonadota; class Gammaproteobacteria; order Nitrosococcales; family Methylophagaceae; genus Methylophaga. Next base: position 3,267 of record JASBUF010000012.1, on the reverse strand, counting down.
TCGCGGGTTTCGAGTACACCGGCAGTAGAGACCGCCACGTACAGATGGTGCTGATCACGCGGATCAATCATGATGGAATGGATACCGGGCTCAAACACGCCATAATCAATGCTTGCCGGTGTGCCGTTCCAGACGTTTTCACTGGTGGCATCACCGACAAATAAATCACCGCCACGACTTTCATGGTTCCATAAAGGCCGGTTCAACTCCCAGTTATCACCACCGTCATTACTGATAAACAAGCCGCCGGGAATCGTGCCCGCATACAGCCTGCCCGGCTGATCGGCAGGGCCAAAGGCAATCTGCCAGATTTTCAGAACAATGGCGTCAGCATACTCAGCCTGCGCCGTCGGCGCTTCCGGGTCGAAATCGGGCGTAGGCATATAACTGACGATATGACGGGCACCTTCAGGGAATTTAATGGAAGTGACATCTTCCCAACTCATACCCCGGTCACGTGAACGGGACAATTTGCAGCCCCAGTGCCCATGATCCAGTGAGGCCCACAGGGTGCCATCACGCGGATCGCGTGCGGCATAGCAGACAGGAATTCCGGCATGCAATATGGGGCGGGGATGCCAACCAGCATCGGTTTGGTCGAAGATCACCGTGCCCTTGCGTGTACCCAGTAAAATCATCTTAGCCATGACCTGCCTCCTCGTGATTACCATCGAGCTGGGATCTGTAGCTTAACCCTTTGAGTTGGCGTTTGAAATCGTAGTGGTCGATCAATTGAAGCTGAATTTTGTGTCGGCCAAATAAAAAAGGCGGATAAGATATCCGCCTTTTCAGTCAGTCAATTACAGCCGCATCGGCATCACCACGTACTGCCGTTCAAACTGCGGATCGGCAGGGGTGACCAGGGCGCTACTGGTTTCATCGGTAAACAGCAGTTTGACCTTGTCGTCAGGGATCGCATTGAGCAGATCCAGCAGATAAGCATTGTTAAATGCAATTTCCAGCGGCGCGCCTTTGTAGTCAACGCTGATTTCTTCTTCCGCCGATTCCTGCTCCTGATTGGTGACCGTGGCTTTAAGCTGATCGGTATCCAGATTGATGCGCACACTGCGGTGCTTGTCATTGGACAGGATGGCAGCGCGTGACAGCGCCTGTTTCAGTTCATCGCGATCAGCCAAGACTTCTTTATCACCACCCAGCGGCAAAACGCGTTCGTAATTCGGGAACTGACCATCAATAAGTTTCGAAGTGAAATGGATATCCGGCAACTCAACCTTGATCTGCTGATTACTGAAGGCCAGTTTGACTTCATCACCGGTGTCATTGAGCAGACGGCCAAGCTCGATAATGGCCTTACGCGGCACGATAATGCTGGTTTTCTCTGTCGCCGGATTAGCCGTGGTCAGGCTGCCCAGAGCCAGACGGTGACCATCGGTAGCGACGGCTTTTAACGTGGTGTCATCACGTTCCAGCAGCAGGCCGTTTAGGTAATAGCGTACATCCTGACTGGCCATGGCAAAGCTGGTTTCATCGAGCAGTGCTTTCAGCGCCGACTGTGGCAGTGCGATTTCATCAATATAGTTGGCGCCTTCGCTGTCAGGGAAGTCATCACTGGACAGGGTCGCCAAAGAGAAGCGGCTTTTACCGGCTTTGACCAGCGCCTTATTCTCAGAAGCATTGACGCTGATGGTGGCATTGACGGGCAGGGCGCGGACAATATCCAGCAATTTACGCGCAGAAACCGTGGTTTTTCCTTCCTGTTCGACCGCAACCGGTAAGGTCGCAATCATTTCCAGTTCCATATCGGTACTGGTCATGGACAGCTGATTGCCATGTGTCCGCAGCAAAACGTTGGACAGAATCGGCAGTGTCGCCCGACGTTCAACAATGCTGCACACCAGTTGCAAAGGGCGGACGAGGGTTTCTTGGCTGACTGTGAATTGCATGATGATTCCCTAAGGTCTGTTAATGCTTTAACTCGATAAGGTTCGTAGCAGATTACGGTAATCTTCATGAACGCGGTTATCTGATTCGCGCAGTTCAGCCACTTTGCGGGTGGCGTGAAGTACCGTCGTATGATCACGACCACCAAAGGCGTCGCCGATCTCCGGCAGACTATGGCTGGTCAGTTCCTTGGCCAGCGCCATCGCGATTTGTCGCGGACGGGCAATAGAGCGGGTGCGCTTTTTCGACAGCAGATCAGACACGCGCACTTTAAAGTATTCGGCCACGGTTTTCTGAATGCTTTCCAGTGTTACTAGCTTTTGGTGCAAAGCCAGTAAATCTTTCAGTGCTTCCTGCGCCATCTCGATAGATAGCGGCTGATTGGTAAAGCGGGAAAATGCCAAAACGCGCTGCAGCGCACCTTCCAGATCACGGACATTGGATTTAATACGCTTGGCGATAAAAAATGCGACATCTTCAGGTAAGGTGATCAGGTTTTGCTGCGCTTTTTTGATCAGAATCGCGACCCGCGTTTCCAGTTCCGGCGGCTCAATCGCGACAGTGAGGCCCCAGCCCAGACGTGATTGCAGGCGTTCATCGAGGTTTTCAACTTCTTTCGGGAAGCGGTCACAGGTCAGAATGATCTGACGCTGGCCTTCCAGCAAGCTATTAAATGTGTAGAAAAATTCTTCCTGCGAGCGCTCTTTTTTGGCGAAGAATTGAATATCATCAATCAACAGCGCATCGGCACTGCGGTAATGCGCCTTGAACTGATCAATCGCATTATTGCGTAGTGCAGTAATCATATCCTGCACAAAACGCTCAGATGACAGGTAAATGACCCGTGCCTTGGGGTTTTTCTGCTTGATGGTGTTACCAACGGCAAGCATCAAATGGGTTTTGCCTAAACCGGTTCCACCATAAAGAAATAGGGGGTTGTAACCACTGGTGCCGGGGGCTTCCGCAACATGTAAAGAGGCCGCGCGTGCGATCTGATTAGATTTACCCTCAACATAGTTATCAAAGGTAAACAGCGGATTCATCGGGCTACCGATAGCGGGCTCAGCCTTGGCTGGCGCAGGCTCTTGCTCCGCGGCCACGGTGTCTTTGGCGACACTGGTATTATTGCGGCGAGTCTTGGTTTCCTCAGCGGGAATCGTGCCGACTTCAATCGCCACCTTTTCAATCAGGCCATGACTCAGATTAATAATCAGGCCATTGATCTGCTGCTCCAGCTGTTCCTGTACCCAGGCTTTGACGTAGGGATTGGGCGCAAGTAAGCGCAAACTATCTTCAGTTTCGATGGCCTGCAGTGGCCGGAGCCATGTGTTCAGCTGTTGTGCCGAGAGATCACCTTCGAGATGG
>JASBUF010000007.1 GCA_030148085.1 Methylophaga sp. | reverse complement strand
CCCATGGTGATAGCCGGTCCGCCAATCATTGAAATCGAAATCAAAGATCATTTGTTTTACCCGGATGAGGTCAGGATTCCGGCAGACACCAAGGTCAAGCTGCTGGTGAAAAACCTGGACCCGACTGCAGAGGAATTCGAGAGTTACGAGCTTAACCGGGAAAAAGTGATTGCCGGCAACAGTGAAGCCATCATTTTCATCGGCCCCTTATCTGCTGGTGAATATCCCTTCTTTGGCGAGTTTTTCCCCAAAACCGCCCAGGGCAAAGTGATCGCGGAGTGATGTGATGTTATTGAATGCAGTCATTATTATTCTGCGCGAAGTGCTGGAGGCGGCATTAATCATCAGTGTGTTTCTGGCATTAAGTCAGCTTTTGAATCGAAAGTTAGGCTGGATGCTAGTGGCTTTGATAATCGGCTTCAGCGGCGCGTATCTTTACGCAGTGAATCTCAGCGCGATCTCGATGGCAATGGAAGGCACGGGGCAGGAAGTGCTTAACGCTGTATTACACAGCTTGATTTTCCTGTCTTTGCTGATATTTATGATCACTGTGCCCCATCAGGCACACCCCATGTGGCGACGTATCAATCTTGTGACCATCGTGCTGGCCGTGATCACCGCTATTGTTCGTGAAGGCTCTGAAATAATCCTTTATATCAAAGGCTTTATCGGTATTCCGGATTTATTAAGTCCAGTCCTGATGGGCAGTGCAGTGGGGGCCGGTATCGGGCTTAGTGTTGGTGTGTTTTTCTATTACCTGCTGGTCAATATGCGTAAAAGCCACGGTATCTGGCTGGGCTATCTCATTCTTTTGCTAATAGGCGGCAGTATGGTGGCTCAGGCCGTCGAATTCATGATTCAGGCCGATTATATCGCTGCGACCACGCCGGTTTGGGACAGCTCCCATCTCATCAGCGAACGCTCCGCAGTTGGACAGTTACTCTATGCACTGGTGGGTTATGAGGCAACGCCGGCGCCGCAGCAGGCCGCTGCCTATTTCAGCAGTATCCTCATGCTGATTGTCGCTGCCAGCATCAGTTTTGTGTTCAGAAGGAAATCATCATGAAAGTCATCCCTTATTTTTTAGTGGTCATGTTGTTGATTCCGGGACTGACGCTCGCAGATGATCTGGCGGTGGATAAAGTCTATCACCCCTATGTTCAGCCAATGGAGCGGGAAGTGGAGTGGCGTATGGTCGCTGCGGATGGCGATCATCTGCAGCGTCTGGGTATCGGTCGGTCAGTGAACGATCGGGTATTTGTCGAGGGTTATCTTTTAGCGGCCGAAGAGGGCGACACATTTCGTCTGGAAGGCTATGAGCTTGAAACTCGCATACAGCTGAGCGAACAGGGTGAATATGCCGTGGACTGGGGCATGATCGTTGAACTGGAAAAAGCCCATCAAGAGGATGAATGGGAACTGGCGACAGCTCTGTTGATGGAAAAACAATGGGGAAGATGGGTTGGCGCAGCCAATCTGTGGCTGGAGTATGAGTGGGGCGATGAGGTTAAGGATGAATTCGAGACTGCCGTGGCCCTGCAGACGCGCTATCGTCTGTCGCCGGCGTTTGAACCTGCCATTGAATTTTATGGCGGTGAAAATACGCGTGCGCTGGGGCCGGTAGCGATGGGGGATGTACGTTTCGGTGCCGGTAAAAAACTGCACTGGGAAAGTGGCGTGTTGTTCGGCCTCAGTAAAAAAACACCGGATGCCATTATACGCCTACTTGCTGAATATGAATTTTAAGCCGGCTGAGGCGCATCTCAGCAACTAAACCATGACAATCACAAGGAATTGATCATGCACCAGATATCTTCAGCGTGTTCACCATTTCTGAAACACAACATCCTGCCAGTCTTGATGTCGGTAATGTTATTGTTTCCATTTACCATTGTCTCTGCCGATGCCTTATTGTTGGATGAGGCTCAACAGAAAAACCTGGGTTTAGTCCTGGAACCGGTCAGTCTGGTGACGGAGTCCGTCAGTCAGTCGTTTCCAGCGAATGTGATTATCCCAAACAGCGGCCAGTTCAGTGTTCACAGCCCTCAGGAAGGCATCGTCATGCAGTTGCTTAAAGCTGTTGGCGACAAGGTGGCTGAAGATGAACAGGTGGCGGTTATTAACTGTCCTGACCTTATCAACGTGCAAAGGGACTACCTGCAAGCCTATGGCAGCTTGAAGCAAGTAGAGACCGAATGGCGACGGCTTAAACAGCTCTATGCCGAGGGCATTGTCGCTGAGAGGCGCTATCAGGAAATCGTTTCACAGCGGGAGCTGGCGACAAACGAATATCAGGCTCTGGCACAACAGTTAAGGTTGATGGGACTGACCCAGGCGCAGCTGGATACTCTGCGTTCAAGTGGTCAATACAGCAGCGAATTATCCCTTTACTCCAACACCGATGGCATTGTCATGCAGCAGCAGGTCACTACTGGCCAGCGAATTACAGCGATGGACAATGTCTACATGATTGCCGATCTCTCCACTTTGTGGCTGGAAGTGCATGTGCCGCTGGATTTAGTCAGCAGCATTCCGATATCCACCCGAGCCACTGTCGAGGGACGCAATGTCAGCGGTGTTGTGACTGCGGTTGGCCGCGAAGTACATGAGATTGATCAGGGTGTCATGGTTCGGGTTGAAGTAAGCCGGCAGACTGAATTATTGACACCGGGTGAATTTGTACAGGTCAGATTTCATCAGCCGATTTCAGACAGTCGCTATGATGTGCCGCAATCTGCTGTGGTCAACCTTGATGGCAAGACACATATCTTTGCCGAGACGAAATCAGGCTTTAAACCGATAGTCGTTATGGTTCACAGCGAACAGGCGGGGAGAGCGATTATCGAGCTGAGTGAAAACGATCTGAATCGCATTGTGGTAGAGGGGCTTGCAGCCCTGAAAGCAGCCTGGAATAACAGGTAGGCGCTATGATCGACAAACTCATTCGTCTCTGTTTGAGTCAGCGTTTGTTAGTGATGCTGGCTGTTCTTGGACTGCTTGGCCTTGGCTGGCAAGCCTTTAAACAAACCCCGATTGATGCATTCCCTGACGTTTCTACGACACAGGTCAAGGTGATTCTCAAAGCACCCGGCATGACGCCTGAGGAGGTGGAGAGCCGGATAACGGCACTGGTCGAGGTGGAGATGTTGGGTATTCCACGTCAACAGATGCTGCGTTCAATCGTCAAGTATGGCCTGACCGACATCACAGTCGATTTTGAAGAGGGCACTGATATTTATTGGGCCAGACAGCAGGTTGCAGAAAGATTGGGTGCAGTCCGTGATGCCTTGCCAGAGGATGTAATGGGTGGTCTGGCTCCCATGACCACGCCCTTGGGTGAGATGTTTATGTTTACCGTTAACAGTGAGTCTCTCAGCCTGATGGAGCGTCGCGATTTGCTGGATTGGGTCATTCGGCCTGCGCTAAGAAGTGTGGTCGGTGTGGCGGATGTGAACGCGCTGGGAGGTCGGGTTAAAACATTTGAGGTGGTGCCTGATCTTGATCGCATGGCTGCGCTCAACATTTCATTGTTTGATTTGCAGCATAGCTTGTCTCAAAACAACCGCAATGATGGCTCAGGACGAATCGACAAAGGGGAAGAGGTTTTACTGGTCCGTGCAGAAGGCAGTCTTACCAGCGTGGCAGACATCGAGCAAATAGTGGTCAAAGCCGACAAACTGGAGCCTGTGACAGTTGGACAGGTAGCCCAGGTAAGGCTGGGGACGCTAACCCGTTATGGCGCCGTCAGTGCCGATGGACAAGGTGAGGCCGTTCAGGGCCTGGTTCTGGGCCTGCGCGGTGCCAATGCCAAAACTGTGATCAGCGGGATTGAGCAGCGTCTTGATGAAATCAAGCCGGGTTTGCCGGAAGATGTCACGATCGAGGTGTTTTACAACCGTGGAGAACTGGTCTCAGAGGCGATTCATAGTGTTACTCAGGCCTTGCTGGAAGCGGTTGTGCTGGTGCTGGTGTTTTTGCTGTTATTTCTGGGCAATATACACGCTGCCATCACAGTGGCACTGGTATTACCTCTGTCGGCGATGATCACATTTATCATGATGCGGCAGTTCGGCCTGTCTGCTAATTTAATGAGTCTGGGCGGATTGACCATTGCTATCGGTATGCTGGTCGATGCCGCCGTCGTGGTGGTTGAAAATATTGTGTCGCAATTGGCCGATGAAAAGCGGACTAAAATGCTACCACGACTGCACCTTATCTATCGCGCCGTCCGTAACGTTTCTGCGCCGGTTATCTCGGGCATCCTGATCATAATCATTGTATTCCTGCCTTTACTGACCCTGCAGGGACTGGAAGGTAAGCTTTTCGTGCCAGTCGCATTGACCATTGTTTTTGCTCTGGCTGGGTCATTGTTGCTGTCAATGACTGTAATACCGGTTTTGGCTTCATTTTTACTGACTAAAGTCAGTCATCAGGAGCCCTGGCTCCCAGCTGTGTTAAAGCGGATTTATCAGCCGACGTTGGACTGGTCCCTGCGACACATGGGTATTGTGGTTTCGGTGGCGGTGCTGTTGCTTGTTATTACCGTTGTCCTGTTTCAGCAGGTCGGTAAAACCTTTATGCCGGTGATGGATGAGGGGGATCTGATTGTTCAGTTGGAGAAATTACCTTCAATCACATTGGGCCAGTCCATTGAAATCGATCAACGTGTACAGAAAACACTACTTGAGAAGGTGCCGGATATTGAGGGTATTGTCGCCAGAACTGGGGCGGATGAGCTGGGTCTGGACCCCATGGGTCTCAATGAAACAGATATGTTTCTGGTCCTCAAGCCCCGCTCAGAGTGGCAGAGTCATGACAAGGAAGACTTGAAACATAGAATACGTTCCGTGATGGATGCCTTTCCGGGACTCAATTATGGTTTTACCCAACCTATCGAGATGCGCGTCTCTGAAATGCTCACCGGGGTTAGGGGCGATCTGGCGATCAAAGTTTTCGGCGATGAAGGTACTGAACTCAGCCGCCTCAGTGCTGAGATCAGTGATATTGTCTCGCAAATAGCAGGTGTCGAAGATGTGATCCTCAGTCAAACAGATGGAGCACAGTATTATCAACTGGAATTGGACCCGCTCCAAATAGGCCGGCTCGGCTTGACTGTAGAGGATCTTCTACCGCAACTCAGAATGATGATTGAAGGCACCCAGGTCGGGACAATATACCAGTCAGCAAGGCGCTACCCTCTGGTGCTCAAGGGGTCAGAGCAGGGGCGGGACAGCACCCAGGCTTTTGCAAATGCCAGACTCGTTATAGAGGGCGGGCGGGAAATCCGCGTGTCTGATATTGCCAAGCTAAAACAAGTCGAGGGACCGGTCTCAATCAAACGTGAGTTGGGCAAGCGTATGGCGGTAGTCGTGATCAATGTAGCTGACAGAGATCTGGTCAGCTTTGTTGAAGAGGCTAAAAACAAAGTCGCGCAGACCTTGAGTTTGCCCAGTGGTTATAGCCTCTCATGGGGAGGACAGTTTGAAAATCAGCAGCGTGCTTCCAAGCGCTTGCTACTGGTCGTGCCGGTAGCGATGGTGATGATATTTCTGCTGCTTTTCTCGACCTTTGGTTCACTGCGACAGGCGGTGCTGGTGATGAGTAATGTGCCATTTGCACTGGTTGGCGGTGTCAGTGCTTTATGGCTGACAGGTGAATATTTATCTGTTCCCGCATCGGTAGGCTTTATCGCGCTCCTTGGGATTGCTGTCCTTAATGGTGTTGTTATGGTCAGTTATTTCAATCAGCTACTCGCCCAGGGCCTGGCAATGAGAGACGTGGTCAGACAGGGGGCGATAAGACGCTTACGACCGGTCATGATGACGGCAACTATTGCGGCCTTTGGTTTGGTGCCATTGCTGTTTGCAAGTGGACCGGGGTCCGAAATTCAGCGACCTCTGGCCATCGTGGTCATTGGGGGGCTTGTCAGTGCGACTTTACTCACCCTGATTTTGTTACCGGTGCTGTTTGAACGTTTTGGCAGGAAGTAATATGAAACAACTACTTGGATTGATAGTGCTACCTGAATTTGGTGAAACACTGACCGACTGGTTGTTAATGCGCGAAGACATCAACGGTTTCACTTCTTCGCCCGTGGCCGGACATGGTTCCCATCATGCGATGAGCATTAATGAGCAGGTTCAGGGCTGGCGTGAACAGCAGCTTTACTGGGTGGAAGTCGATGCCGGCCACAGTCAGACACTGTTAGAGGCGTTGAAAATCGACTATCCAGAAGTCGAAATTCATTATTGGCTGTTACCACTGGCAGCACAGGGTAGCCTCAGTAATTTCATGACTGATTCATTGTAAGGCCTGTTCTTTCATACGCTTCTCCAGGTCGTTCCATAAAGACAGCTTAGAGGCTTCACCGACCCGCTGACCTTCACCACGGGATTTGGCCAGCCACAGGCCGGTACCATTAAAGCTGTAGACCGGCACCAGATCATTACGACGACTGGCAGGTTTGATATCGACAATCAGGTTATCGAGAACCAGCGGCACAGAGCGTTTGGTCTCGAAGTAAGTCAGCACCATATGCGCCTGATCAATTTCGATGGCT
>JASBUF010000004.1 GCA_030148085.1 Methylophaga sp. | reverse complement strand
GTGTTTGTCATAGGCGTTGCTGCCAATTCAACAATCAGAACAGGTAGTGATCGACGACAAGCGCAACAAAGAGCAGGGCCAGATACAGGATGGAAAACTTGAAGGTATCCATCGCGGTAGTTGGCTTGGGTTTGAACATCAGCAGCAAAGACCACACCATGAATCCTGCACCGAGAGCCAGTGCCGACAACAGGTACAGAATGCCGCTCATGCCTGAAAAATAGGGGAAAACACTGGAGACGATCAGAATGGCGGTGTACACCACGATGTGAATCTTGGTCACACGCTCGCCATGGGTAACCGGCAGCATGGGAACACCGGACTTCGCATATTCATCTTTGCGATGAATGGCAAGGGCCCAGAAATGCGGGGGGGTCCAGGCAAAGATAATAAACACCAGAATCAGCGCATCTGGCTCGATGGTGCCGGTAACTGCTGACCAGCCCAACAATGGGGGCATTGCTCCGGATAAGCCGCCGATCACGATATTCTGTGGTGTGGCATGCTTGAGATAACCTGTATAGATAAACGCATAGCCGATAAAGGAGCCCAGAGTCAGCCACGCACACAGTGGGTTCACCCAGAACAGCAGAATCGCCATGCCGACCACGCCGATTGCAATGGCAAACAAGGTGCCTTGCAATAATTCCACGCGGCCCTGAGCCATGGGGCGATTGTGGGTACGCTTCATCAACACATCGATCTTGCGATCGATCAGATGATTCACCACCGCACCTGAAGCTGCCACCAGGGCAATACCGAGATTACCCAAAATCAGCACATCCAGCGGCACCATGCCCGGTACAGCCAACAGCATTCCCACGAGGGAGGTGAGGATCATCAACATCACCACGCGCGGTTTGCACATTTCGTAAAAATCGCGCCAACTGGCTGACTGACTGGAAGTAATTTCGGTCATGAATTCACTGCTGGATTGCTTGGAAAGTTTGCATTAGCTCGGCGCCTTCATCATTGTCCTGGCGCGAGTGCGTGTAACGTGGGGATAGTGTAAATCAGACTGCAGACACATGACATTGCTGCATTTGCCTGACAGCCAGCTCCCCCCACCGGAGCCAGATTTTGAGCGCGGGCATTCAAACATGTTTGCGCCCGAATCTCAAGGAGAATCCGACCCTGCAAGCGACCATTACACCTGCGATTACAAACTGCATCGCAAGTAATTGACCAGCTATTGCCAGTGGCTTTCCACAGTCTTGAGTGAGAGTGACACCTTCCTGTCAAAAATGCTTGATTTAGCTCAGGTTTCCGGCCGTTAAAGTCCCTGATTTACTTGCGGTTAAGGGCGTTTTTCTATAGCATTCGACAGCGCGTGAGGTGTGCGTTTGGCCCGAAAAATCAGCAGTTTTTTGACTATTTAACTGCGCGGTTTGATAGGCCGTAAAACCCCATCCAGAACATAATAATTACAAAGGGAATTCATCAGGACATCACTCTCTGAGTTTGCTCGGATGCATAACTTTTATCTGAAGTTTTGTTTCTAGCGGGCTCGGCTTGTGCTGATGGACAAATGAACGAAAACAAGCAGACAACGGGACTCGTGCGCCCGGCGTTTGCTGAAAGTTACTTTTAGAAGGAATACTGGTTTATGGCTTTAGCGGTCGTTATCTTTCTACTGGTCATTGGATCAATAGTCTTCCATTTCGTCAGTCCGTGGTGGTTCACGGAATCTGCCGCGGCATGGGACTCCATCGACAATACCATCTTGGTGACATTCTGGGTGACCGGAATTGTCTTCATTCTCTGTAATGTGTTTCTCGCTTACTGTGTCTTCAAATTTCGCAAGAAAGAAGGCCACAAAGCCGTTTATGAACCAGAGAACCACAAGCTTGAAGTCGGCTTGTCTGTCTTCACTACCATCGGCGTTATCGCGATGCTGGCACCGGGTTTGTTCACCTGGGCAGAATTCGTAAACGTTCCCGATGAAGCAACTCAGTTCGAAGTTCTCGGGCAGCAATGGCAATGGCAGTACCGCTACCCAGGTGCCGACGGGCAGCTGGGCGTAGCTGATACCGCACTGGTATCGCCAAGCAATCCATTCGGTGTTAACCCCGAAGATCCAAACGGCCAGGACGACATCATCGTCAACGACCCGGTAATGCATCTTCCCGTTGGCCAGCCAATTCAGGCACTGTTACGTTCGCACGACGTACTTCACAACTACACCGTTGCTCAATTCCGCGTGAAGATGGACCTGGTGCCAGGTCTCATGTCTACGCTGTGGTTCGAGCCGACTCGTGAAGGCACCTTCGACATTCTCTGTGAAGAATTGTGCGGCATTGGTCACTTCGTCATGCGTGGTGCGGTAGTGGTTGAGCCGCAGGAAGAGTTTGACGCATGGCTCGCGACACAGCCCACTTTCGCCGAAACTCAAAGCCAACCAGCTCCTAACGTAGCCGCAGGTCAGGCAGCCTATGCTGCATGCGCCAGCTGCCACGGTCAGAACGGTGAAGGCAATCAGGCATTGAACGCACCGAAACTTGCTGGTCAGCAAGCCTGGTACATCGAGCGTCAGCTGAACTACTTCAAGCAAGGCGTTCGTGGTGGCGAGGGTGATACCTTCGGTCAGCAAATGCGCGCTTTCGCCGGCATGCTGGCAGATGATGCTGCTGTTCGAAACGTAGCTGCCTACATCGAAACGTTCCAGGACACACCAGCGGCACCAACCGTAACCGGTGACATCGACAATGGTTATGACATCTACGACCGTAACTGTGCGGCCTGTCACCTCGATAACGGTGAAGGCACCTGGTATACCGATGCGCCAAAACTGACTGGCATGAGCGACTGGTATTTTGTCACTCAGATCCAGAATTTCCGTTCAGGCATTCGTGGTCTGCATCCAGAAGACGACTACGGTGAGCAAATGGTCTCAATGGCCACTGCCATGTCTGGCATCGAAGAAATTAATGACGTTGCTGCATACATCAATAGCCTGGCTCAGTAAGAGAGTCAGGCTCAGCAACAAACGAATTTGGATTTGAGTTTTAAGTAGCACCAGCTGCTACAGAATTTTGTTTAGGAGGTTTTAATGGCTTACGTCCCATTAGCTGACCAAGATAAAGAGATGGAAATGCACCATCCTCATAACTGGGTCGAAGAATACGTATTTAGCCAGGATCATAAAGTTATTGCGATTCAGTACGGCAGCATCGCTGTCTTCACTGGTATCGTCGGTCTCACTCTGTCAGTGCTGTTCCGCCTGCAGTTGGGTTTCCCTGAATCAGTAGACTTTATCGATCCGAATTTCTACTACCAGGCCGTCACCATGCACGGCATGATCATGGTTGTTTATTTCCTGACAGCCCTGTTCCTCGGTGGTTTTGGTAACTACATGATTCCACTGATGTGTGGTGCGCGGGACATGGTGTTCCCGTTCATGAACATGCTCTCGGTGTGGACGTTCCTGATCTCGGTCATCATTTTGATGGCGAGTTTCTTTGTGGGAGGTGGGCCTACCGGTGCCGGTTGGACGCTCTATCCGCCACAAACGGCAATGGAAGGAACGCCCGGTCATGATATGGGTATCGTATTGATGCTCATCTCTCTCGCGGTGTTCATCATCGCCACGACGATGGGTGGTCTGAACTACGCAGTAACCGTACTGCAATACCGCTGCCGTGGCCTGACCATGATGCGTCTGCCACTGACTGTGTGGGGCATCTTTGTAGCGACCGTTCTGGCGCTGTTTGCCTTCCCGGCTCTGCTGGTTGCGGCAATCATGATGCTGTTCGATACCTTGCTGGGCACGAGCTTCTTCATGCCGGCGGTTATCGAAGCGGGTCAGCCACTTGATCACAATGGCGGTAGCCCGCTGTTGTTCCAGCACTTGTTCTGGTTCTTCGGACACCCCGAGGTTTACATCGTGGCACTGCCAGCATTCGGTCTGGTATCTGACGTACTGTCTACTCACGCACGCAAGAACATCTTCGGCTACCGCATGATGGTCTGGGCGATTGTTGCGATCGGTGGTTTGAGCTTCATCGTATGGGCGCACCACATGTACGTATCCGGCATGCACCCTTACTTCGGTTTCTTCTTCGCGACCACAACACTGATCATCGCCGTACCAACTGCGATGAAGGTGTACAACTGGGTGCTGACGCTGTGGGAAGGGGATATTCGCCTTAACGCGCCGATGTACTTCGCAATCGGTTTTATCTTCACGTTCATCCACGGCGGACTCACTGGTCTGTTCCTGGGTAACGTGGTTATTGATTTGCCACTCTCTGACACCTACTTCGTCATCGCTCACTTCCATATGGTAATGGGTGTATCACCGATTCTGGTTCTGTTTGCTGCGATCTATCACTGGTATCCGCTGATGAGCGGCAGAATGTTCAACGAGAAGATTGCCAAGCTGCACTTCTGGTTAACCTTCCTCGGTGCTTATGCGATTTACCTGCCGATGCACTACCTCGGCTTCCTGGGTGTGCCACGTCGCTACTACGTTCTGGGCGAGACTGACTTCATTCCCATGTCAGCACAGGATCTGAATGCGGCAATCACTATTGCAGCGATCTTTGTAGCGGTTGCCCAGTTGCTGTTCTTCTGGAACATCATCTGGTCACTGAAGCACGGCAAGAAAGCAGAAAAGAACCCCTGGGGTTCTGCTTCTCTGGAATGGCAAACGCCTGACCTGCCGCCGAAACACGGCAACTGGGGTGAGGATCTGCCAACCGTTTATCGCTGGGCTTACGACTACAGCGTACCGGGCGCTCACGAGGACTTTATTCCTCAGAACACTCCGGAGAGCGTTGAGCCAACAGTGGATACTGAACATTTCGACCCTGACCACGACCAGTCAAAGGCTGACATATGAGCGTGTTCAAACATCTGGCGGTTAAACCGTGGGAACGTAAAGGCATAATCGGAGGCCTCAAACCTGAAGGGGCCTTCGACAGTCCGGCCGAGAGAGTGGCACTGAGCTTCTTTCTGGTCATTGCCAGTGTCGTTTTCTCGCTGTTTACCGTGAGCTACTTCATCCGCATGGAGCTGCCAGACTGGCAGCCCCTGTCGGAGCCCGCACAACTCTGGTTTAACACTGGCCTGTTGGTACTCAGCAGTGTGTTCTTCCAGTGGGCGCGTAGCGCTTCCAATAGCGAGCAACCCAAGAATCTGATTACTGCGTTTATCGGTGGTGGCGTGTTTGCCATCCTGTTTATCGCGGGTCAATTGATGACTTGGGAAAGTCTGCAGGCCGGGGGTTACTACCTGACTTCCAATCCTGCCAATGCTTTCTATTACCTGATGACCGGACTGCATGCAGTACACCTGTTGGGTGGACTGTGGGTGTGGAGCAAGAGCTCACTGCGTCTGTTGTCGGGAGCCGAGGCGAAGGAAGTACGTCTCAGCATCGAACTTTGCACCGTCTACTGGCACTTCTTGCTGGTAGTTTGGTTGGTTTTGTTCGCAGTACTTGCGAACACATAAGATTAAAAGCAATTGTTTATAGGAAATTATTAGGATGAGTGAAGCAGCCGTAACAGAAAATGGCCCAGCTCGCGGGTTAGAAGGCATGGTCGACGACTGGAGCGCCGACAAGCAGGCTTACCATGTGCCCTGGGGTAAGGCCATGATGTGGTTATTCCTGGTGAGTGATACTTTTATCTTCACCTGTTTCCTGGTGGGTTATCTGAATGTCCGTATGACCACCACTGCGCCCTGGCCGAATCAGAGTGAAATTTTCGCACTGTCTTTTGGCGGAGACCCAATCCCGCTGATCTTGATCGCGATCATGACCTTCGTGCTGATTACCAGCTCGGGCACCATGGCAATGGCCGTTAACTACGGTTATCGCAGAGACAAGGCCAAGACCTTCTGGTTGATCTGCGCCACCGCATTCTTTGGTGCGACGTTCGTCGGCATGCAGGTTTTCGAGTGGTCAAAACTGATCTTCGACGAAGGCATTCGCCCATGGGGCAACCCGTTCGGAGCCGCGCAGTTCGGATCGATCTTCTTTATGGTGACGGGCTTCCACGGCCTGCACGTAACCTGTGGTGTGATCTATCTCATGTGGGTCGCCTTCCGGGTCAAACGAGGATACTACGACAACAAGGGTTACGAGATCGTTGAGATCGCCGGTCTCTACTGGCACTTTGTTGACCTTGTTTGGGTATTCATTTTCGCGTTTTTCTACTTATTGTAAGAGGGGTCGTCAGCAATGGCATCAGATGCAGGACAACAACACCCATTAGGGATTTACTACAAGATTTGGGTACTGCTGTTTGTGGTCAGTACCGCCTCTTACCTGGTGGACTACTTTCAGGTTCAAGGCGCAATGCGCTGGACACTGGTACTCTTCTTCATGGTCGTGAAGGCCGGCTTTATTGTCGCGATCTTCATGCACGTAGTGTGGGAGCGCATGGCGCTGGTCTTCACTATTCTTGGGCCGCCAATCGTATTGCTGCTCTTGATCGGCTTCATGGCCGTTGAAGGCGCGTACACTGAAGAGTCACGCTTCGTCTACAACGGGCACGACCGGGATGCTGTGGCATTAACGCCAGCAGATCTGCACGGTGGTGGACACGGTGAGGACGACGGACACTAAACAGTCCTGAAAACAGAAAAGGGTCACAGCATTGTGACCCTTTTTTTATGCCTGCCAGTTACGCCCGTATTCAGACCAAGTGCAGAGCGCGTTGATAATTAGAGCCGGGATAAATAAAAGAGTAGTGACTTGTTACTTACCGCGCAGTTTGCGGATTACCGATTCGGTTTCAGGTCGGACTCCTCGCCACAGTGCAAACGATTCAGCTGCTTGCTCAACCAACATGCCCAGGCCATCAACTGCCAACGAGGCCCCTTGCTGTCGAGCCCATTCCACGAATACGGTATCGCTGTCTCCATACATCATGTCATAGCAGCAACTGTTGTTATGGATCCAGTCCGGAGAGACGGGAGGGAGGTCTTTGCCGAGGCTAAGCGATGTGGCATTGATGACCAGATCAAAAGGTTGCTCAATCGTGAGGTTGTAGTCGCCCACTTCCAGTTCGAAGAACTCTCGAAACGCGAGTTTGATTGCCTCTGCTTTTGTTACCGTACGGTTAAGCACAGTGATCTTTGCCGGAGAGGTGTTGATCAGCTCCGCAAGCGCACCACGTGCAGCGCCACCTGCGCCCAACATGAGAATCGATTTGCCTGACAGCTCAACCCCATGGTTTGTGGTCAGGTCTCTGACCAGACCCGGCCCATCCGTGTTTTCCCCCATGAGCTTGCCGCCCTGAACAGACAGCGTATTCACCGCACCGGCGAGTTGCGCTCTTGGGCTATTCTGATCGGCCAGTTTAAAAGCTGCCTCCTTGTGCGGCAGAGTGATGTTCAGGCCAGAGCCGCCGTTGTGAAAAAAATCTTTTACGAATTGGGGAAAGTTTTCTTCGGTGATGGCAAAGGCATCGTAGGCGATATCTTCACCGGTAAGTTTACCGAACTCGGTGTGGATCACCGGGGACTTGCTGTGGGCAATCGGATTACCAACGACGGCGTATTGGGCTGTATTTGTCATGGCTGATT
>JASBUF010000095.1 GCA_030148085.1 Methylophaga sp. | reverse complement strand
TACATACAGTGTTGGAAAGTGGTCGGGGCAGAGAGATTCGAACTCCCGACCCTCTGGTCCCAAACCAGATGCGCTACCAGACTGCGCTATGCCCCGACTTGTTTTCGAGAAGTCATCCTCGAAGAAGGCGAAATAATACGTCGATAACTAACAGGAGTCAACGCCTGTTTTGATATTTTTTGCTGTTCTTGTCGACTCATGCGATCATAAGCGCTTTTGCATCACCGGGAATCCTTGAATGAGCGCACAGATTATTGATGGCAAAGCCGTTGCCACTAATCTCAAACAACAGATCAAACAAGCTACTGAAGAACGCACTGCCGCGGGTAAGCGCCGCCCCGGACTGGCTGTGGTGCTGATCGGTGATAACCCAGCCTCTAAAGTCTATGTCGGTAGCAAGCGTCGCAGCTGTGATGAAGTCGGCTTTAAGTCTGTGGCTTACGACTTGCCTGAGGCGACGCCTCAGGAAGAATTGCTAGCTCTGATTGATGAGCTGAATGCGGATGATGAAATCGATGGTATCCTGGTTCAATTGCCCTTACCTGCTCATATCGATAGTGAAACCGTAATTGAGCGCATCGCAGCACACAAAGATGTTGATGGCTTTCATCCTTATAACATCGGCCGTCTTGCTCAACGTATCCCTGTATTGCAACCGTGTACACCAAAAGGTGTGATCACCCTGTTACGCAGCACTGGTATCGACCTGAAAGGCCAAGAAGCCGTTGTGGTTGGGGCTTCTAATATTGTTGGACGTCCGATGGCATTGGAATTGTTACTCGCGGGCTGTACCACTACTGTGTGTCATCGTTGGACTAAAGATTTAGAGTCTCAAGTTCGTCGAGCAGATATTCTAGTGGTCGCGGTAGGTAAGCCTAACTTTATTCCAGGTGAATGGGTGAAAGAAGGCGCGATTATCATTGATGTAGGCATCAACCGTCTGGAAGATGGCTCATTGACGGGTGATGTGGACTTTGAAGGTGCTAAAGAAAAGGCTGGCTGGATTACACCTGTGCCGGGTGGTGTGGGCCCTATGACGGTGGCAACGCTGCTGGAAAATACTTTGTTCGCAGCCGAACACCTTCATAAATAAGCTCAAACTCTTTTGCCATAAAAAAAGCCCGGTTAAACCGGGCTTTTTTATTATCAGGCTAGTGCTATCAACCACGACGCCAACTGGTTTTCCCCGCCGCATCCTCTAGCACAATACCCATATCGGTCAATTGATCACGAATTTCATCAGCGCGAGCCCAGTTCTTATCTGTGCGAGCCTGGTTACGCTCCGCAATCAGAGCATCTATCTCTGCTGCTTCAGCATCAGATGCGTTATCGCCAACGAGGAAGGCATCCGCGTCCTGCTGAAATAAGCCCAATACATCACCAAATGACAGCAATAAACCAGCAAAGTAGCTTGCCACACTATCGTCTAACTCACGGGCTTTATTGAGCGCCTGCCGCACATCTGCCATCACTGATAAAGCCAGCGCGGTATTAAAGTCATCATCCATTGCTTCTTGGAAGCGTGAACCAAAATCAGGATCATCCTGCCAACGCACATCATCCTGTGGCGTGATATCACGCAACGAGGTGTAGAAACGCGTCAGGGCAGCTTTGGCTTGTTCAAGTTGGTCTTCTGCGTAATTCAGCGGACTACGGTAATGACTGGACAGAATAAAGTAGCGCACCGCTTCTGCCGGATATTGTTCCAAAACCTCACGCACGGTAAAGAAATTGCCTAATGACTTGGACATTTTCTCATCGTCGATTCGGACGAAACCATTGTGCATCCAGTAGTTCACTGACTGACAGCCATGTGCGCCTTCAGACTGGGCAATTTCGTTTTCATGGTGCGGGAACTGTAAGTCCTGTCCGCCACCATGAATATCAAAGTGCTCACCGAGGCAGTGTGCCGACATCGCTGAACATTCGATATGCCAGCCAGGACGACCTTGTCCCCATGGGGACTCCCAAGCCGGTTCTCCCGCCTTAGCCGCCTTCCACAGTACAAAGTCCAGCGGGTCGGTCTTGGCTTCATTGACCGCTACGCGCTCACCGGCGCGAAGTTCATTCACATCACGCCCTGATAATTTGCCATAGCTGCTAAATTCGCTGACGTCGTAGTAAACGTCACCATTGTCTGCGGTATAAGCCAGACCGTTATCAATCAAGGTCTGAATCATTGCCAGAATCTCACCCATAGACTCAGTGGCCTTGGGTTCCATATCCGGCCTCAATACACCGAGTGCATCGGCGTCGCGATGCATTTCAGCGATATAGCGTTCGGTCAAAGCTTGAATGCTTTCGCCATTCTCTGCCGCACGTTTGATGATCTTGTCATCAATATCGGTGATATTACGGACATAGGTCACGTCATAGCCTTGAGCGCGGAGATAACGTGTGACAACATCAAACACCACCATCACCCGAGCATGGCCCACATGACACAGGTCATAGACGGTCATACCGCAGACATACATGTTGACTTTGCCTTCTTGTAAAGGCTTAAACGCTTCTTTCTGTCGAGTCAGACTGTTGTGAATTTTTAACATTACTGATTATTTTGACGTATCTTCTTTTAGACCAATGGTCAGATTGAATACCGGCGTATCGACGTTATGATCAAAACGATCGCTCACAAAGTACCCTTCCCGTTCAAACTGAAAAGCCGTTTCTGGCTCGCAATCGACAATCGCCGGTTCGGCAATGGCCTTAATGACCTTTAATGAATCCGGGTTCACATCATCCAGATAGTTGCCAGTGACTTTCCCCGGTGCTTCCGCGGTGAACAATCTGTCATATAGGCGCAGCTCGACTTGCTTACCTTCTGTGGCTGACACCCAGTGAATAACACCACGAGGTTTCATTTCTTCTGGCGGATTCTGCCCAACGGTATCAGGTACTAACGAAGCGATCACTTCAATCACGTCACCCTTGTCATTCTTGATAACGTCATCAGCCTTAATGACATACGCACCGCGTAAACGCACATAATCACCAATGACCAGGCGCTTGAATTTTTTCCGGCTCAGACTGGTGTCTTCAGTAAAGTCGGAGGCATCAATATAGATGTCTTTGGTGAATGGCAACGAACGGTGACCCATCGCTTCCTGTTGTGGATGATTGGCGACTTCCAGCCATTCAGTAGTTTCAGAGGCGTTAGTGATGCTGACTTTTAACGGATTCAGCACACACATGGCACGTGCTGCGTTGTCATTCAGATCTTTGCGAATCTCAAATTCCAACTGAGCAATATCCACCACACCATCGGTTTTTGCCACGGCCAGACCATCACAAAATGCGCGTAGGGCTGCAGCCGAATAACCACGTCTTCTCATACCTGAAATCGTTGGCATTCTGGGATCATTCCAGCCGGCTACGATATGCTCATCAACCAGTTGTTTTAAGTTCCGCTTGCTGGTCACCGTGTAGTTGATATTCAGACGGCCAAACTCGTACTGCTTCGGCTTTGAGGGCACCGGCAGGTTTTCAATAAACCACTCATACAGGGGACGGTGATCCTGAAACTCCAGCGTACAGATACTGTGTGTCACACCTTCAATCGCATCGCCTTGCCCATGGGCAAAGTCATAGCTGGGATAAATACACCATGTGTCGCCGGTTTGATGATGATGCTTTTTACGAATGCGATAAAGAATCGGATCGCGCAAGTTCATGTTCGGTGAAGCCATATCGATTTTGGCGCGCAAAACACAAAAACCTTCATCAAACTCGCCTTGTTTCATTTTTTCAAACAAAGCCAGGTTTTCTTCTATGCTGCGCTCACGAAATGGCGATTCCTTGCCCGGCTTGGTCGCCCAGCCTCGATATTCACTGGCTTGTTCAGCGGTGAGATCACACACATAGGCTTTGCCCTGCTTGATAAGATGAATAGCCCAAGCGTAAAACTGATCGAAATAGCTCGACGCATAACGCTCTTCACCCGCCCACTGAAAGCCGAGCCATTGAACGTCATCCTTGATGGCATCAATGAATTCCTGATCTTCTTTAGCAGGATTCGTATCGTCAAAGCGTAAATTACATTCGCCGCCGAACTCTTGAGCCAAACCAAAATTCAGGCAAATCGACTTGGCATGGCCAATATGCAAATAGCCATTAGGCTCCGGCGGAAAGCGAGTAACCACTTTTCCGGCCACCCTGCCAGCGTCAATATCAGCCTGAATAATAGGACGTATAAAATTATGATTAGCAACAGATTCCGACATAGCGAATGATAAATGTTTTATAAAAACGCGCATTATACGCTGTCAGCCGTGTCGGAAATAGCGCTGTTTTTGGCTATGTTGCTTCTAGAAAGCTGTTTCTCATGTTCGCCTGAATCGCTGAGATGCACTATCATGACGTTTTTTAGCGATTTTGGACTTAAGCCATCATGAAACTACTTTATCGCCATCTGGCTCCCCTGTTTTTTGCTTCTTTTTCTCTGGCTGCTAATGCGGAAGGCGGTGCCGCGCCGCAAGTTAAGCTGGAAACCAGCATGGGTGACATCGTCATTGAGCTGAATCAGCAAAAGGCACCAAACACCGTGGCTAACTTCATCAGCTATGTTGAAGACGGCTTTTACAACGGCACCATTTTTCACCGCGTGATTGAAAACTTCATGGTTCAAGGCGGCGGCTTTGATGAAAGCTTCCAACAAAAGCCAACCAAGTCTGCTATCGAAAACGAAGCGGATAACGGCCTGAGCAATAAGCGTGGCAGCATCGCCATGGCTCGTACTAACGATCCTCATTCCGCCACAGCGCAGTTCTTTATCAACACTGTTGATAATGACTTCCTGGATTTCCGTGGCAAAGCACCAAGCGGTTGGGGCTATGCCGTATTCGGTGAAGTCGTCGAAGGTATGGATGTCGTCGATAAAATTCGTAAGGTGAAAACCACGATGCGCGGTCCGCATCAGGATGTACCGGCAGAGAACGTCGTTATTATCAAAGCCAGCGTACTGTAAACGGAAATTTGCCTGCCCTCAGCTTGAGGGCAGGTTGCTCCTATGCGTCGACTCTTTATTTCCGATCTTCATCTGAGCCCGGCCCGGCCTGAGCTTATTCAATTGGCCTGCGACTTTCTCAGCGCTCATACCAGCACTATCGATGAGCTGTATATCCTCGGAGATATTTTTAATACCTGGCTGGGTGATGATCTGGTACCAGATGAATTTTCACCTTTCGTAAGCCAGCTTCAAACCTTGTCCACTAAAGGCATCAGCATATTTCTGATGGTCGGTAACCGTGACTTTATGCTCGGTAAACAGTTTGCCCAGTTGGTTGGCGGCACATTGATTCAAGACGGCTATCGACTGAGGCTTGGCAAACAAGACACTCTTTTAATGCATGGCGACAGTTTGTGTACCGACGATATCAGCTACCAGCGTTATCGCCGCGTGGTACGAAACCGTTTCCTACAATGGTGCTTCCTGCACTTGCCTACCAATTTTCGTCAGCGGATTTCAGACAAGATTATTGCGACCAGCAAACAGAAGAAGCAGCATAAAGCTGCCATGATTATGGATGTGAATCAGGCTGAAGTCGCTAAGGTGATTAAAGAGTCTAGTATTGACCTGTTAATTCACGGTCATACCCATCGCCCCGCGATACATAGTGTCCTAAAGGATAACGCTAAACAAGCTTACCGTGTTGTCTTGGGTGACTGGGGAAATGAAGTGAGTTATCTGCTGAGCGATGATGTGCAGTTGTCGCTGCACGATCATCGGGTCAGCGCAGAAAATTCGCAATTAAGACTCGTTTGATCCTTCGTCAAGAATCGCTTTAAGACGCTCAGGCGGAACATAACCGGGCAACATCTGACCGGATTCCATAAACAGCGCTGGTGTACCTGACACCCCTAATTTACGACCGATATTGAACTCAGCTTCAACCGGATTCTCGCAGGTTTTAGCTTCCAGTTCCTCACCACGTTTCGCGCGGGTCATAGCTTCCAGTCGATTCTCATTACACCACACCGTAACGGCATCATCATAAGACTTAGAGCCAATACCTCCACGCGGGTATGACATATAGCGAATACGAATGCCTAACTCTTTGTACTGCTCAATTTCAGAGTGCATCTTTCGGCAATAGACACAATCAATATCGGTGAATACCGTGAGGGTATGTTCCGTCTTTTCGGGCTCAAAAATGATCATGTCTTTCTCATCCAGCCCTTTTAAAATTGACTGGCGCAGACTGACACGGCGCTGTTCAGTCAGGTTGGTACGTGTCGCCAGTGAAACCAACTCGCCCTGCATGGCATATTGGCCGTCAGCTGAGAAATACAGGACTTCGCCGTTAATCACACCTTCGTATAAACCCAGGCTGTCGATTTTTTGTAAATTTTCGATAGTGACGCCTGGTAAGGTTTTAGCAAGTTGCTCTTTCAATGTATCGACTTCGGCTGCGCCAGCAACATTGGCAAACAGCAGCGGCAAAGCGATTAATAGGGGTTTCAGCATGAGGTATCCTAGTCTCTGAAGTTATTGAACTGCAGGGGCATTTCGATCGATTCTTCGGCCTTCAACATTGCGATGACTTCCTGCAATTCGTCACGCTTTTTCCCTGTTACCCTCACGCTCTCTCCCTGAACTGCAGCCTGTACTTTTATCTTGCTGTCTTTAATCAATTTGACGATTTTACGTGACAGATCTTTATCAATCCCTTCACGGACGATCACATCCTGTTTTCGCATTTTTCCATAACCAACCGAGTCATTAACTTCTAAGCAACCCAGCTCAATACCGCGTTTGACTAATTTCAGGCGCAGGATATCCATCAACTGTTCCAGTTGAAAGTCACTGTCTGCAAACAATGTCAGTACCTTTTCCGACTGCTCTACCTTGGCATCGGTTCCACGAAAATCGAAACGGTTTTTCAATTCACGATTGGCTTGATCGACCGCATTAGTAAGTTCGTGTTTATCGATTTCAGAGACGATATCGAATGAAGGCATGCCTGTATCTCCAGCTAACTAAATAACAGTCAAGTTTACCACCCGTTATTCGTCAAGTCAGGCACTTAACCACGAGGGTGATGCTGACCATGAAGTTGCTTGAGACGTTCTTTGGCGACATGGGTATAAATTTGTGTGGTGGAAAGGTCAGCATGCCCCAGCAGCAGCTGTACAACACGTAAGTCAGCACCGTGATTCAGTAAATGTGTCGCAAAGGCATGACGCAGCGTATGCGGTGATAGATGTTTGTCGATATGTGCCTGTTTGGCGTAACGCTTGATGAGGTACCAGAAAGCCTGCCTTGTCATCGCTTTACCACGCTGGGTGGGAAACAGGTCCTCACTGACTTTGCCGTTCAATAGGCCGGGGCGACTTTCGTAGAGATAGTGCTGCAGCCAGTCCAGCGCGACTTCGCCTACTGGAACCAAACGCTCTTTATTGCCTTTACCGATGCAGCGAATCAAGCCCTGACGCATATTTAGCTGCTCCAGTTGTAAGCTAACCAGCTCTGACACGCGAAGACCGGTGGCATAAAGCAGTTCCAGCATGGTTCGATCACGCAATCCCAACAACTCATTGACGTCAGGTTGAGCAAGTAGTTCTTCTACTTCCTGCTCAGTCAGGCTGTCTGGTAAAGGCTTCCCTAGTCGGGGTGAGGCTAATTGTGCTGTCGGATCGCTGTCTCGTATATCTTCACGCAGTAAATAACGATAAAAGCGACGCAAGGTAGATAAAAGCCTAGCTTCACTTCGGACTTTTCGCCCTTCGCGCATGCGCTGGCTTTGATAGCGCTGAATATCCTGCTGTGTGGCAGTTGCCAAATCAATGTCAAACTGTGAAAGCCATGCGGCAAAGGCCAAAAGATCGCGACGATAGGCTTCAATAGTGTTCTGGCTGAGGCCAGACTCTAGCCACAAGCTATCAAGAAAGTGCTGTAAATAACGGCTAGCAGGAGGAGAAGCAGGCTCGGTCATAGGGCTGTTAGCTTAACAGCAGGCAATAAAAAAGGGCAGTGGAAAACCACTACCCTTTTTTGGCAAGCGTAAATTGCAATCAGTGGATTACAATTTTTCTTTAATACGTGCAGCTTTACCAGTCAGGTCACGCAGGTAGTACAGTTTAGAACGACGTACATCACCGCGACGTTTGACTTCGATGCTAGCGATTGCTGGGCTGTGAGTTTGGAATACACGCTCAACGCCAACGCCGTTTGAGATTTTACGAACAGTGAATGCAGAGTGCAGACCACGGTTACGTTTAGCGATCACAACACCTTCGAACGCCTGTTCACGCTCACGATCACCTTCTTTGATTTTTACTTTAACAACCAGGGTGTCACCTGCTGAAAACTCAGGGATGTCCTGTTTCATTTGTTCAGCGTTCAGCTGCTCGATAATGTTACTCATTGTTCAACTCCCAACTAATCCTGCCCGCTCTCGGCAATAAACTCTTCTAATAGCGCTTTCTGCTCGTCAGTCAAAGTGCTTTTTGCCAACAAGTCAGGTCGTCGCAACCACGTTCGTCCCAAGGACTGTTTCAGGCGCCATTTACGAATCGCTTCATGGTCACCCCCCAGCAATACCTCGGGTACTGACTGGTCAAATAACTTCTCCGGTCTGGTGTAGTGCGGGCAATCCAGCAAGCCATCCATAAAGGAATCCTGCTCAGCAGAGTTTTCATCACCCAATACACCCGGCAATAATCTGGCTACACCATCGATAAGTACCATGGCTGCCAATTCACCACCGCTGAGGACGTAGTCACCAATCGACCATTCCTCGTCAATCTGCTTTTCAATCAGGCGTTCATCAATACCTTCATAACGCCCTGCAACCAGAATCATTTTGTCTCTGCTTGCCATCTGGTTCAGCGCCTGCTGATCCAGTTGTTTACCTTGTGGCGACAGATAAATCACCTTGGTGTCCTGTCCCAGCTCTTGTTTAGCGGCATCGATGGCTTCGTTTAACGGCGCCACCTTCATCACCATGCCGGGACCACCACCATAAGGTCGGTCATCCACTGTTCGATGTTTGTCGTGAGTGTAGTCACGGGGATTCCAGCAACTCAGATTTAGTATGCCCTGAGAAACCGCCCGACCCGTTACGCCATACTCCGTAATCGCATCAAACATAGTTGGAAACAGTGAAATCACGCCTAAGCGCATACCCTGTTCCATTTAATAATCTTTACTCCAGTCCACCCGGATCAGTTTATTGTCCAGATCGACCAGTTTGACGATGTCATCCACAACAAAGGGAATCAATCGTTCAGCCTGCTTCTCTGCCTTAACCACCAGCACATCGTTTGCACCGGTTTCAAGCAGATGATCAACCTTACCCAGCACCTCGCCTTCGAGGTTTTCTACGCTCAGGCCAATCAAATCTGCCCAGTAGAATTCATCTTCGTCGGCAGGTTCAAGTTGTGTTTTTCTGATTGCCAGTTCAGCCCCTATCAGCGGCTGAACCTGGTCACGGTCGGTCACATTGGCTAAGCCCATGACCACACCTTTACCCTGCAGATGCCCACCGGACACTTCAACCTCTATCCACTCTCCCTGTCTAGACAGAAACAGTGGCGAGTACTCCAGGATGTTGCCGCGAGGTTCAGTAAAGGAATACACCTTCACCCAACCTCTGACACCGAAGGCACCGGATATTTTACCTACCGGGATGAACTCCTCGGACGCCATACCCGTACCTCAGTGTAATTAAGCTGCTGCTTTTTGTGCTTCTTCGATCAGCTTGGCAACACGATCAGAAGTTTGCGCACCTTGGCTGATCCAATGTGTAACGCGGTCCAAATCTACACGCAGTTTTTCTTCTTGACCACGAGCGATCGGGTTGAAGAAACCAACGCGTTCGATATAACGACCATCACGTGCGCTGCGAGAGTCAGTGACGACGATACCGTAGAAAGGACGCTTCTTTGCGCCGCTGCGAGTTAATCTAATTGTTACCATATTCTTTATGCCCGTTTGAAAAACTGGATCGGAAAACCGTCGTATTTTACGCAAGTATCCCGTGTTTGCAAAGTCTAAGTTTCTTTATTTTTGTGTTGGCTGTTCAGGCCAGCCTCTAAAATGGCATGCCACCGCCCATGCCACCCATTGGGAATTTACCGCCAAGACCGCGCATCAGTTTAGCCATGCCGCCTTTGGAGCCCATTTTCTTCATCATCTTCTGCATTTGAGAAAACTGTTTGAGCAGACGATTCACATCCTGAATCTGGGTTCCACTACCTGCGGCGATGCGTTTCTTACGTGAACCTTTGATAATGTCCGGTTTGCGACGTTCTTTTGCCGTCATTGAGTTGATAATTGCTTCCAGCTTGGCCAGCTCTTTGTCATTCACCTGACTTTTGGCCGCTTGCGGAATATTCGCCATACCAGGCAACTTGTCCAGCATGGAAGCGATACCGCCCATTTTGCCCATCTGACGTAGCTGATCACGGAAGTCTTCCAGATCAAAGCCCTTGCCTTGTTTTAACTTACCAGCGAGCTTTTCTGCCGAATCGACATCCATCTTGCGCTGGGCTTCTTCGACCAGTGACAACACGTCACCCATACCCAGAATTCGTGATACCACACGGTCAGGATAGAAAGGTTCCAGCGCTGCGGTCTTTTC
>JASBUF010000080.1 GCA_030148085.1 Methylophaga sp. | reverse complement strand
GAAAACCGTCAATCTCAAACCGTCTCTGGTCGATGCGCATTACAACCTGGGGGCTGCTTACCAGAACCAGCGCCAATATGATCTGGCTGCCAACAGTTATCAGAAAGCGATAGAACTTGAGCCCGGATTTTATGAGGCCAGGGCGAATTTAGGCGTGGTGCTGCAGGAGCAGGGATTACTGACCGAAGCCGTTGATGCCTATCAACGAGCACTGGAAATTCATTCGGATGCACAGACCTGGTTCAACCTTGGTACGGCGCTGAAGAATCAGGGCAAACTGGGCGATGCGATTGAAGCCTATAACCAGGCACTGGAAATCAACCCGGACTATGCTGAAGTACACAGCAACATCGGTGAAGTACTGCGGGAGCAGGGACGGTATGAAGAGTCAGTCAAAGCCTATCAGCACGCATTAAAACTCGATCCTGAATTACCGCTCGCCAACTACAGCCTGGCGGTCTATCTATACGATAGCGGCGATCTGGAAGGTGCGTTGAAACATTTCCAGCAATCACAATATGCCGACTGGCAAGAGCGGTCTTTATATTGCTTATACAAAACCGGTCAGTTTGATGCCTTTAAACAAGGGCTGGATGAACTTAAACGTAGCAAAGACAATTCTCCATTTTTAGCCACGCTGGCTGGGCATTATGCCGAGAACTTTGGCGTCGAGAACGACTATAACTTCTGTAAAAATCCGCTGGATTTTGTGTTCCACACCGAAATCCCGGAGCTTAAGGGCGACAGTGAACTGCTGAAACAACTGCTGAACGACATCGAAACCTGCGACGCTGAAGAAAAATCACAGGGCAGGCTCTACAACGGTGTGCAATCGTCCGGTAACTTATTTAAACGCCCGGAAGCTTCATTCAGAAAGCTGGCTGAATGCGTGACTCAGGCGGTTGAGCGTTATCGTCAGACCTTTGCCAGCGAAAACTGCCAGTTTGTTAAAGCTTTTCCCAAGAACACTGAATTTGCCAGCTCTTGGTATGTGCGAATGAAAATCGGTGGACACCTTAATTCGCATATCCACGAGGAAGGCTGGGTCAGCGGTTCTTTGTATTTGTCGTTGCCAAAAAACAAACAACACGAGCATGAAGGCAGTATCGAACTCAGCACCCATGGGGATGAGTATCCGAAAAAACACGATAACTTCCCCACCAAAACCATCGCACCGGAAGTCGGCGATCTGGTGATGTTCCCATCGTCTGTGTTCCACAGAACCATTCCATTCAGTTCAGATGAAGAGCGGATTTGTATTGCGTTTGATTTGAAACCAGCCTGATTGCCCTCACTCCAAATCCTCTCCCGGAGGGAGAGGGAATCGATACTGTTTCCTGAGAGCTCAGGGCTATCCATTCCTCCTTAGAGGGTAAGATTAGGTTGGGACAATCAATACCTGCCCCAGCCCTCTGCTACAATCATCGGGCGGCCAATATTCGCGATTACAGCAAATCACAACAAGGACTGATTCATGTCAAAACCTCGCCAGTCATTTTTCTCCAGATGGACCCCGGCCGAAATCATGCTGGCGGTATTATTTTTGTTGGCTCCGCTCTATTATCATCCTAATCTGGGCGGTGAGGGACTGAGGCTTCCCAACAACAGCACCATCTGGCTAGTGGCATTGGTATTCATTGCTTATTCATTGAATAAAGTCATCAAGTCTGAAACATTTCAGCTACCACGCTATTTTGTTTTTATCGCAGCATTTCCCATTCTGGTAATACTCAGTGGATTTCTGGCGGGTGTAGAACAGCCATTGAAGTGGCTGTTTCGCGTGCTTTTCATTCTGGGCGGGCTGGCATTTTTCTTTAGCCTGTTTCAGCACAAATTGAAGCAGGGCCGTTGGGACAGGTTATTGCTGATAATGGCTTTATCCGGTCTTATTCATGCTTTAATAGGCCTCCTACAGATTTGGTTAAAAGCTGACATGCCTTATTTATTACCCAAGTCTCCGGAAGGGATCCCTTCCGGATTATTCCAGCAGATTAATAACCAGGCCACCTTTTTGGTTACCAGTATTGTTCTGGCATTTTATCTTGCGTCCAGACCTATTGTAATTAAACGGCAACGCTTGTTTCAGTTGTTCATAGTCCTAATGATGTTGGCTGCAGCTTTTATTATTGGTTTTTCAGGCTCTAGAATCGGCTTCCTAACCCTCGCTGTTTCCATGCCTGTACTATTGATTGCCAGAAGAAAGCAGCTTATTCACAACAAAGCTTTTTCAGCCGTTTTATTAGCTGCTTTACTAGGCGGCTTTACATTGGGATTGATACCCAGTGGTGGAAAAGCAATGGATAAAACTGTCGCCATGCAGTCTGGTTATTCCGGATCAGCCAGACTGGGGATTTATGACATCTCTTTTGAATTGCTGAAAGAAGAACCATTATTCGGACATGGTATTGGTAGTTTCTCTCGTGAATTCCAGCTTGCGAAGCCCGGTTTCTATGCTGAAAATCAGGATGCCAAGTTACCCAAAGATATGGTTGGGCATCCACACAATGAACTGTTTCAATGGATGGTGGAAGGCGGTCTCACTGCTATTCTGGGCATCATTTTCGTGGTTGTCGGTGTGGGTCTGGCCTTGAAACAATCCGGAGCTTCCAGAGGCTGGGGCTATCTGGCATTTCTGCTCCCCATCAGTCTGCATACACAGGTGGAATTACCGCTGTATATGTCGGCTCTCCATTGGTTCACTTTATTGCTGCTCATGGCAATTCCATTTGTTCATCTTTCGAGACAGCGCAACAATGGCATGACGATTTATGCCCAAAAGCTCAGTGCCATCACCGTGCTGACGCTGACCCTGATTTTTGTTCTGTTTTTGATGCATAGCATCAGAGCAAACTGGGATTTTGTGGCTTTTTACCAGGGCAAGCAGTCTGAGAATCCCTTACCGGTCGCCAGGCAAAACCCGTATTTGTCAGAACAGGCGCAGTGGATAGATATGAGCGCGATGATGTATTCCAGTATCCAGTATGGGAATAGAGAAAATGTGGTCTATTTTACTAAGTGGGGCAAGCAGCTTTTACAACAGCGACCTGATGTGGATTTGTATATCAAACTGACCGATGCTTATGAATTTTTGGGCGATAAAGAACGCTATTGCGAAACAGCTAAACAAGGGCTTGCCATTTACCCGCAATCGGAACGCCTCAATAGCGCGGTTAACTTTTGCCAATACTGACGCGGTGCGTCACAAACTGACATTTTGGATGTTTTAATGTATCAGGTGTTTCTCTTAAGCTAATGAAAATTAATGGTTTATTTTATGGCATGGTTGTAGCATACGTCCAATCAAGCAAATTTGGTGTTTGCTGTTTGTTCAATCATGGAGATTAGAGAATGAAACACAACCAACAAGGTTTTACATTGATCGAACTGATGATCGTGGTCGCGATTATTGGTATTTTGGCTGCAATTGCGCTACCTGCTTACCAAGATTACACAATTCGTGCGAAAGTCCAAGAGGGGGTGAGCGTTGTATCACCTATCAGAACTGCTGTTGGTATTGCATGTAGTGAAGGTGAAACTTTTGCTTCTCTTGCTAATACATCCGAATTGGGTCTGACTGCTGAAACTACTTACGCAAGCAACAGCGTGTACCTAGACTCCGTTGCTCTTACAGGTGTTTCTGCTTCTCAGGCGGATATAACACTTGACTATAATGCAACTGAACTGCCAGCTTTGACTGGTGCCGATGTTTTTGAATATCGAGGCACATGTACTGCTGCTGGAACTCGCTGGACTTCTGGTGATGGAACAACAATGGCTGCCAAATATCAACCAAAATTTAATCAGTAAATGAATCGTTAAACGGGTCAAACACTATTGATTTTGATTTGATCTGACATATTTAAAAGAGCCTCGGTGTCACAACCGGGGCTTTTTTGTTTGTAGGCGAAATCAGCTATTTATCAGAAGTTTCAAAAGGATTTGGGCATGGAACGTTTACCAAGAGTTGAGATATTGGGGCAACCTCAAGACGATGTTGTTCACGGTAATCGTAAGAGTATTTTTGTTGCTAACAAATATAAAGTCTCTATCTGGGAAACTGGCAGATGATGGGCACAGAGGCACAGAGGACACAGAGAAAATTCATTGATAGGGTATAATTAAACTAGGTTTATTGCCCGTCTTCAGTTGACTCCAGTGTAACTTTTTAGCTAAATCTCTGTGCTCTCTGTAACTCTGTGGTTCAATCCTGACTCACTTCACCCGCATTCCCGGCTGTGCACCGTTATCAGGGTTAAGAATAAAGAGATCCTTACCCCCCGGTCCAGCAGCCATAACCATCCCCTCGGACAGTCCAAATCGCATCTTACGTGGCGCCAGATTAGCCACCATCACGGTGAGTTTACCAATCAGGTCTTCCGGCGCATAAGCGGACTTAATGCCCGCAAACACCTGTTTTTCACCAAGACCGATATCCAGCGTCAACTTCAACAATTTATCAGCGCCTTCAACATGCTCGGCGTTAACAATTTTTGCCACACGTAGGTCGATCTTGGCAAAGTCATCAAACTGAATT
>JASBUF010000084.1 GCA_030148085.1 Methylophaga sp. | reverse complement strand
TGCTGTGAATTTCCGCGGTGTCACTATTGCGGCTGCCGTAGCTTTATTGATTCTGGCCATTGGTTTGCTGGCGAGCGGCCGGATTCTGTTTAACTTCTTCCCATCGCCCGAAGGCACGACTATCGTGGCCAATGCACGCTTTATCGCCGGTACACCGGGCGAGCATGTTGAGCGTTTTCTTGAGCATGCGAATCAGGCGCTGGATGAAACCGCACAGGAAATGGGCCCCGAGCTACTGGATTTGTCAGTGACCCGTTTAGGTACGGCCAGTGCTGCCAATCCCAATGCCACTTCACAGGTGGATGAACGGTTTGGCTCCATTCAACTGGAAATGATTTCGCCGGATCAGCGTGACATCCGTAATAAGGACTTTATCAATGCCTGGCGTGAAAAAATTCATCTGCCACCCGGCATAGAGACCTTCACCATCAGTGAACGACGGGGTGGACCGCCCGGCAGTGATATTGATATCAGGCTCACCGGCGCACCGGCAGATACGCTGAAAGCAGCGTCTCAGGAAATCGCTGAAAAACTCAAAACCTACCCGGGTGTCAGTGCCATTGAGGATGATATGCCTTATGGTCAGGAACAGTTAATTTACCGGATCAAAGGTCAGGGTGAAGTCCTGGGGCTGACGCTGAACAATGTCGGCCGTCAACTTCGCGCTGCTTTCGATGGCGAGCTGGTCCAGATATTCCAAGATGGTGATGATGAAGTCGAAGTGCGGGTAATGCTGCCGGAAAACGAACGCAATACGCTGGCCACACTGGAAAACTTTATGATTCGGCTGCCCAATGGGGGCAGTGCGCCATTGTCGAGTGTGGTCGAATTTGAAGCCCGCCGCGGTTTTGATGTGTTAAGGCATACCGATACTCAGCTGGCGATACACACCACGGCCACAGTGGATGCGACGGTCAATAACAACAATGAAATTCTGGCTGATATGCAGCAGTCATTTCTGCCCGAGTTGAGTGCCCGCTACGGTGTCAAAGTCGGCTATGAAGGCCGTGCTGAAGAACAGGCCGAAACGATTGGTGATATGACGCAGGGTGTACTGCTTGCCTTTGTCATGATTTATCTGGTTCTGGCCTGGGTGTTTGCGTCTTACGGCTGGCCACTGATCGTGATGTCGGCGATTCCATTCGGGCTAATCGGTGCCTTGTTCGGTCACTGGCTGCTCAATATCGATCTAACCATTCTGTCGCTGTTCGGCATTTTTGGTCTGTCCGGGATAGTGGTCAATGATTCCATTATCCTGGTCACTTTCTTCAAGCAGTTACGCCAATCAGGCATG
Source organism: Methylophaga sp. (assembly GCA_030148085.1). Taxonomy (GTDB): domain Bacteria; phylum Pseudomonadota; class Gammaproteobacteria; order Nitrosococcales; family Methylophagaceae; genus Methylophaga. The sequence goes on along the minus strand of JASBUF010000084.1, from coordinate 1,072 downwards.
GGCACACAGCAGGCGATTATCGAAGCGGCCAGTCAGCGTCTGCGGGCCGTTTTACTGACCTCATTGACTACCATCGGAGGTCTGACACCACTGCTGTTCGAAACGTCCCTGCAGGCTCAGTTCCTGATTCCAATGGCAGTATCGATCTCTTTCGGTCTGATGTTTGCCACGGCACTGGTCCTTCTGGTGATTCCTGCCATGCTGTCTGTCCATGAGAGTGCGGCAGATAAAATTTCAAACGGACTAATGCCACAACGAAGCTAAATTTGTTAACTTAGCTCTGTCGCGATGATGAGGATAAGAAATGTTTGATTTGAAACCCCTGCTGGCTGCTGTTGTGTTGTCGGCACCTTCTTTTCTGGTTTTCGCGGCAGAGCCGACTTCTTATTCCGACAGCCTGTCTCTTGGCAGTGTGACCGAGGTGGTTTATCAGCGTCTGCCGGACAAACTGGCAGAATCCAAGTTTAGTCAGTTACAGCAAGCCAATGATGAACTGGGCAATGCCCTGTTTGCAGAACCGGCCACGGCAAGCCTGAACCATTTCAATGATGCTATCGGCAGTAGTGATGGTTTTCAGGAGTGGGAGGGCAGTCTCGATATGCCACTTTGGCTGCCGGGCCAAAAACAGGCGCAACAAGTGCTTTCCAAGAAAATCATGGCACAGTTACCCGCTTACCAGAACCAGCTGCGCTTGCAGGCTTCCGGCGAAGTAAGGGAGCTGATCTGGCAGGTGAAACTCGCCGAAGCGCGGCTGGAACAGGCCAGACAGGTCTGGGAAACCGCCAAACAACTGCAGCAGGATGTCGAGTCCCGGGTCAAAGCAGGGGATCTGGCCGCCAATGAAGCACCGCTTGCCAGCAGCAACACGCTCGAGGCGCATAGCCAGATGGTGGCGGCAGAGTCTGAATTGTCTCAGCAAATGAAAACCTATCGTTTCATTACCGGTCTGCAGTCCCTACCGGTACAGGTCACTGAAGATGTGACGGACTCACAGCAGGTAGCGGCCAGTCATCCTGCGCTGATGATGCAGGATCAGGTCATTGCCAGACTGCAGGCGGAGATGGGCATCGCT
>JASBUF010000081.1 GCA_030148085.1 Methylophaga sp. | reverse complement strand
TTGATGGTGCCCGGGGCCGGAATCGAACCGGCACGCCCGTAAGAGCGAGAGATTTTAAGTCTCTTGTGTCTACCAATTTCACCACCCGGGCAACAAGCGGGGCATTATAACCGAGATTGAGTAATTTGTTCAGTAATAGATCTTTTCATACTGCCGGACTGCAAAACATCAAATTCTTTTAAGACACCGCTCTGTTCTAGCTTCAGCCCAGGACTTTCAACAATGTGGAATAGTTGACGCAGTTAACAAAACTGCTAACGAGTTCGCCGAGAAATCTATCCGGAGAAGCGAATATATGAGAAATTCAACGTATATTGCCCTTCGCTGACTTCAGGGAATGATTAATGGCAGAGTCTGGACTAACTGCAGAACAAATATTAAACAGTGACACTTATGTGGCATTAGTCACATTGACGTCTACATGTGACTACAAACGCATCGCTGAAGAGTTGGAAAAACACGATGTTCGCCTCGACTTGGCGCCGTTTGGAGATGGTAAAGGTGAAATGGCTGCCCGGGCGATTCATACACTTGATTTGGTGATAAAGCAGACGGCCAAGCGTTGGAAATTATTTCGACGTCTGGTCGGCGTTCATCGTTACCTGATGGCGCTTTATCTCATTACCTTGCTCTTCGTTAGTCTTCTTGTCGCCATATCAAATCACTATCAGCCATTTCTGTCATCATCGTTGGTTTGGTGGCTGGTATTGGGTAATGCGCTTGGGTTGATGGGATTAGGTGCGATTGTTCAGGTAGACAAGAACACCATCTCAGAGTCTGAAAAAGTCGAGAAGCTTACGCAGAAAAAAATGGATTTAATCAGTGCGCTCAAACATGTTCAATCACCAGCATTGACCTCAAATGAGGGGCCGTCACGAGTTCCCATCAGAGATGAAAAAGGTGAAATGACCTTGATAAGGCATGTTTCGGCCAAAGCCAAATAGTTCTTTTATTGATGTCTAGCCGTTACGGCGTAGGGCAGTTGATAGTGTGACTCGATGGTCTCGCGGGTCAGGATGCCGTAGGTGCGTTCGATCAGTGGCGCGTTCATCCGGGTGACGTATAAGGCTTCCACATGGTGCTTATTCAACGCTTCGGCGGCTTCATGCAGGCTGGTGTGTAGCGATATCTTGTGTACATTACGCCTGCTGGCTGGGATCTGCATCAGATCCATTTCTTCATCTTCTTCCATACTTACAGCGCGAGCCAGATCGCCGGCAGGCATCAGTGCGACAGGATGACGATCATCCCTGATGAGTACCCAGTCCGGATTAGATTCGAGCGCATGTACGGCGGCCTGAGTGCTGACATGGCGCGACATAATAATAAAGTTACGCTGCATGGCATTGGCGACGCTGATTCGTCGCAGGGTTTGGGTAACAGGATCGTTCTTGAAGTCCAGGCCACGGGTGCGAAGCAGCTTCATAAACAAGGCGTCTTCCTTGAAATAATCATGTATCACCAGGCTAGAAAAGACGATGGCGAGCATACCGGGCAGGATAATGTTTGGGTTGCCGGTGAGCTCAAGCATGGCCATTAAGGCCGCTAAAGGGGCTTTGAGAGTGGCTCCCATCATGGCACACATGCCGAGTACGGCATAAAAAGTCATGGTGGAGGATTGATCGGGAAAGAAATAGGCACCGATAATCCCCAAAGCCGCGCCGGCACAGGCGCCGACAACCAAGGTAGGACCAATTAAGCCTCCGGGAATGCCAAGCCCGACACAGGCGGTGGATAGCCCCAGCTTGAGCAGCATTAACAGTAATAAAGCACCGAGAGCGGCTTCATTGGTCGAAATATTGCTGATGGCGCTATAGCTCATGCCCATGATTTCCGGCACTAGCAGACCTGCAAGGCCAATCAGTACACCGGCATAGGTCGTGCGCAGCCAAAACGGGTGCTTGGTAAACAGGCCGGAGAAAAAGCTTAGACTGCGGATAAACAGCGTTGCCAGTCCGCCAATCAATATGCCCATTAATACAATGTAGGGAATTTCCCACAAGGACTGCATATCGGCGGACAGATTTGCAAAAATGACGGTTTCACCAAATGTCACACGGCTGATCACGGCACCCGTCACAGAGGCGAGAATGATAGGAATAAAACTGGCGATGTGGTATTCCATCATGATGACTTCCATCGCGAAGATCACACCGGCGATGGGGGTATTGAATGAGGCGGCAATGGCAGCGGCAGAGCCGGAAGCAACCAGAATACGCACACTGTTGTTGGGTAGCTCCAGCACTGTCGCTAATTGACTGCCGCTGGCAGCGCCAAGATGAACACTGGGGCCTTCACGACCAACGGAATGGCCGGTGATCAGTGCTATGCCAGCTCCGAAAAACTGACGCAGTGCATTTTGCCAAGGCAGACGACCTTCATGGGAGGACAGCCGTTCGATAACGTGGACGACGCCAGTATTTCGTTGTTCCGGCTTGAGACCGAAGAGCATCAGACCAATCAACAGGCCACCACCGATGGGCAGACCTAACACCCATTGCCAGGGCAGATTGGCAAAACCTTCAACTTCACCGGTAGGAAAGAGGAGCACCTGACCATAGTCGATAAATAGACGGAAGGCGATGATAACGAGACTGGCAAGCAGGCCGGTGAGGATCGCCAGACCATAGAGTTTTACTGCGGAGTCACCGAAGATGAAGTACTGTCTGATTTTCTCCAGCATAGTGCCCTGATAAAGCCCAACATGGTCAGATAACTTTGGAAAAACGCTCCCGGCTTTGCTCGCTGTAATGATCGAAAGCCATGCAAATATGGCGAATCAACAAGCGACCAGCGGGTAAAACCTCAATATAGTCCCAGTTATACGTCAACAAGCCATCACGGGCAAATTGTTCCAGCTGTGGGAACACGGCGTGAAAATAGTCGGCAAAGTCGATGTTGTAGTGTTGTTCTATCGTTGCGATGTCGAGGCTGAAGTCACACATGAGTCGGGAGATGATGTCGCGTCGCAGCTTGTCATCGGTGTTGAGTTCAACGCCATGCAGTATCGGCAGCTTGTCGGTGGAAATGGCGGTGTCGTAGTCGTTTAGGCTTCGAACATTCTGCACATAGGCATCACCGACCTTGCCGATGGAGGTGATACCAAAGCCGATAAGGTCGCAGTCGGCATGTGTCGAGTAGCCCTGAAAATTACGATAAAGCCGCTTATCTTTTTGTACCTGTGCCAGCTCATCATCCGGCTTGGCAAAATGATCCATGCCGATATAGACGTAGCCGGCTTCTGTCAGCTTGTCGATGGTGTGCTGCAGAATATCAAGTTTGGTCTCTGCACTGGGCAGTGTGTCGGCGTTGATCTGACGCTGAACTTTGAAACGCTCCGGCAGATGAGCGTAATTAAACACCGATAGGCGATCCGGTGAGGCGGCGATGACCTTGTCCAACGTGGCATCAAAGCTGTGCACGGTTTGATACGGCAGACCATAGATGAGATCGAGGCTGACACTACGGAAACCTTCGCGACGGGCGGCATCTAGCACAGCAAAGGTTTCTTCCTCAGTCTGAATCCGGTTCACGGCGATTTGTACCTGCGGATTGAAATCCTGCAGGCCGAGGCTGATCCGATTGAAACCGATCTCACGTAATACGGCGACAGTCTCGGCACTGGCCTCACGTGGATCGACCTCAATGGAGAACTCACCATGGTCGTCAGCCGCCAAGTTGAAGTGCTCACGGGTATGTTGCATTAAGCTGCGCATTTGCTGGTGGCTGAGAAAGGTGGGCGTACCGCCACCCCAATGCAATTGTTCAACTTGCCGGTTTGAATCAAACAGCGCAGCCTGCAGACTGACTTCTCGTTTTAGATTCTCTAAATAGGGTTCGGCATGGCGGCGGTTTTTGGTCACGATTTTATTGCAGGCGCAGTAAAAGCAGACGGTGTCGCAAAACGGCAGATGAAAGTAGAGCGAGAGCGGCCCACCACGTTCATTGGACAGGGCAATATGCTTTTCGTAACAAGCCGCATCCATACCGTCATGGAACTCAAGTGCAGTTGGATATGAGGTATAGCGTGGCGCGGCACTGTTGTAGCGACGGATAAGGTCAGCATCAAAACGAACGCTCGGGTTCATGGTCTACTCCTGCTCATTTTTTGAGCAGAGTATAACGAGCCCGATGGGTGTTGGTGGCGTTAAGGAGGGCCTTATTGATCTGGATCAAATAGGTGAACGCTGATCATTTTGAGAAAGTGATGACAAAGTGTCTACATGGGCCTTCATGATTGGCAGGATTTCGTCGACATCATCGACAACTCGGAACAAAAACATATCTTCGGCATCAATGCAGCCGAGCTTTACCACTTCCTGCTTCAACCAGTCGAGGAGCCCTTGCCAGAATGCTGAGCCGAATAGGATGACCGGAAAGTGACGTATTTTCTGAGTTTGCATCAGAGTCAGAGCCTCAAAAAATTCGTCGAGGGTGCCAAAGCCGCCGGGAAAAACGATATAGCCCATGGAGTACTTTACAAACATCAGTTTGCGTACAAAAAAGTAACGAAAGCTCAGATGCGTGTCTTGATTGGGGTTCGCAATTTGTTCATGGGGTAATTCGATATTGAGCCCTACCGAACGACTACCCTGATTGACCGCCCCCTTGTTGGCGGCGCACATAATGCCTGGCCCACCACCGGTAATGACCGCAATGCCAGCCTGAGACAAAGAACTCGCCAGTTGCCGTGCGGATTCATAGTAGGGAGAGTCCGGCATCAGTCGTGCGCTACCGAAAATCGACACCGCTGGCCCCAGCTCATTTAGGGTTTCAATGCCATCGATCAGTTCAGCCTGAATACGAAACACGCGCCAGGCTTCAGACGTTTTTAAATCTTCCACGCTCGTGCTCCTTATCAACGTTGATTGGCTCTGGTTTCAAGATAATTAAAAGCGTGTGGCATTGCAATTGATGAGCAACGGGCAGAACCGCTGCTTGAGTCAAACGGGATTTGTTTAGAAATGGCGACATCTACGGTATTATTAACGCCTTTTCAGCATTTTTTTTCGGCGAATTCTATGAAAGTTCTAGTCATCGGTAGTGGTGGGCGCGAGCATGCGCTGGCCTGGAAATTAAAGCAGTCACCTAAATGTTCAGAAGTCATTGTGGCTCCGGGTAATCCTGGCACCGCCAATGAGTCTGGCATTAGCAATGTGGCCATTCAGGTCGAAGATATCGACGGTCTAGTCGCCTATGCCAAAGAGCAGGCGATTGATCTGACTATCGTTGGCCCGGAAGTGCCACTGGTTATGGGGGTCGTTGATGCGTTTCAGGCGGCCGGTTTACGCTGCTTTGGCCCAAGCCAGGAAGCAGCACAACTGGAAGCGTCGAAAAGCTTTACCAAGGATTTTCTGGCACGTCACAACATTCCTACCGCGGCCTATAAAGTTTTCACCGATGTGACTGAAGCTACAAATTACATCAAAGCACAGGGCGCGCCAATCGTGGTTAAAGCCGACGGTCTGGCTGCTGGCAAGGGCGTTATTGTTGCGATGACCGAGCAGGAAGCGCTGGACGCCGTTGAAGATATGCTGGCAGGTAATAAGTTTGGTGATGCCGGTCACCGCGTCGTCGTGGAAGAATTCATGACCGGTGAAGAAGCCAGTTTCATTGTGATGGTCGATGGTGAACACATTCTGCCGCTGGCCACATCTCAGGATCACAAAGCCCGCGATAATGGCGATAAAGGACCGAATACCGGTGGTATGGGGGCCTATTCTCCAGCGCCAGTCGTTACCGATGCGGTATATGCGCGCATTATGGCTGAGGTGATTGAACCGACAGTCAAAGGCATGGCGGCTGATGGTCGCCCCTATGTTGGTTTCCTGTATGCCGGTCTAATGATTGATGACAACGGCGCGCCGAAAGTCGTTGAATACAACTGCCGTTTTGGTGATCCGGAAACCCAGCCTATCCTGATGCGTTTGCAATCGGATCTGATTGAGCTGTGTCAAGCGGCCTTGGATGGTCGTCTGAACGAAGTGAGTGCTGACTGGGACAGCCGCGCTGCTATTGGCGTCGTGATGGCCGCTGGTGGCTACCCCGATGACTATCGTAAAGGCGATGTTATTAGCGGCTTGGCACAAGCGGAAACTAATGGCAGCAAAGTGTTTCATGCTGGCACAGCAAGTAAAGATGGCAATGTTGTCACCAATGGCGGCCGCGTTTTGTGTGTCACCGCACTGGGTAATACGGTTGCTGAGGCGCAGTCACAAGCATATAGCGCTTTGCGTGAAATCAGCTGGGACGGTGCTTACTTCAGGACAGACATCGCCTATCGAGCTGTTGCCCGTGAGCAGGCTCAATAAAACAGCAATCACCGTCTGATCGTCACCGGGTTAAGTGCTTGCTCCAAGTCAGTGCGCTTAACCTAGTCGGCGTTGATATGCTTCAATACCGCTTTATCGGCATTTGATGGAATTCTCGATGACAACGCATAACTGGCGGCTGCGCCAAGCTGTACATACATTGCAAGACGGCGGCGTGATTGCCTACCCGACCGAAGCAGTTTACGGCGTCGGCTGTGATCCGTGGAATGATGATGCGATTCTGGATTTGCTTGAACTCAAGCAGCGTCCTTGGGAAAAGGGACTGATTCTGATTGCCTCTGATTTTAATCAGCTGCAGGATTTTATCCAGCCTGTCCCGGCCGAGTTATTGAGGCAATTACAGCAAAGCTGGCCCGGACCAGTAACCTGGTTATTGCCTGTACGTCCGGGAGTATCGGAATTATTAACGGGCGAGCATGACACCATTGCAGTGCGTGTGACTGCCCATCCTTTAACCCGCCGTCTGTGCGAGGCTTTTGGTGGTGCGATTGTTTCCACCAGTGCCAACCTGACCGGTTTACGCCCGGCGATGAATGCCCATCAGGTACGCTGGCAACTGCCAATGATTGATTACGTGTTAGCCGGTGCTCTCGGCGGTGCTAAACAACCGAGCCAGATTCGTGATGCGCAAAGCGGTGCGATTCTGCGATGAGCCAGCCTGATATCGATGCAGTACGTGAGTACTTACTTGGTTTGCAGTCTTCGATATGTGAAGCACTTGAAGCTATCGATGGCAAGGCAAAATTTGAACTCGATGAATGGCAGCGTGAAGCGGGCGGTGGTGGCCGCACCCGGGTATTAACTGGCGGCGCTGTGTTTGAGCAGGGAGGCGTCAATTTCTCTGAAGTCAGTGGTGACAATATGCCGCCTTCAGCGACAGCGAGTCGTCCGGAGCTGGCAGGCCGTAGCTTTAAAGCGATGGGAGTGTCATTGGTTATCCATCCACACAATCCTTATGTACCGACTTCGCATGCGAATGTCCGTTTCTTTATTGCCGAAAAAGAAGGCGAGGCACCGATCTGGTGGTTTGGTGGTGGCTATGATTTAACCCCTTACTACGGCAATCAAGAAGACGTGATCCACTGGCACCAGTCTGCCAAAACGGCTTGCGAGCCATTTGGTGAGGATATCTATCCCCGCTTTAAACAATGGTGTGACGAGTATTTTTACCTGAGGCATCGTGATGAGTGTCGCGGCGTCGGCGGCCTGTTCTTCGATGACTTGAATGAATGGGGTTTTGAGCGCTGTTTTGCTTTTCTGAAGTCGGTTGGAGACAGCTATATCAAAGCCTATGCGCCGATCGTCAAAAAGCGTTTGGATACGCCTTTTACCGAGCGGGAGCGAGATTTTCAGCTGTATCGACGCGGCCGTTACGTTGAGTTCAACCTGGTCTATGACAGGGGCACCCTGTTTGGCCTGCAGTCAGGTGGTCGGACCGAGTCAATTCTGATGTCTTTGCCGCCACTGGTGAAATGGCGCTATAACTGGCAACCCGAGCCGGGTTCGGCAGAAGCCAGACTGTATAGTGACTTTCTGCCGCCCCGCGACTGGATTAACTAAAACTACGGACAAGCTTTGGCTATGGTTCTAAGCAGGACATGTCCATTCTCAAAGCCTTAAATATTTACTGCATGAAACTGTTCTGAGGGGCTGAATGGACGATCAATACCATTGACAGCTTTAAAGATATCAACAAAAGTCGCTGGCGCTGAGATCTCCACCGGTATGTGCAGTCGTCTTGCAATGTCTGATGCGGAAATAATGCCACGTATTTGATGTTGATCGGTATCAACAACCAAACAGTGCAACGTGCCATTTGTTTGCAATGCATCAAGTACATCACCAATAGTGGCATCAGCAAGTTGCTGATAGTTAACCACCTTTTGTTGAGAGCGAGGGATCATGAGATCACGAACATTGATCGCCTCACGATCCATACCTTGATTCTGCAATATCTGAATATGCTGACCATTAAGTTCCTGCAAACTAATGGTACCAATCAACTCATTGTTTTCATCAACAACTAACTTGAGCCGGACATGGGCTTTTTTCATCATGTAATCTGCTTGTATTGCAGGCGTGTCGGCTTCGATAACCAACGGTAAGTGTTTTTTAAAATCTGTAAAAATGGTCAGTGCAGGCGAGTTGCTGGTGATTTCGTTGAAATCTTCCGGTTGAACCAAGTGTTCGACATTATCTAATGACATTAAGTGGATTTTTTTCATCATAAGCTCCTGAAAGCAATACTCTAAATGAGATAACTTGCGATTTTGGCAAGTTAGAGGTTTTGGGCGTTAGGCAGGAAGGAATGATGAGTTAGGTGGTGCTCTTATCGCGATATGGCGATAACGCTGGATCGGGGTTGAGCAAGAGGGGAAAACGGTGTTTGTAGTCGAGCTAAAAACGGGGTCAGGCATCTCCGGGGCAGGAGGCGTGACACTATTATTGTCATCAAATGTTGCTGTCAAACCAGGGCTAAAATAAGGCGCCTCCTGTTCGATGTTATCTCTTACTGGTAGTTGTATTTCAGCAAAAGTGACATCAAAACTGGCTAACAGAGCAAATAGACAGATAATGCGCGAAGTAGTCGTTTTCGAACCCTCCAATCAGCAGTTAAATCTTCCATAGAGGAAGATTTAACCTTGTTAAGAGTTCTGCCTGGAATACTTGGCGGCAATTAGTACTGTCGTTAGTTTTGGCCCGACAGTAATGCCAGCTGATCGGCTTGGTATTCGTTGATCAACGGCTCGATCACCTGATCCAGGTCACCCTCAACAATTTCACTCAGTTTGTATAGTGTCAGATTGATACGGTGATCGGATATACGACCTTGGGGGTAGTTGTATGTTCGAATACGTTCGCTGCGGTCGCCACTACCGACCAGTAATTTTCGGGTTTGAGCCTGTTCGGCCTGCTGTTTTTCAATCTGTTCAGCCATGATGCGAGACTGCAAAACAGACATCGCTTTGGCGCGGTTTTTGTGTTGAGAGCGTTCTTCCTGACATTCCACCACAATACCGGTAGGAATGTGTGTGATTCGGACTGCCGAATCGGTGGTATTAACATGCTGACCACCGGCGCCCTGAGATCGATAGGTGTCTACCTTCAGATCGGCTGGGTTGATGTTGATCTCATCAATCTCATCGACTTCGGGCAGGATCGCAACGGTACAGGCTGAGGTATGGATTCGCCCTTGTGATTCGGTTTCCGGCACGCGTTGTACCCGGTGAGCGCCGGATTCAAATTTCAGCCGTGAATAGGCCCCTTCACCGACGACGCGACAGATGATTTCCTTATAACCACCGTGTTCACCTTCCTGAGCGTTGACCACTTCGACCTTCCAGCGGCGAGACTCGGCATAACGGCTATACATACGGAATAAATCACCGGAGAAAATCGCGGCTTCATCACCACCAGTTCCGGCACGGATTTCAAGGTAAATATTGCGCTGATCGTTAGGATCTTTGGGCAGCAACAATTTTTGCAGCGCCAGTTCCAACTCATCCATTTTGTCTTCGGCCGCAGACAATTCTTCCTTGGCCATTTCACGCATGTCGGCATCGTCTTCCTGCAGCATCAGCTTGGCATCATCAATATCGGCTAATGTGTCGCGATAGGCATTGAACGTGCTGACAACGGGCTCTAACTGTGCATATTCCTGCGACAAACTGCGGAACTTGTTCTGATCTGCCATGGTGTCAGGATCAGCCAGCAGGCCTGCGATTTCTTCATGACGATCGACGAGGGATTCCAGTTTATGTTTGATCGACTCTTTCACTTTTGATCCTTGATATTAAACAGACGACGCGCTGATTCCAGCAGTTGGCCGTCTTCATCAAAACCGGACTGGCGAAGTTGCCGGCTGGGTTCGTGTAACAAACGGTTGGTCAGGCTGCGGGCCAGTTCCGCCATAGCCTGTTCGGGAGCTATGCCCTGTTCGAGTTGCTTTATAGCTTTTTCTAGTGAGTGCTTACTTATTTCTTCAGCACTGTCACGTATGGCACGAATAATTGGAACAGCATCCTGCGTTCGTAGCCAGGCATGGAAATGATCGACCTGGGTATCGATGATTTCCTCAGCTTGCAGAGCAGCATCTCGGCGTGACTGCAGGTTTTCTTCAATGATGTCTTTCAGATCATCGACGCAGTAAAGGTAAATGTCTTCCAACTGGCCGACTTCTGCTTCGATATCCCGTGGTACAGCGATATCGACCATAAAAATCGGTTTACGCTTTCGTTGTTTCAACGCACGTTCAACAGCGCCCTTACCAAGAATCGGTAACTGACTGGCAGTGGAGCTGATTACGATATCGGCTTCAGCTAAATGCGCAGGCAGTTCACTGAGGCTGATGGCATAGCCGTCCACCTGTGTGGCGAGATTGTGGGCGCGCTCCACTGTGCGATTGGCAATGATCAGTCGCTTAATACCATTATCGTGCAAATGGCGGGCGGCCAGTTCAATGGTGTCACCGGCGCCAATTAATAATGCTGTTGATTCGGCCAGATCACTAAAAATCTGCTTGGCTAAACTGACCGCGGCAAAAGCAACCGAAACCGGACTGTTACCAATCGCCGTATCAGTGCGGACTTGTTTCGCTACGGCAAAGGCATGTTGAAAGAGGCGGCCGAGGGACTTGCCTAATGTACTGGCATTCAACGACTGGCTGTAGGCATCTTTCAGCTGCCCCAGAATCTGCGGTTCGCCGAGCACCATGGAGTCAAGACCACAGGCCACACGAAGCAGATGACGTATCGCATCACCACCTTGATAGTGATACAGGTAAGGGCTGATAGTCCCATTGTCTTGTTGGTGGAAGTCATGCAACCAAGCCAGGATCTCATTGTCTGAATCATCATCCAGACAGCAGTAGATCTCGGTCCTGTTGCAGGTCGATAAAATCACGACTTCCAGCACAGACTCCTGCTGATGCAGTGCAGCTAATGCGCCGGGCAATGCGTTTGCATCAAAGGCAAACAGCTCGCGTACATGCACGGGGGCTGTGTTGTGGTTGATGCCGTAGGTAACAAGATGCATATTGGGAAAAAGTCGTCATTAAATGCTGTTAAACTCTACAGCCGTTATTGCAATGGTTTTGTAAAGACAAATCAATAGGCCATTCTATCAAAATCAAACGTGCAGGTCGTTCAAATATGGATTTAATGCATACACTTCTGATGCGGACCGTACAGTGCGTCAAAACTGCCGGCCTGGTGGTGATGCCGATGTTGTTGCTGGCCTGTGCGTCCAGCCCATCACAGCCGCTCAGTCAAAAGGACAGTACGGCGTTAGAAGCGGAGCACCAGGAAGCGCCAAAGGCGAAAGCCACTGAACCTAAGCAGTACCTGCCATTGACACCGGAACTGATGTACTACGTGTTGTCTGCAGAAGTAGCAGGACAGCGCGGCCAGGTCGGTATCGCGGTAGACCTCTATCACCGTGCTGCCGAGATGGTGGAATCGCCCAATCTGGCCAGTCGCAGTGCCCAGGTCGCTACCCTGTCACGGGATCAACAACGTATCAACCGCGCGCTGGAACGCTGGGTTGAAGTCGATCCGAAAGATGCCGATGTCTACATCATGCAAGCACCGTTTCTGATACTGAAAAATGATTATGTCGGCGCAGTAAGGGCGATTGATAAAGCGCTGGCACTTGAGCCAGACAAGAAACAGCAGTACCTGATCCGGGTTTCCGAAAACCTGGCCGAAGTCGCCAAGCAGGACGAAGCGCTGGCGACGCTGAAAAAACTGTCTTTGTATCAGCAAAATGATCCGGCAGCCCGTTTTGCCTATGCCCGCATGGCTTTTTTCTACAAACGTTACGATGAGACGCTGACCGAACTGGAACCGCTGCTCAAGGCTGAGCCTGATAACGAAGACTATCTGGTGCTTAAAGCCGACACCCTGCAGCGCGTTGGGAGCTCAGAAGAAGCCCTGAAACTGATTGCCAAAGCAGCTCGTCGTGATGACGCGAGTCAGGATTTACGCTTCACCTACGGCAAATTGCTCGGTGAAAACGGCGAGACAAACAAGGCCCGTCAGGTTTTTGAGGAGATCCAGCTGGAAAACCCAGATAACCGGGATGTGCTGTTTGCCCTCGGTTTGCTGGCGCTGGAAGATAAGGATGGCAAACTGGCCAAATCCTATTTCACGGAACTATTGAAGCTGGGTGATCCCAGCTATCAGGCGCCTTATTTCATGGGGCTCGCCGAACAAATGAACGGTAATATTGATGCCGCATTGGTCTGGTTTGCCTCAGTACCGAAACAAAGTGGTCGTTTTGATATCGCTCAGAGTAACTACATCACTTTACTGGTCGATCGTGGTGACTTAAACAAAGCCCGTGAACATCTGGCGCAACTGCGAAAAGAAATGCCGCAGCAGGCTCTGCAATATTATCTATTTGAAGCTAGTCTGCTCAGAGAACAGGATCAGAGTCAGGCGGCATTCGAACTTCTGACGATGGCAATGGAGCAATATCCACAAAGCGAAGATCTGCGCTACAGCCGTGCAATGATTGCCGAGTCGCTGGACAGGTTGGATGTGCTTGAGACTGATTTACGCTGGATTCTAGAGAAAGACCCCGACAATGCGCAGGCTCTGAATGCCTTGGGCTACACCCTGACCGATCGTACCGACAGGCATCAGGAAGCGCTCAGCATGATTACCCGGGCGTTAGAACTGAAACCAGGCGATCCGTTTTATCTTGATAGTCTGGGCTGGGTCTATTACCGCCTAGGTGATCTGGAAAAAGCCGAGAAATACCTGCGCAAAGCGCTGACAGTACAGCCGGATGTGGAGTTTAGTGCCCACCTTGGTGAAGTGCTGTGGGAGCGAGGTAAACAGCGCGAAGCCAAGCAAATCTGGCAACAGGCACTGGAGCAGGACGCGGATAATCATCTGTTGCTGGAGACCATGCGCAGGTACGGTCTATGAGGAAACTGCTGAGCGGCTTGGCCTTGCTCTGCCTGACCGCCTGTACGCCATTCTGGCAGACCAAAGTGCCGAGTACGCCGGATGCTTTGTGGCAAATGCGGCTGACACAGCAAGCTGAGCTGGAACGCTGGGCCTTTGTGGGCCGTACAGCAATCGTGCAGGGACGAGAGGGTTGGAATGCCGGCATCGTCTGGGAAGAGCAGGATCAGCAGTTCCATATCCGTCTGTCAGGCCCGTTTTCCCAAGGTGGCGTGGCACTGGACGGCAATAGCGATAGCGTGACCTTGACGCTGGATGATGGTGAACAGCTGTCAGCCGCGACGCCGGAACAACTGCTGGCCGAGGCCATGGGCTGGCTGTTGCCGGTCAGCGCCTTACGCGATTGGGTGCGCGGTGTGCCTTATTCCAAAGTTGCTGTCGATAAGCAAGAACTGGACGAGTTCGGCCGTTTGACCCGTTTGGAGCAGGCTGGCTGGCAAATAGAGTTTCATCGCTATATGCCGTTTGAACAGTATTCAATGCCGGAAAAAGTGTTTATGAAACATGCAGACCTGAGTGTCAGGTTGATTGTTTCTGACTGGAGACGGCCCAAGTGATTAGCTGGCCCGCCCCGGCCAAACTGAATCTGTTTCTGCATATCACCGGTCGCCGCGCTGACGGCTATCACGAGTTGCAGACGGCGTTTCAGTTTTTGGATTATGGCGATGAGTTGCAGTTTGAGGTGACTGAGTCGCCTGATATTCGACTGAGTCAGCCAATGGCTGGGGTGGCCGATGCGGATAACCTAATCGTGCGAGCGGCAAAGCTGTTGCAGCATTCCTGTGGCGGCACGCAGGGCGCGATTATCAGCGTAACCAAACGCTTGCCGATGGGCGGCGGTTTGGGCGGAGGCAGTTCCAATGCTGCGACCACCTTCGTCGCGCTGAATACGCTCTGGGGCTGTGGTCTGCAAGAGACAGAATTAGCGCAGCTGGGCCTGCAATTAGGCGCAGATGTACCGATTTTTATCGCGGGCTTTGCGGCCTGGGCTGAAGGCGTTGGTGAGAGGTTGACGCCGATAAGTCCCGAAGAGCCGTGGTTTGCGGTGATACAGCCGGACTGCCATGTCTCTACGGCAGAAATATTTTCATCTTCTGAATTGACACGTGACTGCGAACCTATCACAATATCGCGCTTCCTTTCAGGGGAAGGCAGTAACGTCTGCGAAGCGGTGGTGAAAAAACACTACCCAGCAGTTGCAAATGCACTGAATTGGTTGGCACAATACGCGTCGCCAAGGATGACCGGCACTGGTGCTTGCATCTTCGCTGATTTTGAGAATCAGCAACAGGCGCAGCACGTAGTGGATAACCTGCCCTCCAACTGGCAAGGTTTTGTGGCCAAAGGCTGTAACCGGTCGCCACTCATTGCACTAGCAACGACTTTAACGAGTCGAGTGTGACTGCAAGATGATAGAATGAGTTTTTTACAGTTGGGGTATCGCCAAGCGGTAAGGCAACGGGTTTTGATCCCGTCATTCCCAGGTTCGAATCCTGGTACCCCAGCCATTCTTTTTTTGTTTTTAAACAGAAACTCGGCGCCACTACCGTGACACAAAACCGACTTCTCCAGTTACAACAACGCACTGCCGATAGCCGCATGATGGTGTTTACCGGCAATGCTAACCGTAAACTGGCTCAAAATATTGCCAATTTCCTTAGTATTTCTCTCGGCAAAGCGACCGTTGAAAAATTCAGCGACGGCGAAGTCATGGTCGAAATTCTCGACAATGTTCGCGGCAAGGACGTGTTCATCGTTCAGCCGACCTGCATGCCGACCAACGATAATCTGATGGAATTGATGGTGATGACCGACGCGATTCGTCGCGCATCGGCGAAACGCATCACGCTGGTTGTGCCTTACTTTGGCTACTCACGTCAGGATCGTCGCCCACGCTCTGCCCGTGTTGCAATCACCGCTAAG
>JASBUF010000073.1 GCA_030148085.1 Methylophaga sp. | reverse complement strand
GACATATCCTCCAAAGGCATGGAGATAATACCGCCATCCGGCTGTGGAATCGCAGAGACTTTCGGCCACAAAGCCTCATCTTTGATAATGGTCACATCACAAATAATGGGGCCCGGATGGTTAATGACATAGCTAATTTTGTCATCCAACTCACTGGCATCATTGATACGGATAGCTTCCAAACCGATTGCCTCCGCAACTTTGACAATATCAGGAATAATCAAACCAGCTTCTTCACCGGTTGCCACATAACGGCCATCAAAATAATTACGCTGGGTATTGCGAATCGACGCATAGCCATTGTTGTTCATCACAAACATTCGAATAGGTAAATTGAATGCTTTCAGCGTACTCAATTCCTGCAGGTTCAATTGCAGACTACCATCGCCTTCCACCGACAATACCGGCTGACGGTTCGCCGCCAGACAACCACCAATAGTGGCAGGCAAGCCATAACCCATAGCTCCCAGACCAGAGGTCAGAAACACGCGTTGACCCGGTTTATTAATAAAGGTGGAATAGAACACCTCAACGGCCAGCCCTGAACTACCGGTAATGATCAACTCGTTTTCTGGCGCATGTGCCGACAACCGATCGATAAAATGATAGTGATTGATTGGTCCATTAACTGGGAAAACCTCACCGTCACATCGTGGGTAGCGCTGCTTCCAATCTGCAATCTTATCCAGCCAGGGTTCACACACGGAACGAACTCCACTTGCCGTTTTAGCAAGCTGCTCAATAAAGTCTTTGGCATTGGCTTCAATCAATTTGGCGTTATCGATTTCATGCTTTTTCAATTCGGCCGGATCAATATCGATGATGACCTTCTCAGCATCACGCGCAAAGTTGGCTGGGTTATGCGCCGTGACCACATTGTCCAGCCGTGCTCCGATGCAGATCAACAAGTCACAATTCTGCGCCGCGAAGTTAGCTGGTCGCAACGCCACTGATCCCGGTCGACCAGCACAGAGGTGGTGCTCGTAAGGAATCAGATCCAACGAATTCCAGGTCGTCAGAACTGGAATATTCAGCTGTTCATAAAGTGCCTTAAAGGCTTTGGCCGCCCCCGATAAGCGAATGCCATGCCCGGCTAAGAATAAGGGTCTTTTCGCTTGTTTAATTTTCTCAACCACATCGTTTAAGTCTATCGATGCTGTTGTTTCCAAATCGTCCTCGGCGGTCAGTCGCAGCAAAGTATCGGGGTTAACCTGACTACCCTGAACATCCAGTGGCACATCAACCCACACGGGCCCTTGTCTGCCAGTAGTCGCCTCATGAATGGCTTTGTCCATGTAGAAAGCGATTTTTTCAGGATCATCAACGGTCACGGCATACTTGGTGACGGGCTTCACCATCGACACGATGTCCACCTCCTGTGGCCCCATCTGCCTGACTCCGCTGCCGGCTTTCATGTCTCCACGTTTGACCTGACCCGAAATAATCAGCAATGGCACCGATTCAATCCATGCACCGGCAACGGCTGTGATCGCATTGGTTGCACCGGGGCCCGTTGTGACTAAGGCGACACCTAAGGTTTCATTGACCCGTGAGTAAGCTTCCGCGGCAATACTTGCCGCCTGTTCGTGGTGGGTCGGAATAAAGCGCAGATCCGGGTTTTGCCCCAAAGCATCAACCAGATGCATGGCACCGCCACCGGGTAGCAGGAAAACATCCTTAACACCAACTTCAGCAACACGAGAAAAAATATAATCAGCAACGCGTTGTTTCGCCATTACCACTCCGCAGTCAGCCAGTCAGAACGGAAAATCAGGTTGGTTTTGCGGCGACTGTTCTGATTAATCGAGCTATCCTGATAGAAAGAGTCATCGCTGTAATGTGTCGTCGATAGCTCTTCAAAAATAACACCTTGTTCACTACTGAAGGCGTGCTGCATGCCACGTTCGACCGTCACCATATCACCGGCCCTGATCGTTTTATGCTCATCACCGAGCTGCAACTGCATTTCACCAAACAGCACATTGAAGGTTTCTTCTTTCTTGTGATGGGCATGAACCGGATGCTGCTGACCCGGCAATAAAACCAGGATCTTCTTACAATACTCACGGTTTACCACATCAATGATGGTTGCCCCGGTCTGTTCAAAGGCATCGATGCCATAGTGATGTGAAAGCTGACAATTGACACCATCGGCCACGGTAATACTCGCATCACGCAATAAGGCACAGACTTTACCCAAGGCATCGAAGACTTTAGGTCTGATATCGTTGACCGTCAGCGCATCAAACAGTACTGGCTGATTGGCGGCTACAGGCTGTGCCAGCTCAAACTGTTTGTACTTGGATAAATCGTTGGCTAGCAACTGGCCAGGTTGGCTGGGAATCGCCAGATAAAAATCTTCGGCCTGTAGCGTCTGCCCTGCCTTGAGATCGGTCTTAGCAAAGACCGCGCGTCGTAGCGAGTTCAGCGTTGTCAGCTCAGTGTCCGTAACAGGAACACGCGTGTTGTCCAGGCCCATCATAGCAAAGCCTTGCTGCGCCGATACCAGCCAGTTTCTGACCTGCTCAGGGTTTGCTGAGTAAGCATTCAACTCGCCAACGCCAACATGTTTTTCAAATAATTGTGCACCGAGCGCGATAGCCATTTTGACCGCCTCAGTTTCAGTAGGATCTTCATGGGTAGAGTAACCAATCGGCACATCAGGAAAACGCTGCTGCAATAACTTGATTTGCCCCAGCTGCAGATTTTCTCTGGGTGTCGGATATTCGCCTACACAATGCATCACCGCGAGCGATTTATGCCGATGCAGGAAAAACTGCACCATGTTTTCTATTTCCTTCATCGTGGCGCCTGCAGTTGATGCCACCAGCGGTAAGGAAGATTGGGCAATCCGTTCCAATAATGGCCAGTCGGTCAGCGAACAGGACGCAATTTTCAGCATGTCAAAGCCATGCTGTTCTATCCAATCGACAGAGTCTTCATCAAACGGCGTACACATGCTGATAAAGCCTGCATCCTCAATTGCCGTTTTCAGTTCCAACAGTTGTGCTTCATCTAACTCGGTGTCACGAAAGCGTTTGACGTACTTGATGTCTTCACGGTCGTGATAGTCAGGATGGATGAAGGATTTGAGGTTACGGTACTGCAGCTTAAAGGCAAAGCGAAACGGAAACGCATCACACACCGCTTTCATTTCGCTGATTACACGTTTGCCATGCTCGACAGAGCCCTGATGATTGTTCGCCATCTCCAGCACAAAAAGCTGTTGATAGAGTGGGTTTTGTTGGGTCATAGTTCGTTTTTAAAATAATGGCTGATGGTATCGATCATATAGTCAATCATGGCTTCACTCAGCGCCGGGAATACACCAATCCATAAGGCGTTATGCATCACCTGATCGGTCACAGGCAACTCACCGACCACACGATAATTCTGCTTTTCAAAATAAGGCTGCTTCGTCAGATTGCCACCAAATACCAGGCGACTGGCAATCTTATGTCGCTCCAGATACTGAATAAAGTCAGCACGATTACCCTTTTTCAAGGTCAGCGCAAAACCAAACCAGGATGGTTCGGCACCGGCTGTCGCATCAGGCAGCACTAATTGGTCGTCGAGATGACTGAGTCCATCTCGTAAACGCTGGAAATTCGCAATGCGGCTGCGAATAAAATCATCCAGCTGATGCAGCTGAGCCACCCCCACAGCAGCCTGCATATCCGAGATTTTCAGATTATATCCGGTGTGTGAGTAGGTGTATTTGTGGTCGTATCCACAGGGCAGTTGACCCAGCTGATAACTGAAGCGCTTTTTACAGGTATTGTCCTTGCCCGGCTCACAAAAACAATCACGCCCCCAATCACGGAAAGACTCTAAAATCAGCTTAAGCTGACCATTATCCGTATACACTGCGCCGCCCTCGCCCATCGTTATATGGTGTGCGGGGTAGAAACTCAGGGTTGCCACGTCACCAAAGGTACCGACATGCCTTGGCGTTTTTGCGGGAATAGGCTTGCCCTTGTAATCACTGAGTTCAGTGGATGGTGTGTACATCGTGCCCAATGCATCACAGCAATCTTCCACTACCCAGAGATTATGCTTGCGTGCAAATTGCACCACCGCCTCGATATTGAATGGATTACCTAAGGTATGCGCCATCATAATCGCGCGAGTTTTATCCGATAAGGCCGCTTCTAGTTGCGTGATATCGATATTGTAGGACGGTAAGCTGATATCTACGAATACCGGCACCAGACCATTTTGCAGAATAGGATTGACTGTCGTGGGGAAACCAGCCGCGACAGTAATGACTTCATCGCCCGGTTTTAATGCCCGTTCTCCCAACTTAGGTGAGGTTAACGCAGTTAATGCCAACAAATTTGCTGACGAACCGGAGTTAACCGTCAGTACATGCTTAACGCCAATAAATTCTGCCAGCCGCTGTTCGAACTCGGCATTGAATCGTCCGGTCGTCAGCCAGCCATCCAGTGATGCATCCACCAAGTGATGCAAATCATCAGCGCCGAGTTTTTTGCCCGATACTGGCACGACAGACTCACCGGCTACAAACGACTGTGGCTGGTATTTGAAGTCGCTATAACGTGCCACTTGTCGTTGCACCAAGGCTCGCAATAATTGCTCGAGCATGGTGTGACTGAGGCGTTCATCCTGCAAGCGGATATCGGCAGTGCTTGCAAACACCGCCTTTCGAAGGTCAATGTGTACCTCCTCATAACCTGAAACCGCTAAAGGTAAGGCTAAAAAATCCTTCTCTGCTTCTGCAAGCGGCCCTAAAAACAGTTCGTAGCACTCAAGCTCCTGAGCTTGCTGTCCAGCAACCACATACATCCCCGGCGAGTGCGTGCGGTTATTGAGCACGCAAATAGAGCCTGAAGCGACTTCCATGCTGGTCGCTCCCTGTTGTTGGAAATGGAGTGGGTTCATACTCATAAGATTGCGCGCTGAAAAAGTGAAGGCTCGGTCAAAAACGACTCAATCTGGCGGTCACACAGCGCTCGTATATCGTCACCGGCATAGAAAGCCTGATACCACTCAAAGGTCTTTTCCAAAGCCGTATTCAGAGACCAGCGCGGCTCCCAGCCTAATTGTTTGAGGGCTTTACTGGCATCGAGCATCAACATCTGAGCTTCGTGCTGTTGCGGTTTAGCTTCACTTTGCCAAGCAAAGCCTGAGAAAACGCCGGTGGCAATATTAAGCAGGTGTTGTACTGGCTGCATCGATTCTTGCTCAGGCGCAAAATTCCATGCCTCAGCGTATTTTGAGCCATGCTCAACCAACTTCTGTGCCAGTGTCATGTAACCAGATAAAGGCTCCAAAACATGTTGCCAAGGCCGAACCGCTGATGGATGTCGGACAGCCATCTCTGTGCCCAATTGCCAGGCTCTAATCATATCCGGTATCAATCGGTGTAAAGACCAGTCACCACCACCGATCACATTCCCCGCCCGAACCGTTGCCACAGCTGTTGCCGTGTCATTGAAAAAAGACGCCCGATATGATGCTGTGACCAGTTCCGCACAGGCTTTGCTGTTGCTGTAAGGATCATGACCACCAAGGCGGTCATTTTCTCTGTATGGCCATGCCCGCTCGATATTTTCATAGCACTTATCGGACGTGACCACCACAACCGCCTTAACGGCTGGCTGCTGACGAACACTTTCCAGCAGATTGACTGTACCCATCACATTGGTTTGATAGGTCTCAAAGGGTGAGTCATACGATGGCTTTACCAACGATTGCGCAGCCATATGAAATACGACCTCAGGCAGAAACTCATCCACAGCGCTCTTGAGTGACTCACGATCACAAATATCTGCCAAGGTGGAAGCCATCTCTGAGTCAAGTTGCAAGGCATGAAACAGCGCGGGTTCCTGATCAGGAGCAAGGGCATAGCCATAGACCTCGGCGCCGAGTTGTTTCAGCCAGTAACTTAACCAAGCACCTTTAAAACCGGTGTGACCGGTTATGAGCACCCTGCGACCATGCCAGAAGGTGTTCATTGCCAGACTTTCCACGGCGCTTTACCGGATCGCCATAATTGTTCCAGATGCTGCTTGTCACGCAGCGTATCCATCGGTTGCCAAAAGCCTTCATGCCGAAATACAGATAACTGACTATCCTTTGCCAGATTTTCCAGTGGACTCGACTCCCAACTGGTCTGATCACCGGCAATGTAGTCAATCACCTTGGGTGACAAAACAAAAAAGCCGGCACTGACCATGCCGTTATCACCCTTGGGCTTTTCCTGAAAGTTGGCCACCCGATCACCCTCTATATCCAACGCACCAAACTTGGCCTGTGGAAATGCAGCCGTCACTGTTGCCAGCCTTTTATGCTGCTTGTGAAAGGCAATGCTGGCAGACACATCAATATTGCCGACACCGTCACCATAGGTAAGACAGAACGCCTCATCATCACGAACATAGTCCGCAATTCGACGAATCCTGCCACCAGTCATACTGTTTTCCCCAGTATCCACCAAGGTGACTTTCCAGGGTTCAGCATGGGCTTCATGTACATGCATATTATTGTTTTGCATATCAAACGTTACATCGGACATATGCAAAAAATAATTAGCGAAATATTCCTTAATTAAATAGCCTTTGTAGCCACAACAGATAATAAAATCATTCACGCCATGGCTGGAGTAGATTTTCATGATATGCCACAGGATCGGTTTCCCCCCGATCTCAATCATGGGCTTGGGTTTATTCACTGATTCTTCGCTGATTCTGGTGCCTAGGCCACCAGCCAGGATAACTGCTTTCATTTGATCACATGTTCAGATAAGGTCTGCGCCAAGTCTTTCACAGATAGTTGAATAAAGACAAGCCTTGAACCCTGACATAGGCCTGTTGTGCCGCCTCTAAGCCAGTGCTTTGTATGCTGAGTCTGGATATCGCTTCGGCATAATCCAAATCACGCAGCTCAGACAAACTTTTTTGCAAACTCGCGATACTGTCATCATTAATAGTGCGTTGCTGATCGATCGCACTCAATCTTGCCCCGATTCGCGTTCTGGCTGAGGTAATACTATCGATAGCTGTCGACGTGTTCGTCAAAAATTCACCATCATTCGGTGCCGTGCCGATCGTATTGGCATTCAATGCATCCACGAACCCCTGGACGGTGGCAAAAATAGACTGTGTGGTGCTATCAGCATTAGTCACCACAAAGACATCACTGCCTGATTCTGTCGACTCGACCATGTAATTGCTGCCGACACGGATATTACGTTGGCCGGTATCACCGGCATATGCAAACGTTGTCGGATCAAATGACTGAGTAAATGACTGGTAACCGGAAAACAGATACTCACCATTACTGTCTTTCGAGTTAGCGAGGGCGACCAAAGCCTCGTTCAACTCCTGCATTTCAGCGGCCATACCGGCTCTTGCATTGGCATCATTGGTGTCATTGAGTGCCTGAACAGCCAGTTCACGAATACGCTGCAAAATATTAACGGCACTCGTCAGCGCCCCCTCTGCAATGCTTAGTTTATTCTCTGCTGACGTTGCGTTTTCCTTGTACTGTTCATTGACGCTCATATCACGTTCAAGCCCCAGAATTTTTACTGAGGCAACAGGGTCATCCGAGGGTGACAGAATACGGGATCCCGTAGAGACCTGCTGTTGTGTATCCGTCAGTCTTTTCTGCTGCGCCAGCATCGCATCAACGCTCTGCTGTTGGATATATGAGGTCGAAATTCTCATGCGATATCTCCTTTACACAGCACTTATCAGTGTTTCAAAAATGGTGTTCGACACCACGATGATTTGTGAAGCCGCCTGATACGCTTGCTGATATTTGATTAGGTTCGCCGCCTCTTCATCCAGGTTCACGCCCGACACACTGTCATAGCGTTCGCGAGTCTGCGCCAACAGGGCAGCCTGAGTTTGTTGGCTGGCCTCTGCTTGACGGGTCTTGGTCGCGACCGATGACACCATGCTGGCATATTGATCGCCCAAAGTGCGTGTCACCGCTGGCGGACCAGCACTGACAATCACCAAAGAATTGTCAGATTGCAGATTCGCAAATGCCAACGCATTTTCGTTATTGCCTGGACCTGAAATATTGATAGTGCCGGTTGCCGCGTCAAATTTTGATGAGGCGGCAATCGCACGCGGATCGGTGATAATGACAG
Organism: Methylophaga sp.; assembly: GCA_030148085.1. GTDB lineage: Bacteria > Pseudomonadota > Gammaproteobacteria > Nitrosococcales > Methylophagaceae > Methylophaga. The sequence goes on along the minus strand of JASBUF010000073.1, from coordinate 12,362 downwards.
AGATTGTCGCTGCAGTCAGATTCGCAGGATCAAACAAGTCGCCACCATCATTGCCATCAAGATCGACTGAACCTTGGCCACCATTTGCAATATTTGTGGTGTTGTTATGAACCGAGTTAAAGCCATTAACAACGGAAGCAGCCATGAGATCAAGTTGAGTCCGGGTCGCATCAATAATGTCGTTTCTTATGCTTACCGCAGCGCCCACGCTACCGCCGGTCAATTGAGAGGTAATATTCTGTTGATTGACACCATAAGCAATCGCCACTCTAGGTGGTGAAGTACTGGTATCACTGATCGTGCTCAACTCAAAGTTCGACGTACCAGCAACTAATGCCTGCCCACTACCAATAAAGACATTCATCGCACCGTTTGACTCTTCAACGGTGCTGACAGAGATCAGCTCCGAAAGCTGATTAATCAGATTGTCTCGTTTATCAAGAAGATCATTCGGTTCAGTGCCGGTACTGCCTCGCGCCTCAATGATCGCCTGGTTAAGATCAGCAATACCCAAAGACAGATTGTTGATCTCAGAAACCGCGACAATCAGATCATTATCAATACTCTTATCGATCTGAGTCAGCTGCGAATCCAGCGTATTAAACCGGTTGGCCAGTAACTCTGCCTCGCTCAGCAGCACCTGTCTGGCGGCAATGGATGTCGGATCATTGGCCACTTCATTGACCGATTCAAAGAACCTATCGAGACCGGCACTCAAGCTCAGCTCTTGACTGCCCAGAATATCATCCACTTGTGATGAATAAGACAGAAAAGTGCTTTGCTGTGATTCCTGTGAAATGTATGTCCGAACGAGGTTACCCAGAAACCGGTCATACATCCGGGCCACACTATCGACCTGCACACCATTACCGAAGTATTGGCCGCCGAAGTATTCAGGTGTACGCGTTCCCTGCTCAACACGCTGCCTGGAGTAGCCTTCCGTGTTGACGTTACTGATGTTATGACTGGTCGTGGTCAGCGAGTTCTGGGCTGCCAGTAACCCGGAAACCCCAATGCTTAAGGAGCTAGCCATAATTTACCTCGCTCAAATAATTGAACTGCTGAGAAGCATCTGAGAGTGTTTCACTGTTCATAATGCGTTTAATCTTGTCGGCATACTGTGGATCAGTTGCGTAGCCGGCTTTATGTATGGCTTCAATAAAGGCTTCGCCATCACCCACATGCTGTAAGGCATCCTGATAACGCGGCTGGGTTTGCAGGAAGCGTACGTAGTCATCGAAACTCGCTTGATAGGAGTCATAGGCTCGGAAGCGTGACTGTTCATTGACCGCACGGCCGTCACGATATTCGAGGGCATTTTTACTCACATAATCACCCGGCCAGCGGCTGTCTGCCTTGATATTGAACAGGTTGAAGCTACTGCCCTGCTGATCCGACAAAATATATTTACCCCAGCCGGTTTCCAGCGCCGCCTGTGACAAAATTACTTCCGCATCCACGCCCAAACGCTCGGCAGCCCTTTGTGCATAAGGCCAGAGGGTGTCAATAAACTGTTCAGGTGAAGTGAAGCGGCTTGGCAAATCCTCTGTGGTCATCTCCGTATCAGCAACGACTTCAGTGATTTCAGGTTTCGCCTCACGAATTTTTTCCAGAATCTCTGCATTCACCTTGATGCCCAGCGCTGGCCGTACAGTCACGGTATCGATACTGAAACTCTGACCAGCCTGTGCAGGCGGACTGTTCGCATAACGCTCGCCACCCAGTTGACGCAAAATCACATCCTGCAGCCCCAACCCGCCGCGCACCGACAAATCGGAGGCCAACTGCTGATCGGCCATATCCTGATACATCTTGCTCTGGCTGGAATCAAACAAGCCTTCAGCCAGACTCGCCTGCCGCATCGATTTCAACATCATCGTCACAAACAATGACTCAAACTGACCGGCAACCTGACGCAGTGTTTGCGCCTCATTGTCACTGGCCACGGCCTGCTGTCTGAGCTGGTTCAGACCATGAAAGTCGATCGCAGATTGGGCGATTTTTGACTCAAAGGCCATTGCTAGATCACCACCAGCTCAGCACGTAATGCCCCGGCTTGCTTGAGGGCTTCGAGAATCGCGACCAAATCGCCGGGCGCTGCGCCAACCTGATTGACCGCACGGACGATTTCATCCAATGACACCCCCGGATCAAACACAAACATGCGGCTGTCTTCTTCGCTGATTTCAATATCAAAGTTTGGCGTAATGACCGTTTGGCCCTGGGAGAACGGGTTCGGCTGACTGACTTCGGGGTTAGCCGAAATGGTCACCGACAGATTGCCGTGCGTCACGGCTGCTGGGCTGACACGGACATGCTGACCGATAACCACCGTACCGCTACGTGAATTCACCACCACTCGTGCCGCGGCTTCGCCAGGATTAAGCTCGAGGTTTTCAATCAACGATAAAAACGGCACACGCTGGCTGGGATCTCGCGGCGCATTGACGCGAACCGAGGAGGCATCCATCGAGAACGCCGTACCTTTACCCAAGGTATGGTTAATCGAATCGGTCAGACGACTGACGGTAGTAAAGTCGGGGCTGTGCAGATTCAGCGTAATATGGTCGCCGACATTAAACGCATTCTTGACGGTGCGCTCCACTGTCGCCCCATTCGGTACACGACCGGCACTGGGGATATTGACTGTCACCCGTGAGCCATCGCCGGCATCGGCGCCAAAGCCACCAACCACCAGATTACCCTGCGCCATCGCGTAAATATTGCCGTCCGCCCCTTTCAGCGGTGTCATTAACAGACTGCCACCACGCAGGCTCTTGGCATCACCCAACGACGATACTGTCACATCAATGGTCTGGCCGGGTTTCACAAACGGCGGCAGATCGGCATGGACCGATACGGCGGCCACGTTCTTACTTTTTGGATCGGTGCCGGGCGGAATATTAATACCCATCTCGACCAGCATGTTACGCAGGCTCTGACCAGTAAACTTGGTTTTATCTCCAGTACCATCCAGACCGACAACCAAACCATAACCAATCAGCTGATTCGAACGGACACCGCCAATGGAGGCCAGATCTTTTATCCGCTCAGCCTGAGCCAGGCCGGACATCAGCAATAAAAACACACTAAAGACTAATTTGAGTTTCATCTCGATCACCTCAGAACGGCATCAAGGCACTGGCAAAAAACCGACTCAGCCAACCCATCACATTGGCATCCTGAGTCGGGCCGTCACCCACATAGGAAATTTGAGCGTCGGCAATTCTTACCGACGAAATGGAATTATCTGCCTCTATATCACGCGGGCTGATCATGCCGGACAGGCGGATATATTCATTGCCCTGATTGATGGTGATAACCTTCTCACCACGCACGATCATATTGCCGTTGGCCAGCACCTCGACTACCGACACGCTGATATTGCCGCTTAGTAGATTGTTCTGCTCGCTTTCACCTTCCCCCTCAAAATCGGTCTCAGAGCCAAAGCCAAATGCCAGATTGTTATTGCTGGTGTTATCCAGTGGCAACTGGCTTGGCAGGCTGAATTGCGGGCTGGCACCAAAGATTGTCGGGTTAGCAATACTGGTGTTGTTGTTCTTGCTGACCGTGGTTTCGCTTTCTTTTTCAGCATCGGTCTGCTCTTCCAGCCTGACCGTCAAAATATCGCCGACCCGGCGGGCACGGTAATCCTCAAACAGCGAAATATTATTGCGTGCGTCAAAAATTGCACCGTCAAAATTTTCCTGTTGTTCAACCGGTACCGGGCGCACGGCGGCATAAGCCGGGTCGCGCTTTACCGTATTGCTGTTGCAGCCACTAAGCAGGCCAAGTAGCACTATCAAAACTGGGATCAGAGATTTCATTCTTGCTCTCCGCAAATCATCTTTGTACAGATAGCCTGCAGACTTTGTGCCAACGGCAAAGCAAGTAAATAAGGCAGAAAAAAAGAAAGGCCGGCAAAAACTGCCGGCCTGGGGGTGGGGGATTAGAGATTCTGACTTGCGTACTGCAACATTTGGTCGGCTGTGGAAATCGCCTTGGAGTTCATTTCGTACGCACGCTGGGTTTCGATCATATTTATCAGCTCGGTCACCACGTTAACATTCGAGGTTTCCAGCGCACCACCGACAGTGGTACCAAGACCATCAAGGCCCGGTGTACCAATGATTGGCGCGCCACTGGACGCAGATTCTTTAAACAGGTTTTCACCGATAGGCTGTAAGCCGGTCGGGTTTACAAAGTCTGCTAAATCCAGATTACCAACAATGGAGGGGGAGGATTGTCCAGCAGACAATACACTTACGGTACCGTCTGAGCCGATGGTAATACTCAAAGCGTCTTCCGGAATGGTAATTCCAGGCTCCAGCGGGTAACCATTCGACATCACCACCTGACCAGTAGAATCCAGTTGGAATGTGCCGTCACGGGTATAAGAAATCGAACCATCCGGCATCAGGATTTGGAAGAAACCACGCCCCTGAACCGCGATATCCAATGCATTCTGGGTTTGAATAATATTGCCCTGCGTATGGAGTTTTTCTGTCGCGACAGTCCGTACACCCGTACCGACCATCAAACCGGACGGCAGTTGAGTACTACTGGATGACTGTGCGCCTGGCTGACGCATGGTCTGATATAACAAGTCTTCAAACACCGCCCGATCCTGTTTAAAACCGGTGGTATTGACGTTGGCGAGGTTATTCGAAATCACCGACATCCGGGTTTGTTGGGCATCAAGGCCGGTTTTTGCTATCCACAAAGCCTGATTCATTGTCTTACTCCTAATTTCGCACTAGGCTTACTTGCCGTTAACTAGGCATCTGCATTAATCGTGCCGATGCGGCACTGTTTTCCTGCGTGGTGCTCATCATCTTCACCTGCATCTCATACTGACGTTGCAGTTCGATCATTTTGACCAACGCACCTACTGCATTGACATTACTGCTCTCCAACGTACCGGAAGCGACGGTGACCGTGGCATCCAGTGGCGCATCACTGCCATCCTGCATACGCATCAAACCATCACTGTCTTTGAAGAGTTGCTGTAAATCGGGTTTGACGAGTTTGATACGGTCTAAGACGGCAAGCGCATTTGCCGCTTCGCCGACAGGGCGTATCGATATTGTGCCGTCACTGCCGATTTCAACTTCCTCAGCAGGTGGAATAGCGATAGGGCCCCCCTCGCCCATGACAGCCAAGCCGGTGCCAGTGACTAGCTGACCTGTTTCGGTAATATGCAGATCACCAGCGCGGGTATAACCTTCACGGCCATCTTTACCCTGTACGGCCATGAAGCCTTCACCCTGAATAGAAATATCCAGATCACGCCCTGTCGATTGCACCGAACCTTGTTGGTAATCGGTAGCAGGACGCTCGGTCATCGAATAAACACGGGTCGGCAAGCCTTCGCCAAACACCGGCATGCTGCGGAATTGTTCAAAGTCCGCGCGAAAGCCCGTGGTATTGATGTTGGCGAGGTTGTTGGCGTTGGTTGCCTGCGCCAGCATCGTCTGCTGAGCGGCGTTCATCGCGATGAATAGGCTGCGGTCCATAATGGTTGCCTCTAGTAACGTTGATTACGTCAAAAAAATAGTCTGTTAATTTAGAAGCAGTTTTTGTTCCACTTTGCATTAAGCCCCGCTCAAAGACTGAACGGGGCTTACTTTAGCGATTAACGAAGGTTGATAATGGTCTGAGTGATTGCGTTATTGGTTTCAATCGCTTTCGAGTTAGCCTGGAAGTTACGCTGTGCGGTAATCAGGCCAACCAGTTCTTTGGTCAGATCCACGTTAGAGGTTTCCAAGGCACCAGCCTGAATCGAACCGAAGCTACCAGTTGAGGCTTCACCGGCAATAACAGGACCTGAGTCGGTCGTTTCTTTCCACGCAGTACTGCCAATCTTGTTCAATGCCTGCGGATTAGCGAAGTCACCCATGGCGATTTTGCCGATAGGTACCGCTTGTCCATTACTGTAAGTAGCTCGAATCAGACCTTCTTCACTGACATCAACGCCAGTCAGTCGACCAGTTGGAAAACCATTAACCGTCAGTGCCCCTACGTTGAAGGCACCGGAGTTCTGCGTCGAACCGGCCAGAGATAGTGTGATGCTTTGTGTTTCCGCACCGCTATCCCATTCTGAAGCGGCACCATCGGTAAACGCTAATGTAATTGGATCAAGCCCAGCAGTTGAGGGGTCAGCATCCACTGAGGCAAGAGTACCATCAGCATTAAAGCTGACACGGGCATCATCTTCTAAGGCAAAGGGTGTACCGGCTGTACCGCCTTTCACTTCTCCACCATCAATGTAAACAGCCATCTGCCATTGGTTATCTCCAACAGGACCACTGCCATCATCGGCCGCAGAGTCGATGTGCTGGTAGTACGTGGTAACAACGTGCTCATTACCCAGTGAATCATAAACTGTCGCAGAGGTTGAAAAGCTGTATGTCGTGGAGTCAGTCGGGTCGATAGCCAACAGACCACCGGCACCATCATCTATACCCGGGGAAGTTGACGGCAGGTTGGTGGCGATGCTTAGTGAGGTCGTCGCTTCCGGTGCACCAACTGATGGTGGCAACTGAAGTGGGCCTGTTGCATTCATGCTGGTTGCCGAAATCTGACCATTGCTATCTACAGGAAAGGCACGAAGATACCAGCCTTCATTCGAGACAATATAACCATCTTTATTGACACCGAACTCACCGGCACGGGTGTAAATCACTTCACCACTGTCGATATCTGGAGCCAAAGCAAAGAAACCTTCACCGCTGATAGCCAGATCCAGTGCGTTATCGGTAAACTCCAGATTACCTTGTGCAAACTGCTGCGCCACGTTTTGCAAAACCGTACCGTTACCAATCGCTGTGCGACTGGTTGTACCGAACGCAGACACGGCAAAGACATCACCGAACTCGGCACGTGACTGTTTAAAACCCGTCGTATTCACGTTGGCGATGTTATTGGATTTAACATTCAAGTCCGCTGTTGCTGCATTAAGACCGCTGAGTGCTGTACTAAAAGACATGGTGATGCCCTCCTTAGATAATTTCTTGTACTTCGCTGAACGGCACTGAACCAATGCCCGCGAGGTTGACCGTTAAACCCTGGCTGCCTGAGCCGACCAAAACACTGGATACTTTGGCAACAGTGGCAGTGGCAAAGGCGGTGTTTTCGCCATTGACCGTACCCGTTGCTTTGAATTGATACACGCCTTCCGAACTGGCCTTGCCGTTGTTATCAAAGCCATCCCAACTGAAGTTGGTGTAACCCGACGCTGAGCCCATCTCGATGGTTCTGACCGGGACACCGGATTCGTTGTAAATCGTTACTTTCAGATCGGTGACAGGTTCAGCCACATTGATCTGTCCCGTCAAACCACTATCGGCGGTCATATAGCCGATTGAAGACGGCACCAACACCGAGCGCCCCACCAGTGATGAGCCTTGCAGCGCCTGATCGGACTGCATGGCCTTGGCAAAGCTGGAGAAAGAATCCTGCAAGTCAGCAATACCGCTGACGGTACCAAATGAAGCAATCTGACTAAGGAAGTCTCCGCTTTCCATGGGTTTAAGCGGATCCTGATTTTTCAACTGGGTAGTCATCAGAGACATAAAATCCTCCAGTGCCAGTTGTCCGGTGTCCTTCGTTTCATTGGCCGTTGACTGCTGACTGTTGAGGAAGCTGTATGTGTTTTCACTTACGCCATTTACCGCCATTGTCGCTTACTCCTGTGCTTGATTACCGGCCCAGCTGCAAGGTACGCAGCAGGAGTTGTTTCGAGGTATTGGCGATCTCGACATTGTTCTGATACGAACGTGAGGCAGACATCATATTGGCCATCTCGGCAATCGGATCGACATTAGAATGGAACACATAACCGTCTTCATTTGCCAGCGGGTGTGTCGGGTTATATTCACTTCGTACCGGGGCCTGACTTTCCGTCACCCCATGCACCTGAACCGAACCCTGTTTGTAGCCCTCTTGAGCCTGATCCAACACGGCAGAAAAGACCGGCTGACGGGCACGGTAGACATCGTTGACACTGCTGCTAACGCTGTCGGCATTGGCAAGGTTACTGGCTGTCGTGTTGAGTCGCAGCGACTGAGCACTCATGCCGCTACCGGCAATATCAAAAATATTAAATAAGGACATTTACTTACTCTCCTCGCAGTGCTTTAGTCAGGCTGGTGAACTTGCCGCCCAGGAATTCCAGACTGGCCTGATAGTGCACCGCGTTCTGCATAAACTGTGATTGCTCGATCTGCTCATCAACCGTGTTGCCATCCAAGGAATCCTGCATCGCAATGCGGTACTGAACCGGCGCCATCAACCCGCCACTACCAGTCCCCCCACCTGTAAAGGGAATGTGGTTCTGGTGTGTGGTTTGCATTTGCTGTGCTGAACCACTGTCTTTGATGGCACTGTTTAAGGCCTGGCGAAAATCAATATCCTGCGCCTTGTAATTAGGTGTATCGGCATTAGCCAGATTGGCAGCCAATAGCTCAGCACGCTGCGAACGCACTCTCAAAGCGTCAGCATGAATTCCAAGCGCAGAATCAAAATTGATGGCCATATCACACTCCACAAAAAACTTTCTTTAAGCATGAGATAGCAGTTTGTGTGCCAGAGTCGGAATAACCTGATTTTTATGAGGCTCGGTTGGGCGGGCGGCAATCAATTTGTACGAATAGCGGCAAGGCTTTGCCACCTCCGTGCCGCCTAGTATTTGCCGTACAGTCGGCAAAAAAAGGCCGACATGAAGTCGGCCTAGCTTTAAGCTTTAATAACTTATGTTTTAGCTTTGATCTACATTCAATGAAATACCAAGAATACTCTCAAGTTGAGCTGCACTATCTATAGTGTTGCCTAATGTTCCAGCAGCATCAAGAATGATAGTTCCTCCATTTGAGAGACCAATTTCCACACTCAATCCATCCCCGTTATCAACGACAGACGTGATGACATCATCAATCGTTAATGTAGAACTGTCATTAATATCGAGAACATCAATGAACGAGAGCACGTCACCAGACTCAATGTTTATAATGGTGTCATTACCAGTGTTTTCAGCCATGCTAAAGACAAAAGTATCAACACCAGCCCCACCATCCATGACGTCGTTACCTGCACCACCTATAAGTACATCATCTCCACCCAGCGATTGAAGTACATCATCGCCATCGTAGGCAAGGATATAGTCAGTTTGATCTGTTCCATTAAGAGCTTCTCCAGCGTCGGTACCTTCCACTGTTGAAGCATCCGGGTATAGAACAACATCAAGAGTTCCCCCTACTGAGTCTCCATCACCATCCGTACCTGTAACAGCGTAACTCAATTCCAGAGGGTCACCTGTTAAATCCTCACCATAACTAAATACACCTAGCTTGAATGTGCTACTACCCGTAGCAGCATCGATCTGAATGGCATTGAAAGCATCATCTGAGTTCACCTCAAATGTCCAATCTTGCTGGATACCTTCAATGAGCACTGAATCTCCACTCTGACTGATCGTGACCGAGCCAGTGACATCATTTCCACCAAAATCATAAACCTTAATATCAGTTGTCGATAAGGTGATCTTGTCAGCAGCATCCGAAGCATCAGTGTAATAATCGCCCAAAGCATCGGTCGGTACGTCTAGGATATAAAATGCGGTCACCAAAATATTGGCACTGTTACCTGTACCTGTTTTGGATACGATTTGTCTAAAGGAGTTCGTTTCGTTGTAACTGCCTCCCGCCACAGAGAATGTTTCACCTCCGCCGCTGCCTGATGTAGTGAGATTATTCACAAAGTCGATCCGGTAACCTTCACCGACCTCAAAACTATTACCCTCACTGATACCGATTTCACCATTATTGGTGTTAACACTATCGCCATTCTTAGTTGTCAGGAAGGCATCCTCTGTTGTACCTCCAAGGTCAATAAAGGCTTTCCAGGTTTTATTACCACCTCCTACTTGACCGATCTCAGCCGAGCTGACAGCAGTACCGTTGTTAATGACACCATTTGAATGGAAGGTATAGGTACCATCCCCATTCAGTTCAACGGTGTAACCGGTTGTGGCAATATTTTCAGCATCTACCCCTGCCAGCGAATCCGCTGTGGAAGCAACAACTGTTGTGCCGCTATCGATCGTGTAGAGATACAACGTTGCACCGTTATAGCTTAAGGTATTGCCATCACCATCCATGGCAGTTTCACCGTTGTAGATAGTGCTGAAGACAACATCACCGATACCATCAGCCCCCGCTGCAAAATTCAGGTTCTCAATCACATCAGGCATGGTAGCCAAATCAACCACATGTGCTGTAGTTGGATTGATATACGCTGGAGTATCGTCATCGAAATTGATGGTCAACGTTCCATCTGCAGTATCGGTGTCCGAATCACGAACCGTATATGTCAGCACAACGGAGTCATTGTTTTCGGTGTTATCGCCACCCACACCGTCTAGGCTCTCATGCAACACATTCGTTAACAGCGTCACTGTATAAGCGCCCGTGGCTGGGTTGACAGTCACTGTAAATAAGTCGGTATCTGGGCGGCTTCCCCCTACAGTAGTGGCTGTAAGAGTGTTGGTACCACCATCCCAGGCATAGGAAATATCTTCAGTGCCGAGTGAGCCGGTATCACCATGCATTTCTGCAAAATCGATGCTACCCGCTCCATTATCACCGAAGTCGAAGGTTAAGGTTCCGCTGTAAGTACTTTCGTCATTATCAGCATCGACATCAGGAGTGTCATCGCCATCACCGCCAGGGATACCATCCGTTAGACCTTCATCATCAACCAAAGCTGACACGGAACCTGCTGTTGGCTCAGCATCTACGTCTGTAATGTTAAGTGTGGCTGCCTCTTCAGCAGACTCAAGTGTTGCACTGCCCTCATCGACACTCGGACCACTCAGAGTCAAAGTCAGCGATTCAGGGTCCAGAATGTCATCATCAAAGGCGGTCAGATCAACATTAAAGCTCGTGGTATCTCCCGCCGCCCATGTTACATCCAGGCTATCACCATCATCATTGCTGACAGTCAAGCCTGCCAATTCTGCGGCAGCTTTAATTGCTGCAACCAGATCCGCATAGTCATTTCCGCTCATACCAACAAAGTCAGTATCCTCCGCTGAACCACTCACGGTAATCGTCACGGTCGCAGTATTGCTACCTGTCAACGCATCGCCACCGATACTAATGGTGAAAGTACCTTGATTGTCACCCAACACTTCCTCGGCAATTGTCGCGGATTGGGTAGGACTATCGTTGGCTGCATCTTCTGAAGTGACATTGACGGCAAAGGTAACTGCCGCATCAACTTCAGTGATATTGGTGGCGGTGCTTGGCGTAGTGATAGTCGCACTACCGTTAGAGACCGTCGCATTACTCAATGTCCCCACGATAGTTTCGGTGCCTTCCACTAACTCATCATTGATGGCATCAACGGTGAAGTCGAACTGACCATCAAAGTTGCTATCAAAGGTCAGCGTTCCGGCACTGTAGCTCACGCCACTTTCTAACGCCGCCGCCGCACTCACCGCTGACAAGAACGCATCGTAGTCCACCGCATCGGTCGCTGTCTGTGTACCCAGACTGATATCCACGGTAGCGGTTTCACCTACTGCCAATGGACCGCCACTCATGGTGACACTGAAGGTTGCCGTTTCTTCGGCATCTTCACTGATACTGGGCGTGGAGTCGATTGCAAAGCTAACCGCAATATCAACTTCCGTGATGTTGGTGGTGGTGCTTGGTGTTGTAATCGAGGCTGAACCATTACTCACCGTCGCATTACTTAGAGTACCAACAATGGTTTCGGTGCCTTCCACTAACTCATCATTGATGGCATCAACGGTGAAGTCGAACTGACCATCAAAGTTGCTATCAAAGGTCAGCGTGCCGGCACTGTAGCTCACGCCACTTTCTAACGCCGCCGCCGCACTCACCGCTGACAGGAACGCATCGTAATCCACCGCATCCGTTGCAGTCTGCGTACCCAGACTGATATCGACTGTCGCTGTTTCACCAACAGGTAATGGGCCGCCACTCATGGTGACACTGAAGGTTGCCGTTTATTCGGCATCCACACTGATACTAGGCGTGTAGTCGATAGCAAATCTGATAGCCGCATATTTTTCAGTGATATTGGTGGTGGTGCTTGGCGTTGTAATCGAGGCTGAACCATTACTCACCGTCGCATTACTTAGGGTACCAACAATGGTTTCGGTGCCTTCCACTAACTCATCATTGATGGCATCAACGGTGAAGTCGAACTGACCATCAAAGTTGCTATCAAAAGTTAACGTACCAGCACTGTAGCTGACGCCACTTTCCAACGCTGCAGCCGCACTCACTGCTGCCAGGAACGCATCGTAATCCACCGCATCCGTTGCAGTCTGCGTA
>JASBUF010000055.1 GCA_030148085.1 Methylophaga sp. | reverse complement strand
GGCCTCGGTAAACGGAGCGCATCCTGATAGACGGCCAAGGTGGTTCTGAGCATGGTCTCAAGCTGAAAAGGATGACTGTCCGGAATAATAGGCGCCTGCTGTAACCAGCGATCAGCTAACTGGCTCGCATGATCGACATCGCCTACAGCTACTTGTCCTGCTGGCAGGATTTCGGCCAGTTGTTCAGCTACACCGCCGTGGGCATAAGCGATAACAGGGATGCCAAGACTGAGCGCTTCCAATGTCGTCCTGCCAAAGGCTTCAGCCTGGGTGGAAAAAGACAGCACAATAGATGAGATGGCCATGACTTCGCGCACATCCCGGCGGTGTCCGGTAAAGCTAATGTGCTTTTGCAAGCCCCGGCGTGTAATTTCCTGTTCAAGCTCCTGTTGAAACCCGGTTTTGTCGGCTTTTATTTCACCAACGATCAGACCATGGATTGCTGGATGTTTGTGCCTTAGCTGATCAACAAACTTGATAAAGTCCAGCTGACCTTTCCAGCGGGTAATACGTCCAGGTAATGTGAGTAACGTTTTACCGTGGGTCTGAGGATATTGGGCATGCCACGCAGACAGCCAATTTTCATCGGGCTTGTAGCCATACGGAAAGGCTGCAGGATCCACCCCCCGGTAATTGAGTCGTAGTCGGCTTTGATGAACCGGATAGTGTCTGAGCACATAGTCGCGAATCATGTTAGAGACGACGATGACTTGCTCGCCACGCGTCATGATACGGCTGTAGGGACTGACCGAGTAGCGGCCATGTACGGTGGTAATAAAGCGAGGGCGGCTAGATACGGGCATGCTTTTCCAGGCCAGAAAACTGATCCAGGCGGGAAAGCGCGAGCGGGCATGTACAATATCAACGTCATTCTCCGCAAGAAAACGACGCAGACGTGAAATCAGTCTTAGTGTAAGTAAGGACTTGCTACCAATGGGCCATGCTATATGTTCACTGCCTTCCGCTTCGAGCTGAGCCACCAGACGGCCACTGGTCGAGATGACGATGGAGCGGTGTCCCTGCTGTACCAGATAACGAGCGACTTCCAGCGTGCCACGCTCCACACCACCAGACTCTAGTGCTGGTAACACTTGTACTACAGTTAAGCGTTGCGGCATCTGAGCTAACCGTTCTGCCATGCCAATTCGGGTTGCAATACAGGCGAGGGCTGCTGCCAAGCGTTGAGTATCCAGTCTGCGCAGCGATCGGCTTCGGTAAAGCCGCTGACCGGGTGCATTAGCGCCTTGTAGTCGCCTCTGGCATCAAATTGGGTAACCAGTTGTGACTGGATCAGACGCTGAACACCGCGGGCAACTCTGTTTTCCCGTTTTATCGGCATACTCAGAATGCCAACCGCGGTCCGTGCAGTCAGCGCTTCGTACACCATCGAGGTGGAGTCTTCGGTGATCCAGGCACGGTAGCTGTCAGCAAGATGTCGGGCAATCCAGTCTTTGCCGGTTGAGGCAAAGGGCACGATGCTGAGGTTATTTAGGGCACGTAATTCCAGCGCTGGCACAAACTCAGCGGGAGTTCGGCGTGAGGTGGTCAGGCAGAAATGCTGTTCCGGGTTGTCCCGGCACAGACGAATGATCTGGGCAATCAGCGCATCCCTCTGCCAGCCGAAATGTTTCGACGGGCCGCCTATCATGATCAGTGTTTTGTTGCGAAGGTGTGCGCCCTGTGGCTGCATCGGGTTCAACACGCCGCGAGTTTCGAGGATGCTGCTGTTGCCACGATACTGGTCATGCTCAGGAATCAGGCTCAGATCAAACAAGCTGACAGGCAGCGAAGGCTTCATCAGTACGATGGTACGGCCACCATAGACACGTTTGGCGGCCAGCATCGACAGGTGGGTGCGATGGCCAGCGCCGATGATAAAGTCAGGCCTTGGCAACGCCTGACCTGCTGGCCAGCGTTCTCCGCCCGTCAGGGCTCGAAGGTTACAAACAGACCTCTGTAGCGGTATATCAAAGCTCTGGCAGCGGTGTTTTCTAGACAAGGCATCGATAAGCCCTTCGGTTTGCGCCTGATGGCCGGGTTTGCCGTCGATAATGCGCCAGATAACCAGGGGGTATTGAAGTGCTGCATTCATGCCGAAGACCTCTATCGCTATGAGCGTCACTATAGATCTCAACTATGAAAATTTTATGAATCGCCGCCGCAAAAAAACAGGAAATTCCTCCCTGTTGTATTGCCTTTTGCTTGGTCATAGTGAGAAGAGGTTTTCAAGGAGCAGTTATGATCGAGCGGGATCAAGATACCTTTGCAGCACTGCGGGCGATGGCTGAGGATATTCATCTGGTCTCTCGAAACTACAATGACGAACTCATTGGTATTGAGTACTACAATAAGCTTCAATTGCTGAATGATGACGAACTCGACGAGTTGCTGAATCTATGGCATCTGAAATGCCGAACTTGCCACAAGGAAAAACTGGCCTCACAGTGGATGGTGATACAGGTCATGCTGTTGATCGTCGGAGCTAACTATCTGGCCTGGCTGTCCGGCGGTATCCCCGGCACCTTATTCAGTATCATGGGAGTGATTGCCGCCATTGCGATGATCGAAGACAAACGGGTGCGTCGTGGTAAGCAGAACCTCGCCGATGCGCGCCGGGTGTATCAACACTTGTTGGCCCACCAGCAGTCAAGGGCTTGATTTTCACCCTGGTTTTGACTTCTCTGTTGACACTGCAACGGCGGAATGTAAGTCTCATGCAACTCAACGCAGAACATGTCCAAGGAGAAATTTATGGCTACAGTTACGTTAAAAGGTAATCCTTTCCAAACCGCAGGTGATTTACCTGCTGTCGGCAGCCAGGCGCCGGCATTTTCATTAACCAAAACGGATCTGTCGGATCTGAACCTGTCGGATTTGTCAGGCCGTGTCGTGCTGAACATTTTCCCATCGGTTGATACACCGACGTGTGCGACTTCAGTCCGTGAATTTAACAAAAAAGCGGCTTCGCTTGATAACACCACCGTTGTCTGTGTTTCCAAAGATCTGCCATTCGCCCTGTCACGTTTTTGTGGCGCGGAAGGCGTAGATGATGTTGTTGCCGTGTCGGCGTTTCGCTCCAGCTTTGCTGACGATTATGGCCTGACCATCAAGGAAGGCCCACTGGCAGAATTGTGCTCACGTGCGGTGGTGGTAATCGATAACGGTAAGGTGATTTACACCGAGCAGGTCGCTGAGATTGCCGATGAGCCGGATTATGCTTCTGCTCTGGCCTCACTGGCTTAAGACGCGTTAATAAGACCCCGGCCATGATAAGTGACCGGGGTTTTTTTATGCCTGTCATTTGGAGCAGGAAACATGGCATAGCGATTTGTGGTCATTGAAACAAGGGGGCTTTTCGGCTAAAAATAGAGCTATGAGTGAGTACGCAGGCATGTTTACCTCAGTGGCGGTGCTGGCGGAGTTTCACCCTCAGGCCAAAGCCTTACGCTTTTGGCGTGACGAGCACCAGCAATTGCACTCCCAAGTGGAGTTGTATCAATCGCCACTGCAAGCCTTACAGGAACTGGAAGCGGATATTGCACTGGTTTCCAGCAGCCTGAGTAGTGCCGCATTGCCTGATTTCCATGCCTTTTGTACCGATATCGAAACCATTTTTGAGGGTGCCAGCCCCTCTGGGCCGATAGCCTTGTTAACAGAAGTGGATTGGCCCCGGTTTCGTCGTATTTCTGCTTATGCTCAGTATTGGCAGGAACGTAACCCCAGAGAAGTGAATAAATTGCTGACCTTTATGATGGGCATTCCGCTTTACAGTCAGCTGCTGGGACGTTTTATTACTCGCCGTCACGGTGACGCCGAGCAGGACATTCTGCAACAAACCGAACAGCCCGGCAGTATTTATATTCTGGGCGTCAATCGCTTCCGCCAGTTGTTTCGCGAAGACATCGATAACGCCTTTAATGAAGCGAAAATGCTGGTGTCGACCTTTCGCGGTACGCGCGATGCAAATGCGGCCCGTATTATCAATGGCATGGTGAAGTCGATGCTCTTTCACTAGGCCTTATCGTTGCCTACATAGAGTGAGGCATAAGATTTGCTGCACATAGTCTGTATGACGATGATCGATCCTCATTATGGAGAGGTGATGCATGAAGGATATGTGGCGTGATTATGACCCTGAGGGGTTTTTTGATGAGTTGATGTATTCACAGCATCAGCCGCGCAGTTTCAGTTACAAATTGCTGGATTACCTGCAGGGCATGGAACAAGAGGCATTTCGACAGCGGGTCAATGAGTCGGAAATGGAAATGCTGGAGCGGGGGATCACCTTCACCGTTTACAGTGATGCTGGCAATATTGATCGCGCCTGGCCGTTTGATATTATCCCCAGAGCTATTCCCAAGTCCGAGTGGCAGCGCACTGAAAAGGGGCTGAATCAGCGCATACGTGCATTAAATCAGTTCATTCAGGACATCTATAACGAGGCCGCTATCATCAAAGATGGCATTATTCCCGAAGATGTCGTCTACAAGTCCAAAGGCTATCGGCCCCAGTGCCAAGGGATGACCCCACCTCATGGCGTTTGGGCGAATATCTGCGGCTCCGATCTGGTGCGCGATCAGGATGGCACGATGTATGTGCTGGAAGACAATCTACGCGTGCCCTCCGGTGTGTCCTACATGCTGGAAAATCGCAAAACTACCAAGCGTGTATTTCCTGAATTATTCCGCCTGCTCAATATCAGCCCGGTTGATGTGTATCCCGAACGCTTATCACAGATGTTGAGCTCACTCAGGCCCGATGTTTCCAGTCCGCGAATTGCACTGCTGACTCCCGGTGTCTTCAACTCAGCCTATTACGAGCACGCGTTTCTGGCTCAGCAAGCAGGCCTTATTTTACTGGAAGGTTCTGATCTGCTGGTGGGGGCCGATGATTATGTCTATATGAAAACCATCTACGGCTTAGAGCGGGTGGATGTGATTTATCGCCGTATTGATGATGACTTTATTGATCCAGAGGCTTTTCGACCGGATTCAATACTCGGTGTACCGGGAATCATGCGCTCATGGCGGGCGGGCAAAGTTGCGATTGCTAATGCACCGGGGTGTGGTGTTGCCGATGACAAAGTGATATATGCCTATGTGCCTGAGATGATCCGTTACTACCTGAATGAAACCCCGGTTATCGACAATGTGCCCACCTGGCTGTGCGGTGATCCGGAACAACTTGAGCATGTTCTGGCACATTTACCGGAGCTGGTCGTCAAGCCTGCTAATGAGTCCGGCGGGTATGGCATGTTGGTCGGCCCTCATGCCAGTGAAGAGAAAGTGAACGAGTTTCGTAAGCTGCTAGTGGAAAACCCGACTAACTATATTGCTCAGCCAACGTTGAATTTATCGGTGTCACCTACCAGTTGTGGCGACACGATAGCGCCACGCCATGTCGATTTACGGCCGTTTATTCTTTCGGGTAATTCAGTCTATGTGACGCCGGGCGGTTTAACTCGGGTGGCCTTGGTGGAAGGATCGCTGGTGGTGAACTCTTCACAAGGCGGTGGTAGTAAGGATACCTGGATTGTTGATGATTCACCGTTTGCGGAGGCCGAATAATGTTATCGCGGGTAGGAGAAAGAATATTCTGGCTGGCACGCTATCTGGAGCGAGTGGAAAGTACTGCGCGTTTAATCAATGTGCATACGGCTTTGTTAATGGATTTGCCTGAACATCGTGAAATGAACTGGTTCAGCCTGATCACCATCTTTGATGGCAGGCAAGCTTATTTTGAAAACTATGATCGGGTAAATGAATATGACGTGATGCATTTTTTGCTGGCGGATACCAACTATAGCGGTTCGCTGGTCAATGCCTTGCTTAGCCTGAGGGAGAATGCCCGTACTTCACTGGACGTATTGCCGGAAAGCCTGTGGGAGCAAATCAATGAGCTGCATCTTTTGGTGAAGGGAGAGTTGTCCACTATTGGTAACCGTCGTAGAAGGCAGAAGTTATTACTTACTATCACTGAGCGCTGCCAATGCATATGGGGTATTATCGCCAACCATATGAGCCGCAATTCGGCCTATGATTTTCTGTTGGTGGGCAAGCACCTGGAACGAGCTGACATGACCAGTCGAATACTGGAAATGACCGCCATGCTGGTGGCAGACAGCAAGAGCGATAACAGCAAGCAGTATCAAAGCCTGTTGTGGGCGACTCTGCTACGCGCGTTAAGCGCACAGCAGATGTATATTCAGGAACACAGTTCATCGATTAAGGCCGGGACGGTGCTGAGTTTTTTAATTACCGATCAGCGATTTCCGCGCTCGCTGTGTTTTTCTATCAATGCATTGGGTAAGTACTTGGGGTACCTGCCCAGAGGGGAAGCGATTATTGAGCGTCAGGCGAAGATTCTCTCCACCGTGGAGAACTACGATGCAGAGCAGTACCCAGCAGATTCTATACGGCTGTTGATGGATGAGTTGCAGGTCAGCCTAAATGATCTCACCAGTGAGATTGTCAAAAACTGGTTTTATCCGGACTATTCGGCGGCATGAGGCGTTTTTACTGCAACTGCGGTCAGGAAGTCTTTTTTGACAATCTGTTCTGTGGTGCCTGCGGTCATTTGCTCGGCTTTGACCCCGATACGCAGACCTTATTAACCTTGTTGCCGTCAGATGTGGCCTGGCAGTCCGCTAGTGAGCCAGAGAAAACCTTTGTGCTCTGTGAGCACCGGGAGCATGAACTGCAGTGTAATTGGCTACTACCCGCAGAGTTGCAGCAGACACAGTGTGTGTCCTGTGCAATGACCCGAACCATCCCGGTATTGAGCTCATCGCTGAACTGGCGTCGTTGGCGAACACTGGAAGCGGCTAAACGACGCATGCTCTATGGCTTAGTGGGGCTGAATTTGCCGTTGGCAACGAGGCAAGGGCTGGTGTTTGATTTTCTTGAAGACAAACGCAGTAATCCATCGGTACTGAATGAGCATGTGCTTAGTGGCCATGGTCAGGGGGTGATCACCATCAACGCGGCAGAGGCGGACGCCAGTTACCTAGAGGCAGCTAAAGAGGCGATGAATGAGCCATATCGGACCCTTTTAGGCCATTTTCGTCATGAGATCGGTCATTTTTATTGGGAAACGCTGGTAAAGGATTCACCGAAGATAAATCCCTTTCGCCAGTTGTTTGGTGACGAGCAGCAGGACTACAGCCGTAGCTTGGAGGAGTATTATGCCAATGGCCCGGATGCGAACTGGCAGGCTAACTATATTTCGCCCTATGCATGCGCGCACCCTCTGGAAGACTGGGCCGAAACTTGGGCACATTATCTTTTGATGATGGAAACGCTGGAAACGGCCTTGTCTTATGACTTAATTGCCAAACAAGAACAGGATAGGTTGTTTTCTAACTGGTTGCGTGAATGGATGCAGCTCGTGGTAGTAATGAATGCGCTGAGTCGAAGTACTGGGAATACTGATGCTTACCCCTTCGTGATCTCACCGTCAGTAGAGCGCAAGCTGGAATTTATTCACGATTTATTGCATTGACCCCTTATTGCTGTCAGGGATGCGAGGCATTTCACTAAAGGCCTGGTTGAGTTTGCTGCCCCATTCGCGACGCAGTTCCATCAGGAAAGGATCGTCCACATCAAAGCGATAGTGACGACGTAAACTTAGGCTATCTTTAAAATACATCAGCACCTCAATGGGGGGGCCCACACTTACATTACTCTTCATGGTGGAGTCCATCGAAATCAAGGAGCAAGTCGCGGCATCCAGCAGGGAGGTATCCATCGTGAGGAATCGATCCAGCACGGGTTTACCGTACTTACTTTCACCGATCTGCAGGTATGGCGTTTCCGGTGAGGTCGTGATGTGATTCCCCTGAGGATAAATCAAAAACGCCTGATGCGGCTGTCCCTGAATCTGGCCCGCAAGTAACAGTGTTGCCTCCGGTGAGAAGCCCGATTGTTCCTCGTCACTATAACGTCGAATACGTTTACTCAGCACTTCACCCACATAGTCTGCGGTATCCGACATGTAATGCGTGGTATTAAGGTTTATCTCATTGTTTTCACGAAGATCGCGGTTCAGTTGCTCAATGACACACTGGGTAGTGGCCAGATTACCCGCACTCATGACCACCATGCTGCGGTCGGCGTTGGTCTCAAAGCGAAACATCTTGCTGTAAGTACTGACCTGGTCAATGCCCGCATTGGTGCGTGAGTCGGAGGTTAAAACCAGCCCTTTATCCAGCGAAATGGCAATACAATATGTCATACAGTTCCTCGGGTGCAGGCTTCAATATAGACAACAGCAAGCACTGCGGCAACAGGGTTGTCAGCATTATTGTACGAATTTTTTATATGGCGGAAGTTGGTTTGATGGGTTTGGTTTACTCGCGCGAAATATAACCCCACTTTCCCTGTAGCTGTACGGGTGCCATACCGTCATGGAAAGGTTGGGCATCGTCAAACTCTGCGGGAATAACTATCTCACCTTCCGTATTGATATAGCCGTATTTCCAGTAATCCAGCGTCACTGCAGCGAGCCCTTCGGTGAACGAGTGGCCCCATTTGAACTGCGGTTTGATGTGCATCTCACCCTGTATGTTTACATAGCCGATTTTGGCTTGAATTTCGATACGACCTAAACCTTCACTAAAGGACCAGGCATTATCCAGGCTGGGAGGAATCACTTCCTGACCGACACGGTTGAGGTAGCCGTAACGGCCGTTTTTGACAATCACTGCCATGCCTTCACGAAAGGGCATCAGACTGTCGTAACGCATTGTCGTTAAAGGCTTGCCATCAGGCTGAATAAACCACCATTCATCGCCCTTGTTAACAATAGCAACACCGTCCTCAAAGTCGAGCGCCCGATCAAACTGGGGCGCAATGACGAACTCGGTTTCACGGTTGATATAGCCCCAGCCCTGCGGAGTCTGAACCGGCGCCAGTCCCTCATCGAAAATCAATGCATCGTCGAATTGTGCGGCAATAAGCCAGTTACCCTGCCTGTCAATAAAGCCCCATTTGCCTTCTGCTTTGACGCTGCAGACTTCCTTATCACAACGGTAAGCCTGCTCAAACTGAGCTGGGATTTGCCACTCCCCAGTGGCGTTGATGTAGCCCCAAAGACCTTGCTTCAATACCGCAGCGAGCCCGTTATGGAAGTGGCGGGCTTTATGAAACGTGGGCGGGATAACAATCTCACCCTGTGGGTTGAGATAGCCCCAGCGGTTGTCCTGACGGATGGGCGCTAGATCTTCACGAAAATCATGGATTTCCGTGTTTTTGGCCGGACCAAACACCCATTCGCCCTGTTTATTGATAAGCCCGGTTAATGGCTGTCCTTTTTCCACCCGGATAACAGCAGCACGGCCCTGATCAAAGCTGTTAGCCGCGTCATAGTCGAAGTTGATAGTCAGTTTGCCCGGATCAGCAACTAAAGGTGCAGGAGACAGAAAGCTGCCTAGAAGCAGCATAGGAAGAATCTGACGCGTTGGTAACATAGACACCTCGGCGGTTTAGAGAAAGGGCCTACCTGTTCATACAGAGCATGAACAGACAGGCTAGGGTTGTTTACCGGCTTAACGGATGCCCTTTGAAGTCACCACTATCATTTTTTCGACCTGCATATCTTCCATGGTGTAGGGAATGCCGCCGACGCCGAGGCCGGAGTGTTTGAGTCCGGCAAAGGGCATCCAGTCGACGCGAAAGGCCGTGTGCTCATTAATCATTACCGCAGAGGCATCGAGTGAGTCAGCCACCTGCATCGCGGTATCGATATTCTGACTATACACTGAAGCCTGGAAGGCGAAGTTAAGGCTATTGGCTTTGCCTGTCGCTTCAGTCAGTGAATAGACCGGATAGACGCACACCACGGGGCCGAAGATCTCTTCATGTGACACCTTGGCATTGTCAGGTGGATTGAATAACACCGTAGGGGCATAGCAGTTATGCGGCATGGTCTGGCCACCGCAGAGCAGTTCCGCGCCTTTATCTACTGCTTCCTGTACCCAGGAGGCGATACGGCTGAGTTCCGATTTACGGATTATTGGGCCGACTTCGGTTTGATCCGAGACCGGGTCGCCCACAACCATAGTCTGAGCGGCATTGGCGATCTTTTCGGCCAGCTCACGGGCAATACTTTTGTCTGCATAAATGCGCTGTACCGACACACAGACCTGACCGGCATGATAGAAACTGCCTTTGGCAAGTCCGGGCACAGCACGGTCGATATCAGCATCAGCTGCAACAATCACCGGCGCTACACCGCCATGCTCAAGTGCACAGCGGGTACCAGCGGCCAGCTTGGAACGTAAATACCAACCGACCTCGGCACTGCCGATAAAGCTGAGAAAGGCCACGCGAGGATCGGTAGCGAGTTTCTCCGCCACCTGATGATTTTCTGTCAACAGCGCCTGACACCACTCTTCCGGTAGGCCAGCACGATGGAAAATATCCACTAGGCGGAAACATGACAGCGGGGTGTTTTCGGCCGGTTTGACGATAACCGGGCAGCCTGTCGCGATAGCGGGGCCGACCTGATGAGCAATCAGATTAAGTGGATGGTTAAATGCGCTGACGGCGACCACGACGCCGATCGGTTCCTTGCGCATCATCGTCAGACGGTGTTGTGACGCCGGGTTGATGCCCATCGGAATGGTATGCGGGGCATCATTTCTGAGCGCATCGACACAGGCGCGAAGGCTGTCAATGCAGCGGGCCATTTCCACATTGGAATCAATCAGTGGCTTGCCACCTTCTTCTGCTGCCCCCACGGCCAGGCTGGCAGCTTGCTCTTTCAGCATTGCCACCGCCTTTTCCAGAATGCCAATGCGTTCAACAGTGCTCAGCCAGCGGCTGCGATCGCGGTACAGCTCATAAGCCGTTTCCAGCGCCATCTCCACCTCGGCGTCACCCGCCTTGTCGACGGTGCCAATGACCTGATCGGTGTAGGGCGAATACACTTCGACCTTGGGCGCACCGGGTTTGGAAAGGCCAGCGATCTTCAGCGGGAAATGCGGGATGGTACTCATAGCAGGCGCTCCTTACAAAATGCAGATTTTCTGTTTCAATCCTTCGCTCAGAATCGAGTGGTTCATTGAGTAGTCAATGGCCAAATCAATTAGATGCACCCCTTTTGAATTGAGTGCGGTATCCAGAACCTTAACAAACTCGGCATGGCTGGCCGGGCGGTGGCCAATAGCACCGTAGCTGTCTGCATATTTCACAAAGTCCGGGTTGTTGAAGGTCAGGCCATAATCTTCAAAGCCCATCCCCTCCTGTTTCCAGCGTATCATGCCGTAGGCATTGTCATTTAAAATCAGAACGACCAGATCCAGCCCCAGCCTGACGGCGGTTTCCAGTTCCTGCGAGTTCATCATAAAGCCGCCATCACCACAGACGGCCATGACTTTTTGCTCCGGATGCAGCATTTTTGCCATCATCGCGGTAGGCAGACCGGCACCCATGGTGGCCAAAGCATTATCCAGAAGAAGTGAGTTGTGGTAATAGCTCGGGTAATTACGAGCAAACCAGACTTTATAGACGCCATTATCCAGCGCTAAAATATCCTGTTCCCCCATAACCTCACGGATACTGCGTACAGCGGCCTGTGGTAATATTGGAAAGCGTTCGTCATCGCTGTACTTAGACAGCCGTTCCTGAACCTCCTGCTTGACCCTATAGTAATAGGAAAAGTCCCAGTGTGGTTGCAGTGTTAACCCGGCACGCAGGCGATTAATCGAGGTCGCAATATCACCGACCACATCCAGTTGTGGGAAGTAGACCGGATCAATTTCCGCCGCATGGAAGTTAATGTGGATGACCTCTGCACCACCGTCCTTCATAAAGAAAGGGGGTTTTTCCACTTCATCATGGCCGACGTTGATAATCAGATCGGCGCGGTCAATGGCGCAATGCAGAAAGTCTGATTCAGACAACGCGGCAGTACCGAGATAGCTGTCATGCCGTTCGTCAATCACACCCTTGCCCAGCTGAGTGTTGAAGAATGGGATACCGGTGTGCTCGACAAATTTGGTCAAGGCGACACTGGCGCGTTTGCGGTTGGCACCGGCACCAATTAGCAGCAGTGGCATCTTGGCATCTTCAATCATTTTCAGCGCGTGCTGAATGCTGCGGTTGTCTGCATCGGGACGGCGAATGGTTTCCACGGTATAGATGCGCTCATGCGCCTCTTCTGCGGCGATGTCTTCCGGCAGCTCGATATGTACCGCACCGGGGCGTTCTTCCACGGCAACACGGAAGGCTTCACGCACGATGGCAGCAACGGTATTGCCGTGCACTACCTGTTTGGTGAACTTGGTAATAGGCCGCATCATATTGACCACATCGACGATTTGGAACAGCGCCTGTTTACTAGCTTTGATGGGCTTCTGGCCGGTAATGATCAGCATTGGCATGCCGCCCAGTTGGGCATAGGCGGCAGGGGTGACCAGATTGGTGGCACCGGGTCCTAATGTCGACAGGCAGACACCGGGTTTACCTGTCAGTCGGCCGTAATTGGCAGCCATGAAGCCTGCCGCCTGCTCGTGACGGGTAATGATTAACTTGATTGAGGAATGGCGCAGGGAATCCAGAAAGTCGAGGTTTTCCTCTCCGGGAATACCAAAAATGTACTCGACCCCTTCATTTTCCAGTGCTTTGACGAGCAGGTCTGATGTTTTCATGCTATGTCCTTATCGTAAAGTTGCATAAGTCTCATCGAAGCCCTTGTCTTCGATTATATAAGCAATTTTCGGCCTACGACCATGGGTTGATGATGCCGATTTCAACCCGCCTGTTTTGTGCCCGGCCCGCTGCCGTCGCGTTACTGCCGAGCGGTTGCGTATCGGCGTAGGCTTCTATACGAAACTGGTCGGCCTGCAAACCGCTCTGGTTTAGCAGAGCATGTACCACTGAGGTGGCACGGGCGGCCGAGAGTTCCCAGTTGGAGCGATATAAACCGGAGCGTAATGGCACATTGTCAGTGTGGCCGGCGACGACAAAGCTGGCATCTATCTCCACCAGTGCCGTGGCCAGCCGTGATAACAGTGGTAAAAAGGTGGTTTTCAGTGTGGAACTACCGGAGGGGAAGGAGGCCTGCTCGTTGATACGTATCAACACCCGGTCTTCTATCGTTTCCAAGCTGAACAGTTTGGCATCGAGTGCATCAGCGAAACGCTGTTCGAGCTCTTGTTGCAACTGTTGTCGTTGGGCGGTCTGATACGCGGCGCTCGTTTGTCTTTTTAGGTGTGCTTTAGTGTTATCCGCATCTTGCCAAACTTCCACATCGGGTCTGGCATTATCCGGTGTCGGTGAAAACTGCTGTTGAATAACACTGGTGCCTTTGCGCTCTGGCTCTTCGGGCTGAGGGCGCTCAACGCCAAAGGCATTTTCCATCGAACGCACAACCATTTTGAATTTGAGGGCATCGATCTCTGCCATGGCCACCAGCAAGACAAAGAAACACAGCAACAAAGTCATCAGGTCGGCAAAAGTGCCCATGTACTTGGGAATGATGCTCCCGCTTGGACGGGAAGCAGAGCGAGGTGAGTCCATTTCAGCGGGGTTCATAGAGTGTTGTTGGCAACATACAGGTTTGCTGCTCCATCATCATGTGGTAAATGCCGCTCGGTTTTCACCCCGTTGATACGGGCTGAGCCGCCTTGTCAGCGGGCTTGTCATAGCGGTTGTATATCAGGCTATCGCGTTTCGATATTTTGTCAAAATTGATTCAGTTCTGTGCATGATTTTATGGTGGAGTTTAGGAGCGATATGGTCTTCGCCAAACAGCAAACTGCTCGTTAAGTGCTGAGACCATGACAGGACATCGACACATTCCTTGACTCCGTGCTTATAATGACAGCGGTAGTAGCTGGTGAATCAGGAAAAATACGCTCTGCCAGCATGGAAGAAAACAACTAGGCAGCCGATGCAAGCAAATATTTCAACGAAATTGGCCTTCTACAGCATCCTGACAGTGTTGGCACTGCTGCTGTTTGTGACAGCGGCATATATCAGTCATAGTCTGGTGCAGCGGCATCAGGCCGAGCAGCACCGTGAAACCCAGAAGCAACTGAGTTTTTATCACAACCGTCTATTCACCAATCTGCAGAATCATATCCAGATCGTTCGTGGTTTACCCGGTTTGTTTGCGGTCAACCCGCAACTGACGCAGCAGCAGTATGCCCGTGCGGTGAGGCATCTGGTTACGGAGGGCTCCGAAATCCGCAATATTGCTGCCGCGCCGGATATGGTCATACGCTATATGTACCCTATCGAAGGCAATGAAGCGGCTGTGGGGCTGGATTACCGTACCGCGCCCACACAGTTTGAGGCTGCCGATCGTGCCCGCCGTACCCGTGAACTGGTGCTGGCCGGTCCTTTGGAATTGAAACAGGGCGGAATTGGACTGATCACCCGGATCCCTGTGTTTCTGCAGCGCGAAGAAAGTGGCGAGGAATATTTCTGGGGCTTGATCTCGGCGGTCATCGATGTCAATCGCTTTTTTGAAAAGAGCGGTTTGCAGGATGAAGCCATGCCGATTGAGCTGGCTATCCGAGGTGCTGACAGTCTGGGACGCAAGGGGGATGTGTTTTTTGGCGATCCGGCCTTGTTTGATGGCGACAGCCTGACTCAGACGCTCAAGTTACCAGAAGGAGAATGGCTGCTGGCTGCCGTGCCATTGGGCGGTTGGGCGACGCTGCCGGAGGGGTTCTGGCAGATCCGTATTCTTATCTACACCGTTGCTGCGGCACTGTTTCTGTTATTGGCCCTGTTTCTCCGCTTTATTTTTGTCGCTTCACAGGCCAACCAGAAATTCCGTAATCTGATTGAGAATTCGCCGGTTCCTTATATTCTGCTGGATGCCAGAAAACACATCAGTTTCATCAACCGTGCCTTTACCGATACCTATGGCTATCAGCTGGAAGAGGTACAGCAGATGGATAGCTGGTGGCAGGTGACGACCGAGCCGAAACGCTACGGCGAGGAATTCAAGAACTACCTGCAGCGTCTCTCCATCAAAACCAGGCTGGCTGATGCTGCCAGTGTGTCGCCCATGGAGGTTGAGTTACATACGCGGAGCGGGCAGCGAAAAGTGGCCCTGTTGAGCATGTCCCTGCTACAGGGCAATGTTGATAATGAAATGCTGCTGGTGGTTTACGACATTACCGTGCGTAAAGAAGCCGAAGAACAGCTGCGCTTTTCATCACGGGTGTTTAATCAGGCACAGGAAGGCATCATTATTACTGACACGGCGGGTATTATTACCGATGTCAATCCGGCGTTTTGCGAGATCACCGGCTACAGCCGTGAGGAAGTGATTGGTAAGGGGCCGCGGATTCTCAACTCCGGCAAACACTCGTCGGAATTTTTCGACAGCATGTGGCGGTCCATCATTGAGCATGGCTATTGGCAGGGGGAAGTCTGGAACCGTCGTAAAAATGGCGAACTTTATGCCGAACTGCTGACTATTTCCGCGCTGATGGATGATGATGGTCAGAGCCGCCATTATGTGGGGCTGTTTTCCGATATTACCCAGACCAAGAAGCAGCAGGAAACATTGGAGCTGATGGCACACTACGATGTGCTCACCAAGTTGCCGAACAGGGTGCTGTTTGCTGACCGCTTCTCGCAAGCCGTGGCGCATAGCAACCGTACCGAAACCATGCTGGCGATTTGTTTTCTGGATCTGGATAACTTCAAGCCGGTAAATGATACCTACGGTCATGAAGTCGGTGACCAATTGCTCATTGAAGTGGCGATGCGACTGCGCGCCAATGTGCGAGATGAAGATACGATTTCACGCTTCGGCGGCGATGAATTTGCCATCCTGTTTCGCGATATTGAATCGATGTCGGAATGTGAGTACATGCTGCGACGGATTCATGAGTCGCTGGCCCAGCCTTACAATGTCAACGATCTTCGTCTCGAAATCAGTGCCTCCAGCGGGGTGACGTTCTATCCCGGCGACAATGCTGATTTGGACACCCTGCTGCGTCATGCCGATCAGACTATGTATCAGGCGAAGTTGTCGGGGCGTAACACCTACAAGTTGTTTAACCCGGCTAAAAACCGCCAGACGGTCGAAAAGCACCAGTGGTTGCAGCATATCCGTCAGGCATTGGGCAATGGTGAGTTTCGTCTGTATTACCAGCCCAAAGTGAATATGCGTACAGGCAGGGTCATGGGCGTTGAGGCTTTGATTCGTTGGCAGCATCCGGATCAAGGCTTGCTGGCACCGGGCTATTTTCTGCCAATGATGTCGGATACCGAGTTGGAGATTGAGGTAGGCAAGTGGGTCTTGAAACAGGCTCTCGCTCAGGCTTCAGAGTGGCACCATAACGGCTATGAGCTGGAAGTGAGCGTTAACATTTCCTCTGCACATTTACAGTCAGCCAGCTTTATCGATGATGTGGAACAGGCTTTGGCAGAGTATCCGCAACTCGACTCCCGTTTTCTGCAACTGGAAATTGTTGAAACCAGCGCTCTCGGTGATATCGCGTCCATTTCCAGAGTGATTAAAATGAGCCGCGATGTGCTGGGTGTGTCGGTGGCATTGGATGATTTCGGCACCGGCTATTCCTCGCTGACCCATTTGCGTCACCTGACGGCGAGTACCATCAAAATTGATCAAAGCTTTGTCCGCGATATGCTGGATGACCCTCAGGACTACACCATTGTTGATGGCGTCACCGGCCTTGCCGAGGCTTTCAGCCGACATGTCATTGCAGAGGGGGTAGAAACGGTTGAGCATGGTTTGATGCTGCTGATGATGGGCTGTGATCATGCCCAGGGCTATGGCATTGCACGCCCGATGCCGGCAGAGGATATTGAGCAATGGATAACGCAGTATCAAGCTGAGCCGCGCTGGCTCAAACTGGTAGCACAGCCACAGAGTCACTATGAGCAGACTCTGCAGCTGTTTGAACTGACTCTGGAACGTTGGTATCAGTTGTTTGAGCGCACTATTCGTCAATCTGGTGAAGACGTTGAGCACTGGCCAATCATGGATCCCCATAAATGCCATTGTGGTAGCTGGATTCAGCGGGTGAAGTCACAAAATCTGTTCGACACCCTGTGGCTGGAAAAGCTTGAGAAAACCCACCTGGAGTGGCATCAGTTAGCCTGGCAGATGCGTGAGCAGATGTTGTCAGGACACAACTCACAATGTCGTGAAAAGCTGCCACAGTTTGCCGAAGGCTTTCAGGCGATTCAGAATCTGCTGGTAGCGGCCAGACTGCCTGATTCTGTTGTCAGCAATATCAGAGAGTCGCATAATCAATAGAACTAAAGCAGGGCCCGGATAAATCATGGACGCAAAACAACTTAAAGCTGAAGAAATCATCGAAAAGTTCAGCATCCCTCCCAAGCCGACTGTGCTGATAGCACTACAACAGGAATTAACCAAAACAGAGCCGGACCCTGTCGATTATGCCGATATCATCAGTCGTGATGTGGCACTGTCAGCCGTTGTTCTGAAGACGGTGAATTCGCCGATGTTTGCACTCAAGCGTGAATTGTCTGATATTCGTCAGGCCGTGGTTCTGCTGGGGGCTGACCGGCTGAATCATCTGGTGACCTTTTTTGCCCTGCGTCAGTCTTTCACCGGCAAGTCAGTGATCTCTCTGGAAAAATTCTGGGATAACACAATGGAAGTGGCGACCATGTCACGCTTTGTCCTGAACTACTTGGCTGATCGCTGCGAGGTGGAAGTGGATGAGCTTTATGCGCTGGGCCTGTTCCGCGATTGCGGTATACCGCTGATGGCAATGAAGTACCAGGATTATCGTGAGGTGTTGAATGAGGCAAATCACTCACCGCATCACAGCTTTACCGAGATTGAAGATGGCCATTACCGTACTAATCATGCCATTGTCGGCTACTTTGTCGCTTCCTCATGGCATTTGCCGAAAGAGTTATGCGAGCTGATCCTGCGTCACCACGATCCCGCTTTCCTCAGCGATAGTCTGGTCTCAGAAACTCAGAAAGATCTTTATGCTCTGATCAAGATTGCCTCTGCTGCGGCAACCCAGTTCAAGTATGGTGTGACTGACAGCGAATGGCCTTTGACTAGAGAACAAGTCCTCACCCATTTCAGCCTGAGTGATCTCGATTATCAAGAGATGCTGGCCGACCTGCTGGACGAATATGACATGCAGTTTGGCGCCTTGGGTAGTTGATATCCCATACTTAGCTGATCTGGGAAACTCCATTAACAGTGCAGAGTCCATAGCTATAACGTAACAAGTTACAGCTTTGCTGGGAGGCATTATGAAAGCGCTGGTTCCGATTGTTTTTCTGTTGCTGGTCGGATGCAGTAATGTGCCTGTGGCGATTAAAGAAGCGCCCAAACCGGATTGGCAACTGGGTCAGGTGAGTCAGCAAGTCAGCCAACATCAGGGTGAGGCCATACGCTGGGGTGGCCAAGTCATTAAAGTGGAAAATAATGATGCAGGCAGCCTGCTGCACATCGTGCAGTTTCCCCTGAATAGTTATGGTCGACCCAACAGTGAGCAGCAGAGTCAGGGGCGCTTTGTCGCCTTAAGTAAGGACTTTGTTGACCCCTATATCTACAAGTCAGGCACGCTGGTAACGGTGGCCGGTCGATTGGCCGATCAGAAAACTATCAGTGTGGACAAGAAAACCATGACTGTACCGGTTGTGCAGCTGGGCACGCTATACCGCTGGGCCCCTGCCCAGCAGTATTATCGTGATCCCTATTGGTCTGGCTATCCGTACTACTACGACCGCTTTGGTTATGGCCTGAGCTACCCGCACTGGCGCTCACGCTGGTATTACGGTCGGGGTTACTACTGGTAGCGCCTAGCCGATTTCAATCAGTGTCTCACCCGGCGTGACACGATCGCCTTTGGCCACATGTACAGCTTTGACGGTACCGGCGATATTAGCTAGTAACTCGGTTTCCATCTTCATCGCTTCCATGACAAGGAGTGCCTGCCCTGCTTCGACCTGATCGCCTTCGGCGACCAGTACCTCAACCACATTGCCAGGCAATGGAGCGGTAGCATGACCGGGTTCGCTGGCTTTCTTACGAGCGCCACCACTGCCTTCACTGACGTATTCATTGAGGGCTTCAAAGGTGACTTCTTCCGGCATGCCGTCAATCGAAACGTAGAATTTACGCTTGCCGCCACCAACATCACCGACACCGGTAATGGCGATATCGTAACTTTCACCATGCACGTCAACCTTGAACTCGGTAGCCATGGCTTCTTTAGTGGTGGTTTGACCATTGCTCGGTGCTAATAATGGCTCGGCTTTTAAAGTGCCATCAGCGCGCTGTTGCAGGAATTCACGGCCTAAATCCGGGAACATGGCAAAGGTCAACACGTCTTCTTCAGACTGTGCCAGTTCACCGATATCCTGGCGTAATTTATCCAGTTCCGGTTTCAATGCATCAGCCGGGCGTGTTTCGATGATTTCTTCATTACCCACAGCTTTTTTCTGTAAGTCGGCATTTACGGGGGCGGGTGCCTGACCATAGCCACCTTGCAGGTAACGTTTTACTTCATTGGTAATGGTTTTGTAGCGCTCACCGGCCAGTACGTTATATACCGCCTGCGTACCAACAATTTGCGAAGTCGGTGTGACCAGCGGTGGGAAACCCAGATCTTCACGAACCCGTGGAATTTCAGCAAACACATCACGGATACGATCCAATGCGTTTTGTTCTTTCAGTTGATTGGCCAGGTTTGACATCATGCCGCCCGGTACCTGATTGATCTGTACCGAGACGTCTTCGCGGGTGAATTCGCTTTCAAATTGGTGGTATTTTTTGCGAACTTCGCGGAAATAGTCGGCAATTTCCGATAAAAGGACTAAATCAAGGCCAGTATCAAACTCGGTGTTTTTCAGTGCAGCGACCTGTGATTCGGTAGCCGGATGGCTGGTGCCGGAGGCGAATGAAGAAATCGCGGTATCGATACGATCGGCACCGGCTTCAATGGCTTTGAGCTGACACTGCGCGGCCAGGCCGGACGTCGAGTGGCTGTGAATAACCAGTGGCAGATCGACTTCGGCTTTGATGGCTTTGACCAGATCATAGGTCGGGTAGGGAGCCAGCAGACCGGCCATATCTTTAATGGCGATCGAGTCCGCGCCCATCTCTTGCAATGCTTTAGCCTGCTTCACGAACAGTTCAGGCGTGTGCACCGGGCTGGTGGTGTAGCTGATGGTGCCCTGTGCGTGTTTGCCGACTTTCTTAACCGCTTGCATGGCGGTTTCGAGATTACGCAGATCATTCAGCGCGTCGAAAATACGAAAGACATCTATGCCATTGGCAGCCGCACGTTCTACAAAGGCAGTGACCACGTCATCGGCATAATGGCGGTAACCCAGCAGGTTTTGACCACGCAGCAGCATTTGCAGACGGGTATTGGGCAGGGCCTGTTTCAACTGACGCAAACGTTCCCATGGATCTTCCTTGAGAAAACGCACACAGGCGTCAAACGTCGCACCGCCCCAGGCTTCCAGCGACCAGAAGCCAACTTGATCGAGTTTGTCGCAGATAGGCAGCATGTCCTCAGTGCGCATGCGAGTGGCGATCAGTGACTGGTGGGCATCACGTAGGATGACATCGGTAACTTCAATTTTTTTCATTAATCATTCTCCAGCTTGAGGGCGGCTTACCAGCCGGCATGGGCTGCAATTGCAGTGGCCAAAGCCAGCGCAACCGCGCTGGGACGTCGTTTATCAGAATAGTTAAGCAGTTCAGGGTGGGCGGGAACGAAGCCTGTATCAAAATGCCCACTGCGGAAATCCGCATGGTTCAGAATCTGCTTGTAATAATTGGCGGTGGTTTTAATACCGTGCAGGCGCATGTCGTCCAGCGCCCGTTGTCCACGATTGATGGCATCTTCCCAATCGAGTGCCCAGACCACCAGTTTCAGACACATCGAATCAAAGTAAGGCGGGATGTCGTAACCGGTATAAATTGCGGTATCCACACGCACACCGGGGCCCCCCGGTGCATAGTAATGGGTGATACGACCGAAGCTTGGCAGGAAGTCGTTCTTCGGATCTTCGGCATTGATACGGAACTGCAAGGCATAACCGCGGTAGTTGATGTCCTGCTGGCGGTAGCTCAGCGGTTTACCGGCGGCAATGCGTAACTGTTCACGAACGATATCGACGCCGGTGATTTGCTCGGTAATGGTGTGTTCAACCTGCACCCGCGTATTCATTTCCATGAAGTAGACTTCATTACCGGTGAGCAGAAACTCGACGGTACCGGCATTTTCATAACCCACTGCCTGCGCAGCACGTACTGCCAGATCACCGACATAGTCGCGTTGCTCCGGCGTCAGTTGTGGGCTGGGCGCAATCTCAATCAGCTTCTGGTTACGGCGCTGGATCGAGCAGTCGCGCTCATAGAGGTGGATCACATTGCCTTCACTGTCAGCGAGGATCTGCACTTCGATATGTCGTGGGTTGACGATACATTTCTCCAGAAACACTTCGGCGCTGCCAAAGGCCTTGGTCGCTTCTGAAATAACCCGTGGATACTGCTGACGCAGTTCATTGGCGTTATCACAGCGGCGAATACCGCGGCCACCGCCACCCGACGTGGCTTTGATCATCACGGGATAACCGACTTCTTCAGCCAGTGCCAGTGCTTCTTCCAGATTTGCCAGATTGCCTTCTGAGCCCGGCGTGATGGGAACACCCGCCTCACGCATGCTGTCACGGGCGGAGGTTTTATCGCCCATTTTTTCAATCACGCTGGATTTGGGGCCGATAAAGGTCACGCCATGCTTTTCGCAGAGACGCGCAAACTCGGCGTTTTCTGATAAAAAGCCGTAGCCCGGATGAATCGCATCACAGCCGGTTTCAACAGCGAGGTTCACGATACGAAGCGGGTCGAGATAACCGGCGAGCGGATCTTCACCCAGAGAGTAGGATTCATCAGCACGTTTGACATGCAGTGCATAGCGATCAGGCTCGGTATAGATAGCTACCGAGCGAATGCCCATTTCGGCACAGGCACGCACGATACGTACGGCAATTTCGCCACGGTTGGCGATCAACACTTTTTTAAGCATGGAGCAGACTCCGCAATCAGATGACAGTAGCCTAGTCAAAGCAACCCATAATGGAAAATTGATATAATTTTTGTCAGTGATAAGTAAAAGCTTATGGATATTCTCAAGGATACGCTATGTCTTTGTCTTTACAACAAGTATTGAGCCGATTGTCGTTTCGACAGATGCAGGTGTTTCAGGCCGTTTATCAACAGCAGGGGTATGGTCGCGCCGCTGAAACTCTGGGCCTGACTCAGCCGGCTGTGAGTTCTCAAGTGCGCAAACTTGAGCAGGCGTTGGGCCAGCCTTTG
Organism: Methylophaga sp.; assembly: GCA_030148085.1. Taxonomy (GTDB): domain Bacteria; phylum Pseudomonadota; class Gammaproteobacteria; order Nitrosococcales; family Methylophagaceae; genus Methylophaga. The sequence goes on along the minus strand of JASBUF010000055.1, from coordinate 18,080 downwards.
TTTGAATATGTTGGCCGCCAGCTTTACTGCACCCGTGCCGGGGAAAAAGTGGCTGAACGGATAGAGGCGATTTTTGAGCAGGTGGAACTGCTGCAAACGGACTTACACAGCCTGCAAGGACAGTTATCCGGTGAGCTGAATATTTCTGCGGTCAGTACGGCGCAGTATGCGGTCCCGCACTTGTTACAGAATTTTCTGACCCTTCATCCGGCCGTCAACGTTAATTTACGTATTATGAACCGGGCCAAAGCCATCGAACAGTTGAATCAAAATACCGATGACTTGGTCGTCATGGGGCTGGTGCCCAGTGATCGTTCGCTGGCTTCGCTGCCGTTTCTGGATAATGAACTCATCCCGGTGATGGCGGCGAGTCATCCGCTGGCCAAGCTGAAGTCATTGCAGCCACAACAGTTTCTGGATGCGCAGTTGTTACTCCGAGAGACAGGTTCCGGTAACCGGTTGGCGTTGGAACAACATTGTCAGCAGCAACGACTAAGTATTGGCTCATATATTGAGATTGGCTCCAATGATGCCATCAAACATGGGGTATTGGCGGGGCTTGGCGTCGCAGTGCTGCCCAAGTTAAGTGTGTTGGCAGAGTTGCGTCAGGGCATAGTACTCAGCCCTGAGCTGAAAGGCTTTCCGCTACGGCGCAGCTGGTGTCTGGTTTATCCGAAAGGTAAGCACCCGACACCGGTTATGCAGGCGTTTCTGGACTATATTCAGTCCAACCTTAAGCAGATTAATGAACACTTTGCCGCTTTATCAATGCTTTAAGGTTTGAGAAAACGGGTTTCGACAAGCAGTGAGCTGCTAGGCGCTTCACGTTTCAACTGCCAGCCCTGATTAAGAATATAGTCCAGCGCATCCTGATACTGGTCGAAATAGGTGGATAACGCTTCTGTTGTACCATCGCGCTCAACGTGAATGCGGTAGCCATGCTCTGCAGCCTCGATAATCTGTGCCTGAGGTTTCATTCTTGTCTCTCTATCGGAATCGGGATTTATAGTGTTGGCTACAACGACGAATTAGTAATCAGGAAAATCCTGAGTCGAAACAAGTAAATCACCGTATTGGTATTTTACCTGTGGCCGTATCATATAAATCGTAAGTTCAACCAATGCCAACAAAGAGGTGATTATCATGTGGACTAAACCAGAATACTCAGACATGCGTTTCGGCTTCGAAGTAACTATGTACATCTGCAACAGATAATAGCTACTGCCAAATGCAAAAAAGCCCCGACTAGCGGGGCTTTTTTTTTGACTGAAGAAAATGCTCAGACTTTAATATTCACGTTGTTACCAATGTTCGCCGAGGGCTGTGAAGGAGTGGCAGCACCGACTGCAGCTTGAATAAGCTGAATACTGGCTTGGCCTTGCGCTTTAGTGATGTCGTTGCTGAGCTTCAGCGCGGCAATTTGCTGTTGTGCAGCAATTCGCTCTGCGGAGAGTCTCGGCGACACCTGTTGCGTTCTTTCAATATCCATTTTTGACTCCTACAAAGTCAGTTGCTGTCACGATAAAGCATTTGACTCAGATTGTGAAGCTAGAATATTGACTTAATTCATATTTTTCGAACACTAGTGTGCAATTAAAAACGCCTGGCTCAAAGTAGGGCGTTTCGTGTTTCGGTGTCTTTGATAAGCTCAACCAGCAGGTGATTTGGATATTGAGATAGATAACAGATGCATGAAAAAAAAGAGCAGGGTTTAGCCCTGCTCTTTTCAGGTAAGGTTTAGGCCAGACGCTTAGCCTCTACCTGGTCTTTCAGGTTTGGTCGGCTTTTCCGGGCGTTCAGGCTTGGCGAGACGTTCTAAGCGTTCAGGCCTTTCAGGTCGAGCTGCTTTCTCAATACGTTCCGGTTTGTCTGGTCGTGCCGCTTTCTCAACACGCTCGACTTTCTCTGGTTTACCAGCTTTATCGAGGCTGGCCAGCTCAAGTTTCTCAAGACGTTTGGCTTGGCCACGGTTTAGGGTGTCCAGATCAGCCACACGATTAGATTTAACGTCTTTCATCACATCGCCGACTTTCATGTCAAAGGACTGGTAAATCTCGCCCCAGCCCATGCCCTCGGCACGCATTGCCAGAATGCCAGCATCACCGTAGAGCACATCAGTTATATCTGCGTAGCTCGCGCCTGGTCCCAACAGTGATTCTGCTAGACCCAGAGTAAGACTGACTTCACCAAAGCCCATCTGGCCATTGCTGTTTTCAACGATGATGGTTTCCATCACCGTTTCATATTGTTCGACCAGTAATGGTTCGGTTGCCTGAACCATTTGTACTTCTGTCTGCTGCTCCATGACCGGCTCACCATTTTCATCAAGCAAAGGTTCGCCGTTATCATCCAGTACCTGAACCATGACAGGCTCACCATTTTCATCGGTAACAGGGGTCATGATAGGTTCGCCATTTTCATCCAGCGCTTCTACCAGAACGGGTTCACCGGTTTCATCGGTGACTGGCACCATAATGATTTCGCCGTTTTCATCAACAGCCTCGACAAGGACTGGGTTGCCATTTTCATCGACGACAACTTGTTCTACCTCAACCTCATAGCTGAGATCTTCACCGTTACGGAGTTGCTCGACCAGCTTTTCGGAGTCTTCTCCTGCAAACTCCTCAAAATCACTGGCAATGTTCTGAACCACTTTATGTTCACCCGTTGATAATGTGGCGGTTTCTTCTACGGGTACAGCAGGGTCAATATCCTCTGCTTGCACTGCGACGGCAGGTGCACCAATCAGCGTCAGGTAAAGCAGGTACGCGAGATTCTTTTTTTTCATATCCATATCCTCTTGGTTGGGTAAGGGTGAGAGTGACTAGGGTTTGTAAGTCGTTTGCAAACCTAAGCCATAGTCCGGGCTGCCATCTTCCAGCCCTTTGTAGCCATAAAAGGTGTATGACCAGTTGCCGTTGATCTTTTGATTCAGGTAGGCAAACAGGTCGAGTGAATCATCGCTGCTACTGGTGGAGGCCTCCTGATAATCGAGCGAGGCACCAATATTACTGTTGTCAGAAACACGGAAATCGCTGCCGCCTGATAGGTAAAACACGTTATCTAGGTTGATGCCGCTGGGATCGCCCTTGATTTTGTATGCCACTGTGGCAAACGGTGTAAATTGACCGAGTGGTTTGAACAGATCGGCCTGCAGGGTGTAATCGGTTTCGCCAGTTCCCAGACCTTTATCTTCGTCGGCGGTTGGCAATTTAATTTTTCCGGTGAGATCCAGATAGAACAGTTCTGGTGGAATAAACTGGGTTTCATAGCTGGCACTCAGCCAGATATCACCAAGACCGGATTCATTGGTACGGGTCATCTGGCTTGAGCTGTTTCCAATAACAACACCGCCATCACCTGCCCCCACGACGGTACCCGGACCAATGATTCGAACCCAGGGAACAGTCGCTTTAAATTTCCACTGCCCGGTTTTGTATGAGCTTGTAAACGGGACGAAAGTGATATCGGTATCGACAGGATCGCCGCCATAATCACCGCTGCTGTAATCAATGCCGGTGCTGAAAGCCCATTGACCCTCTTCAGCCATGGCAGTGGACGAGCCCGTTGCCAGTAACAGAGCCAGACTCAGTTGTTTAAATGTTGTGCGCATGTGTTCCCCTAACCACAAAGTAGTCGCTAAAGTAGTTGGCTGTGAGGGGGAGGATCTAAGAGACACGTCACACTTCGGGGAAAATGAAGTGAAAACGCTGTTTTATCGAAAGATTTGGTGACGCAGCTCAAGAAAAAAAAGCGAGCAAGGCCACAGTTTTTCAGGTGATGATCAGTATGGAATGCTATCGGCAGGCAGTGTTGCGGGTGAAGTGCTTTAGTGAGGAAAGATGTGAGAAGTCAGGACAAAAAGAAGCCAGGTTGGAAACCTGACTTAATGTTAACAAGAGAAGGCGAGGTATAACCATGTGAAGCTGTGAGCCTCACTTAAGTTATCGTCCCTTTTTCTGAATGCTGCAAGTTTTTTTCGAAAAAAAACCGTATTTCGTGAGTTGCCTCACAATGTGGCCGTGGCTCAGACGCCTGTTATGGGGAACTGGACTGAGCCTCACATTCGTGAAAGATGGCGTCACTGAATGCCTCCGTCGCGGCAAACTGTTTAGTGAAGTCCTGTTGTTGTGGCTCATTATAAGCGCGCAGTAACAGGCCACGAGAACGGTTTCCCGTTGTGTCTTTGATTGCCTCTGCCAGCGGAATGCCTTGTTGACGCCAATTCATATATAAGCTGGCTTTATGTTTCCAGGCATCACAATCGTTGGTGTCTGTCGGCGCTGCGGCGTGTGTCGAAGAGACGCCAAATACGAGCGCCAGTATAGAAAGTGATTTCATTGAGAGCCCTCAGTTTGGGTAAAGCACTGTGTTAGTGTGACCAAAAGACCAGAAGTTTTATCCCTTGAAGAGGAGCATTCTGACGTTTAACGGGGGGCTTGGTAACGATTTCTGCTAAATTATATAAAGTTCAGATTATTGAATTAAGTTCGCCACTTTTTAATAGAGAAACCATTGAGGAAAAATTGAATGGATAAAACGACAATTACGATTATTGCCATTCTTGTTTTGCTTGTCATCGGCTTTGTATTTAAAAAGCTGATTGCCCATGAAGATAAGAAAAATGACCCTAACCTGGCTGAGCCTAGAGACTCGAACACCCTGCCTGGCAATCAAGGTGTCAAAAATCGCAGTGAATAGCTGGTGCTAAACAGCAAAGGTATACATAAAAACCCCGGTCTGGATCCAGACCGGGGTTTTTTATGGGCGGCGGCTCTTAATTGTGCCTGGCTGTGGGTCAACAGAGTTGTTCGTCGGAGCCTGTGAGCACGAGAAAAAGGGCTGCCACACAAAACGGAAAGCCGATAGACTGTATAGCATGCTAACGCATTTTGTTAAAAGCCAAGGATGAGATGTGGATCAGAAGACAGTACTGGTTGTTGATGATGAGCCCGGCAATATCGACGTTATCAAAAATGTCTTGCAGGATCGTCATAAGATTAAGGCTGCGATAAACGGCACAAAAGCACTGGCTGCGGCGGAAAAACTGCCGATGCCTGATTTGATTCTGCTCGATATCATGATGCCGGAGATGGATGGATATCAGGTCTGTCGGCAGTTAAAAGCGAATGCCGCTACGCGGTCAATTCCGGTGGTGTTCTTGTCGGCCAAAGTGTCAGCCGATGAGCAGCGACAGGGCATGGAAATGGGCGCAGTCGCCTACCTCACCAAACCGGTTGATCCGCAGAGCCTGTTGGACACTCTGGACATGGTGTTTAGCCTCTAGCTATGCCTGAGCCTGTTCAGACTCCTCCACCTGCTCGGCGTATTGTTCGCGAATATCCAAAATTTCAGGCAGCACGGAGTGGAACAGGGTCACCAAATGCGGATCAAAGTGCTTGCCAGCTTCTTCATCAATCAGTTTGACGGCATCCTCAATGGCCCAGGCTTTTTTATATGGGCGTACCGTGGTCAAAGCATCAAAGACATCAGCAATGGCAACAATTCGAGCAGTAATAGGGATCTCTTCGCCTTTAAGTCGTCTCGGATAACCGGAGCCATCCCATTTTTCATGATGGGCGAAGGCAATCTCTCTGGCCATTTGCAGTAATGGCGAGTCATCATCGCCAATGATATCGGCACCAATTTTTGGATGGCGACGCATGATATTCCATTCATCATCATCCAGTTTGCCGGGTTTAAGCAAGATGTGATCGGGAACGCCGATCTTGCCAATATCATGCATGGGCGCGGCATTAAAGATGAGGTCAACCCATTCTTCGTCGTAGGAGAGCGCTTCTGCAATCAGCCGGGTGTAATGACTCATGCGGATGACATGCAGGCCGGTCTGATTGTCTTTAAATTCGGCTGCGCGGCCAAGACGGCGGATAATTTCCAGACGGGTATTGGTGAGCTGCTGGGTGCGCTCCTGAACTTTCTTTTCAAGAGTGCGACTTTGATCGTAAAGCGCTAGCTGGGTCGCCACGCGGGCTTTAACGATTGATGGGCTGATGGGTTTGGTGATGTAATCCACGGCGCCGAGTTCAAAGCCTTTTTGCTCGTCTTCATCCTCACTTTTGGCAGTGATGAAGATGACTGGAATTTTGTGTGTGGCCGGGTTGGCTTTGAGCTGACGACAGACTTCGTAACCATCCATCTCCGACATCATGATGTCCAGCAGGATGATGTCGGGTTTGCTGTCAGCATCAACAATTTTGAGTGCCCGCTCACCGTTTAATGCCGCCTTTACTTTATAGTCTTCACGTAATACACCGCTGAGAATGTCGATATTTTCAGGGGTGTCATCCACGACCAATATGGTTTGCCTGTTGCTTGTATCCATGAGCCTATCCTCTACAACAAGTGGGAGTGTTACATATCAAGATGCCTGAAGATGTTGTTCATTTCTTCTAAGGCCGTCTCAAAATCATAATCATCAATGGCTTTATAAATCGCATCGATACTGGCGCGATGCTCGGGAGGCAGGGTCATCGCTTCCAGTTCATCAACCAGATCTTTTGCCGCCGTATCATCATCCATCAGTAAGTCACGCAGTTGCTGGAGTAATTCGCCGACGGCTGCAGAATCAAATTCCTGCGTTGAAGAGTTCTGTGTTTCCGCCTTGTCATTGGCAGGCTGTTCTATAAGCGCAAGCCCTTGTTGGACAATCGCAATTTCGGCGATGACAGCCTGCAACAGGGGGGTGAGTTGTTCCTGATCGTATTTGTCTTTACAGGCTTTTTCCAGCTCGGCCGCTGTTGCCTGCACGGCAAGAGCACCGATATTGCCCGCCACACCTTTTAGGGTATGGGCTGTACGTTCTGCCGCGGTTTCATCGTCCGAAACCAATGCCGCGTTAAAGCTGCTAGCAAAGTCAGCGTAGGAATCACGGAATTTAGTCAGTAATTTGCGAAACAGTTTTTCGTTTTGTGCGGTGGTCAGCAGGCCGAGTTTGGTATCGATACCGCTGATATCAGACAGATCAAAACCTGTATCGACATCTGCTGTTTGTTTGTGCTCAATCCCATTGTCAGGGTTGGATGGGGTGATCCATTTTGCCATGGTCATAAACATATCTTTGACATTAATCGGCTTGGAAATATGGTCATTCATACCTGCATGACGGGCTTTTTCGATATCTTCTGCCATCGCATTGGCGGTCATGGCAATGACCGGCAGATCCATCAGTTGCAGTTTTTTGCGGATGGCTTCGGTGGCTTCATAACCACTCATGACCGGCATTTGGCAATCCATCAACACGCCATCAAAGGTCTGTTCAGACAGCATATCGACGGCAATCTGGCCGTTTTCTGCGACTTCTACGGCGATGTTGTTGCTGAGTAGCAGTTCCATTGCCAGTTCTTGGTTGATTTCATTATCTTCAACCAACAAGACTCGGGCTCCACGGAGTTGATGTTTGAACGCGGCTAATTCGTCTTCACGACGCACAGGCCTGACTGTTTCTTTGTCTTCCATGCCGCGGGCCATCATGATGGCATCAACTAATGACGAGGCCGTGACCGGTTTGGTCAGGAAGCTGCTGATGTCGAGACCTTCTGCGGCAGAGCTGACTTCCTCTCTGCCAAAGGCTGTGACCATGATAATCATCGGCATATTGTCGAGATCGAGTTTGGAGTGGATGTTCTGGATAGTTTCAATACCATCCATGCCGGGCATCTTCCAATCCATGAAAACCAAGTCGTAGGGGTGTTTGTCATCGGCTTGTTCCAGCAAGGCCAGACAGGCCTCACCGGACGCGGCCTGATCGGTTTCGGCACCGATACGCGCCAGCATGCTGGCTAAGACATCTCGCGCCGTGGTGTTGTCGTCCACCACCAGTACTTTGAGTTGATCAATATGCGTTTTGGTATGCCGACGCTGTGAAGCTTGTCCTTTCTGCTTGCCCAACTTAATAGTGAAATGGAACTCACTACCGACACCAGCTTCACTGGTCACCCATATATCGCCACCCATCATGTTGGTCAGGTTCTTACAGATAGCGAGACCAAGCCCGGTGCCACCATATTTGCGGGTGGTTGAAGTATCAGCCTGAGAGAAAGATTCAAATAATTTATCGGTTTGATCGGGTGTCATACCAATACCGGTGTCGATCACACGGAAGTGAATCAGAACCGAATCGTCATCTTGCTGCTGAACATTGGCTTTGATGACAACTTCGCCACCTTTGTCGGTAAATTTGACGGCATTGTTACCCAAATTAATCAAGATCTGACCAAGACGCAGCGGATCACCAATAAGGGCTGTTGGCAGATCCGGGGCAATATCAAATAGAAATTCCACACCTTTCTCTTCAGTTTTCATTCCAATCAAGTTGGCCAGACTTTCCAGCACATCTTCAAGGCGGAAAGGAATCGACTCAATATCCAGCTTACCGGCTTCAATTTTCGAGAAATCGAGAATGTCATTAATGATGCCAAGCAGGGCCTCAGCGGAGAGGTGAACTTTTTCGATGTAATTGCGTTGCCGCTTATTCAAGTCGGTCTGTAAGGCAAGATGTGACATGCCGATGATGGCATTCATCGGCGTACGGATTTCATGTGACATATTAGCGAGGAAGTCGGATTTAGCCTTCGTCGCATCCTCCGCCGCCTCACGGGCTTTAACCTGTTCTGTAACGTCTGAAGAGATACCCCCGATAGCGATGAGCGTGCCGTCAGTATCGTGAATCGGGAATTTGTGTGAAATGAAGTGATGCTGGCTGCCATCAGGCAGCTCTAATGTCTCTTCCAACTGCAGGGGCTTTTTCGTATTAATGATAATCCGATCTTTTTCCTCAAGCAGATCTGCGATTTCTGCCGGCATCAACTCATGGGCTTTATGACCCACTGGATCATGTTCTGAAGTGTTTCTTACATCACGCCAGAGCTTGTTCACGATGATGTAACGTAGGTTCAGATCTTTGAGATAAATGAGCGCGGGTGAGTTATCAATAATCGCCTGCAGCATTTTCTCGCTTTTGGCGAGGGCATATTCGGCAGCTCTTCGCTCGGTGATATCTCTGATAGAACTGGCAATGGTCAAACCTTCAGCCGTTTCTATCGGACTGAGACTGATCTCAACAGGAATAAAGTAGCCTTCTTTTGCCAAGGCTCGCAGGTTGAGGTTTTGACCCATGGCGCGTACGGTAGGGTTGGTAATATACGACTCAACATGATTTTTATGACTGTCACGAAGCTCATTTGGCAATAGCACTTCGACAGGTTGTCCAATAAGCTCTTCTCGCTTATAACCGAATAATTCCTCAGTTCTCTGGTTGATCAGGATAATTTCACCAGATGGCTTGGTCACAACCATAGCGTCAGGAGCCGACTCCATCAGCTTATGGAATTGTTCACGACTCTTGCTCAACTCAGCAGTACGTTCCTCGACTTTTTCTTCCAAATCGTCCCGTGCTCTTGCCAGTGTCCGGTTGGCGCGCTCGCCAATCCAGTAACTGAAGCCCATCAAGCTGAAGGTGAGGAATAGCGATATACCCAGCACGGTATAAAGGGTATTGCGGGAAATGATAAAGCTTTGTAATGCCTCTTCCTCGTTGATTTCTGAGGCAAAACCGATCCCAAGTTCTTCATCCCATGCCCAGGCACTGAGCACGGGGACGCCTCTGTAATCACGCCGCGCTTGTGTCGTGTGACCCATACCACCTTCAATCAAATTGGCTGCCATATAGGTCAGCGCTTGCTCTGTACGACTTTGCGTGGGAGTCCTGCCCTGAGTCAGGTCGTCTCCCGGGTCCGACAATCTGATATTAAGAACCGTAGATTGCTGGTCCACAAGCAAGCCAAATTCCATCAATTGAGGGCTGAAGCGGCTGCTGGAGATCATGAAGCCTTCACTGTTTACCGCGTAGGTTTCGACGTCGGAACTGCCTCGGCCTTTGGCAAGGATGTTAGAAAACTCCCGATTCGGGTCGACACTGGCAATAACGGCTGCGACAGGTTGACCGGCATAATCCAGCACTGGAGCAGCAAAATACATCCTCACACTATCGTCTTCGGGCACTCTGCGCGGCGGGATAAAGGTTGCGTGGCCCTTAAAAACAGTGGCTTTCAATTCTGGCAGGATATGATGCATCGTCGGTGTGTTGTCAAAGACCGTGGTGCCGTCGGCCAACACCATCGTGAGCTGCCAGTTATTCATTTCCGACTGGTCATTCTTGAGCAGTTCAGTCAGCTTGGAATAGGTTTTTTGCTCGGTATTGTCTGCCGTCGATACTCGGGAAAACAGTGTGCCCAGATCCGTTTCATTAGCGATCAGGGTGATTTGCCTGAGGCCGCCTCGAATCCAGTAGCGTACGGTCTCCTGCGTGGCATCCAGTATCGTAATGAGTGAATTAACACTGTTTTGACGGCTGACTTTTTCTTCCCGATCGAGGGAGAACCAGGTGACCAGGAAAATCAGAAGCAATAAAAACGTCACCGCGAAAGCGGCGTAAAACTTAAAGTCTTTTGATTGATAGACGCGTTCAACATCATGCACGTGACGTTTTAAGAACCAGATCATGAGCAGAACAATTGCGGCCAAACCAAGCAATGTCATCACCAAAAGGGTGAAGGGGATTTGCTGTATAGGCTGTGATTGGGTGGCGGTTGTACCTGCGAGACCCTGAAGTTCAGCGCTGATCCAGGTGTTGCGAATGGTATCTTTTTGAGCTGGGGTAATAGCGGAGAGCAATTTATTGAAGATGCTGACAAGCTCCGGCCAGTCTTTACGAACACCGATCGCCAGCTCATATTCAAAGCTGGAGGCAAAGTTGACTTTCAGATTGGTAATCGCAAGGGCGTTGACTTGATCAATGGCGCTCAGCTGATTGGCGAACAAGGCGTCAATCTGACCATCAGACACCTGTTTTAACCCTTCAGAAAGAGAACGAACATAGACGGGACTAATATCCGGATATTGGCTTTTTATCCAATCGTCAGTGCCATAGTCTTTTATCACCCCTAGTTTCAACGTGCCAAGCTCATCGAAACCATTGAGTTGCTGGGTTTGCTTTCTGGTGATGACGACAGCGGGTATGGATAAATAAGGATTGGTAAACAAGAACTCTTGTTGACGTTGCTTGGTGATGCCGATCCCTGGGATGACATCGATTTCTCCGGCGCGGTACATCTCCATCACATGCTGCCAGCTGTCGATAGGAGGAAGCTGAAAATCTACACCGAGCTGACTGGCAATAATCTGCATGTAGTCAGCAACCATGCCGCGATGCTGTCCGTACTTATCGATAAACTCAAACGGGCGCCAGTCAGGATCGGCGCCCGTGTGAATAATGGGGTGATCATTAAGCCAGGTTAACTCGTCTTGACTGAGTTTTTGTGTGGATATGGCCAGCGTTTCTGCTTCTGCACGATCAACCTGTACCCAGCGAGAGAGAATAGTGAGCCGTTCAGGCCGACTGATGGCATTGATCGCCTTAGTCAGAATGCTGTGCAGTAGCGGTTTGTCATTATTCACCAGCATTCTGAGTTGATTGGGACTCAGTTTGCTCGGGAAGGAACGTAGGCCAGAAAACACATGTTCGCTGATATAGAATTCGACGACGCTATGGGCATCCATGGTGGCATCGACATCGCCCGCCAACACCATTTCAATTGCAGTCAGAATGGAATCCGTCTCGATGATGTTTATTGCGGGGTTAGTTTTGCGAAGAGTGGCTATGGTGGCATAGCCTTTGGGTATGGCAAGGGTATGGCCTGTCAGATCATCTAATTCCTGAAACTCAGTGTCATCACGAACAAACACATAATCTTGCAGAGTGATATAAGCCGGTGTGTGAAATGAGTATTGGCTGCGTGCTTCAGAGTAATAGGCGGCACTGAGCAGATCCAGCTCACCGTTTCGAAGCATCTCTTGCAATATCGCGTAGTCTGATGCCTCAGTGAAGGTAAATGTTAAGCCGGTTTTTCTGCCAATTAAATCCAGGTAATCAATACTGATACCCTGATTGTTGCCATTCACATCATCATAGATAAACGGGGGCCAGTCAGGCTCATTGCCAACGAGTACAGTGCGGTTTTGTTGAATCCACAGACGTTCCTCTTCGGTGAGTTCTATTGATTGCGTCTGGAATTTGGCTTTACTGCGTTCGACTAATTCCTGTTCAAGCTGTTTATTCAGTGAAGCCAATGTTTCGGCCAGCAGCGCTTTGTTTTCCAGATACGGTATTGATTCGAGAATGGCTTGTGCCAGCTCGGTGTCATCTTGTTGGAGGTGTTTAAGCAGCTCGTCTTCAAGCTGGAAGAGTGCTTCGGCAGACTGAGCCAGCTTTCTCTGAGAGATCCGTCCGAGTTCAGGATAGCCGTCGATGACACGCACAAATGCCTCATCGAAACGTTCTACGGCCGACTGATAGCGCTTAAGCCACTTTGGATCAGCTGTATAAGCATAGGTGGTTATCGAACTGGTTAGGACTTCATCCTGAAAACGTAACTCCCGAATGAGTTCAACCAACTGTGTGAGACGAGTTTCAGTCAGTCCCGGGCTGGCTTCTAGCGCTTGCAATGTAGGCGACAGGGTGAAGATAAAAATACAATGAACTAAGAGGATGCGCAGAAGCGTCGCTAAGACTTTCATGGCGTTTCCTTCTCTGCAGTAAAGCCATAGCGTTCAAGGATGTCGCGGTAAGCGTCCTCCCTTACGAACGCAGCGACCTCTCTTTCCAGCGCTGTCACTAACTCTTCCGCACCGGGATATTGTTTAGACACCGCCATAGTGACGGGTAACGTGAAAACCGGCGGATCTAATAGATGAAATGCATTGGCTACACCTAGTGATGATGCGGTGACGGCAAAGTATTGCGGATTATTGACAGCAATATCATAGCGGCCGGACAGTAGGCCTTTCAGTTGTTGAACGGAGTCATTGACGAACTCTTTCTCAAGATAGGTGGCACGGTCGAATTGCGGGCCATAGGTCCAGCCGAAGATGGGACCGAAGCGATAGTCCGCAATCGCCTGAAAATTGCCGTCAAACTGGATGTCACTGTCGGCTCGTACAATCAGATGTTGTGACTCAAAGACGTGGGGTGTTTGGGTGAAATAGGCAAGTTCGGAACGTGCCTCGGTAGCCGTGAGGTTGATACTGAGATCCTGATAACCGTCTTTCAGTGCAGCAAGCATCAGCCGCATGCTGGGCATTTGGGTTATTTCAATGTCATAACCGAGCTTGTTACAAATATGCACCGCGACTTCGTAGGACACACCCTTAAAAGTGCCATTGCTATCTTTGTAGTAAAAAGGCGGAAAATCTTCAGGTACAGCGATTTTTATGATGGGCTTGGCAGCCACCATGGCAGGGCTCAGGCTCAGCATGAGCAAAAACGGTAGAAAGACAATAAGTTGTCGATATCTGCTCAGCATCAAACGTCCATATAACTCAGAGCTAAGATGATTTATTAATCACCCGGTCATATTGCCACCAAATGACAAATGTTGTCTAAATTTTCATTTGTCTTTGAGAAGCGTTTTCATAAGAGTTTGTCGCGACTATTTTCACCCCTAAGGGAAGGGGGCGAGTCAGATCATCTTGTTGAGTAGTCAAAGCTAATGGATTGGCAGGTATATGTCTTTCGGTGAAAGCCATTTATGACGAGCTTACCTATTGGTATTAAACCTTAGAAGCCGATAGCTGTCAGCCAGTCACTAAAAAACGCCGCTGTCGCTGTTTCCAGTAATGGTGCTTTGAGTTGGATCTCTTGGCGTAATGCATTGACATCAATACCGGCATGACTGATTTCGAACGCGTTGCCGATTAACCAGTTTTCCAAGGTTTCGGCTTGTACCTCGGGGTGACACTGCAGGCCCAAGGTATTTTTGCCCCAACGGTAAACCTGGTTTTTATAGAGTGCTGAAGAAGCCAATAATGTCGCGCCTTCGGGTAAATCAAAGGTTTCATAGTGCCAGTGAAACATGGTGACACCTTGGCCTGTGTAGTGAGCTAGCAGAGGATCATCAGTGGTGGCCTTTAATGGAAACCAGCCAAACTCATAAGCGTGCCCTCCCTTCACCTCTGATCCCAGTGCTTTGGCAATCAGCTGTGCGCCGAGGCAAATGCCAAGCATTGGCCTATCAGCAAGTAATCGCTCCTTGATTAGGGCTAATTCTTGTTTGATGCAAGGATACGTTGCTTCATCATTTGCACTGATTGCACCACCGAGGATGATCAGTAAATCGATTTCTTGATTATTAAGCTGCGCTAAATCTGTTGTGCCAGCATCAACATAATCCAGTTGAATATTTCTTTCGGCCAGCACCTTGGCGAGAGTACCCGCATCTTCATACATCACATGTCTTATGGCTACGGCGCGTTTCATCGTATGTTCTCTATAAGTAATCGCTACTCATTTAACGTATTGCTAGAAATGTCGCTGGATTATATGCCCCTCCGTAGGTTTTGTTATGAAGATTTAATGATGCAAACAAAAAAGCCCCGATACGTTTTTCGTATCGAGGCTTTTTAAATTTCAACCTTAATTTAACAAGAGGTGCGTCTGACAGTGGCCATTCGACTTACCAGAAGACATAAAGGTTACTTCTCCTTACCTTCTTTGTGACTACTCTTGTCCTTGTCCTTGTCCTTGTCCTTGTCCTTGTCCTTGTCGACCTCATAATCGCCAGCCCAGGCTTTGCCGTGTTCTAGACCCGAGTCACTCGCATGTTCGTCTCGTAAACTTGATGGATGCTCGATGTTTTTGCCAGAGGATTTTTCCGGTTTTTCCGCCAGTATGGCGGCTGATGAAGAACCCAAAGTAATAGCTAACAACAATGAAATAGTGGTTTTTTTCATAAGAATTTCTCCTTAAATATCACGCTCTGGATGAGGGATGCAGCAGATAGAATCCCAACACCGCAAAGAGCGCCCCGGCAAAGTTAAACACAAAATCAAGTAGCGTATTGTGATAGCCACCGACACCATTATCGGGCACCGTTAAAACGGCAATAAACTCAATCATTTCGTTGATGGCGCTAACACCCAGTGCGGCCATGATGGCGATGAAGCCGATAAGAAACTCACTGTGTTTATTGCCGAAATAGTTGCGAAGTAAATGAAGGAATAACAGGGCAACAACCGCATACAGATAGGCGTGGACAAGTTGGTCAAACTTAAGGATGTAAAACTCGCCGCCACCATTAAAGAAGGGAAAGATTTTCCAAGCGTAAAGTACACCGTCAGCAGTCTGAACGCTTCCGCCCAACATATGTAGCAGTCCCCACAATGAGATGCCTGCCAGGATAGAAGCGGGGATTTTAGTTTTATTAAGCGTGCCATACAGCAGGGCAAAGGTGAATATAATCACGCCGATGTATGCAATGAATTCAATATTCAATTTACGAATAAAAAACACTGCAAAAGCAGCGGTATAGAGTACTGTAAATCCGAGTATGGCTTTTTCTGATATTGATAAATTCATAGTAATCAACACTATAGCACTTCTGAGAATGAAAGGTTTTAGCCAAATCCAGACCACGGCGGGAGCCAGACAGCTACAACAAAACAGATACAAAAAATCTCAATACGTTTCTGCATGTAGGCTTTCACATTATCGATGGTGCCGGGGGCCAGAGCCCAACCGGCAACCCGACCCGAAAGTCTGGCTCGGTTTTTAAGACTTAGAACAAAATGCCCCCAATCAATAATCCCGCCAAACTAACCTCGCTGATACTTTTAAAAAAAACAGTATTCACACCAAAATGACCGATAAATATCTCAAGTTGGATGAGAGCAGTTTCTTGTTTCATTTACCTGCAAAATAAGTATTCTATTCAGGCAAAGGCTAAATTAATTTGAACCATGGCTTTACCTACCACGACACACGGGATGAACACGTTGTAAAAACCCGAAATAATCAGTGGAGAAATAAAATGAATAATTCTAATAAGGTTGTTAGCGGAAGTGTCTTAGCCCTTGGGTTGTTCTTGCAAAGCATGGTTGGCTCAGCGAATCAAACTTCAGACTTTCTCTCGTCAATCAGTCTAAGTGTGGAGCAGGGTATTAATACCCATCTCGTTGAAGTTCACAATGTGTCTGGCAACAACAATGTAAACACGATGAACCTTCAGCCAATTGAAACCGAGTTGTCGTTCAACCTAAATGGTCACGTAAGTTGTGTTGCTGATAACGACATCATGTATGACAGTGCCAAAGCTTATTTTGGCCCAGTATCTTTATTTATCGATACGATCACTGATACACAGGCACTTTATCAAAGTACTTATCACCCGCAGTTCACTGATGGGAAAGGAAATAAACGATTTGCCGAAGCCGGTAATTTTGACCCTTTTGTTGTTCCGCTTGCTCAGATTAAGCAGGGACATCCGGCAATTCGGTTTGATCCCGTTGAAGAGCTGAACAAGAAGCTGCAACAACATATCAATCAAGGTGGCACTAAGCTGGACTTTTATCAGCAGGATCACTTTGTGAACGTTCAGCGGACAGTATCAATGGCCGGCTGGTGTAGACTTGAAGGGTCTAACACGAAGAAAGCGGGTTTTGCCTCTACAGTGGTGGAACTGACGGTTAAATATGAAGGCGACCCCAATCTCAAAGAGATGCCTGTGCTCAACGCGCAATTGGCGAATAATCTTCCCAATCAGGTTGCTAATAACTTCGAAGTCGATTTGGCTAATGTGACCTTCCAACCAAACATGCCCCACCACTATGGAAAATGTTTACCTGATGCTGATCCTCAGATTCAGTTGAATTTAATGTTTGCCAACAAACAGAACAGTAAAGGTCCTGGAACCATCAATTTGAGAGTCGTACCTAACAACAATTCCTATCAATACTTAGGTAATTACTTTTATCGTTCGACGCAAATTGATCCAAAAACCGACAACGCAATTACCATGACATTTCCTCTGATAGCGATGCTGTCACAGCAGCAATATGCCAACATGGCCGTATCGGACAACAAAGTCTGGAATCACAACATGAAAATCCAGGCGCGTTACAAACCTTATGGAAAGGTATTCGGTGAGTGGCATGACTTTGATACTGGTACCTTCAAACACCGTTGCGAACCACAGGTCCAGTTTAATTCACCAGCGGGACTAGGTGGTTATCAACAAAATGGCCAAGCTTCACCAGTAGGTCCTGATGCCAGACAAGTGAAACCGATTGAAGTGACACCTAAACTGGATAAAATCCAGCCGCTTTCACCTGTTGATCCTAAACCAACTGTTCCGATGCCAGATCGACTGAAACCGGTTGAGGAAGAAGTGGATTTAAACAAAATCAGAGCACAATAATCTTCTCAAGATAAAGGGATTGGAATGAGAATGATTTTGCGACTGAACTTCATCATGCGCACCTCAACTGGGTGCGCAGTGTTGTCAGAAAACAAAGGAAACGCTTTGTGATGAAAAAGCACTTTTCCAAGTTAAGTCCACTTCTGATTTTGGCACTTAGCTCTCCTGCATTCGCTCTGGATTGGGAAGCTGACATCATCACTGATGAAAGCGGCTCAGCGTTCAAAATTGATTTACCTGATGATTTAGATATCAGTGTCTTGACCCAGCTCGCTGTCGAGTTGGACGGTGTTGATATCACCGCGGCGATGGGGTTTGAGCAAGGGGATTTGACCTTTCAGCCAATGGAGTCTCTCTCTGCTGAAGAACACACAGTCAAGTTAGTTTTGTTGCAGGCTGATGGTAGCTATCAGGTAAAGCAAACATGGCAAATTAAGCCTCAAACCGACACCGTTCAGGTCTCGGAGCCTTCAGAGGCTGAGCTCGCCGCGGCTGAAAATTGGCTGCGTTCGGGGAGCGTGAACTCATCGAACTCCGTGGAGCTGAGCCAGCGTCTTTCTCAACATAACATCGACCAGTCAAGGCGAGCCTTTATTCTATCCGGGGCTGGCCAAACTTCCGCTGATCTTAAAGGTGAAAATTGGCAAATAAAGGGATACAGCAATTACTTTCTGCAAAGTGAGCAATCACTTAGTCCAACGGGTCAAAGTGTTGATATTGGCGAGTATCAGTTATCCGCATCCCGGCAGGATGAAAAACTCAACAGCTCGCTCACCCTCGGACACCATAGCCTAGGTGTTAATTCAAATCTGA
>JASBUF010000039.1 GCA_030148085.1 Methylophaga sp. | reverse complement strand
ACACGCTGGAAAGCGATTATTGACGAATATGGCCCAGAGGCGATTATTCCCTATAGTTATCTCGGCCATCAGGGCTTAGTTCATGGTCTGAATGGCGGTGATGCGTTCTTTAACAGAATGGGCGCGACGGTCTGTGAACGTACTTTCTGTGGTGAGGGCTCCTGCACAGCCTGGTTATTAACTGTCGGCCCAACGGCCGGTGTCGATCCTGAAAGTTTTATTCATTCAAAATACATCGTGATTTGGGGCTGTAACTCAGTCAGTACCAATATCCATCACTGGCATATCGTCAAAGACGCCCAGAAGAAAGGCGCGAAAGTCGTTGTTATCGACCCTTACCGTTCACGCACAGCTAAAGAAGCCGATTGGCATATTGCCCCTAAACCCGGCACCGATGGCGCGCTGGCGATGGCCATGATGCAGGTGATTATCGAAGAAGGCCTGCAGGATCAGGACTATGTCGATAACTACACCATCGGTTTTGCTGAACTCGCTGAGCGAGTAAAAAACCGCACCCCGGAGTGGGCCTCAGAAATTACCGGTATTCCTGCTGAAGATATCCGTCGCTTTGCCCGTGAATATGCAACCTCACAACCTGCCGCCATTCGTTTAGGTGTGGCCTTAGAACGTAACTATGGTGGCGGTCAGGCGATTCGTGCTGTGACCTGCTTGCCAGCATTGACCGGAGCCTGGCGTCATGTCGGTGGTGGTGCCACCCAGTTCCCGGTCTGGGAGCACCCGTATAAATTTGATGTGATTTGCCGACCGGATCTGATTCCTGAAGGCACTCGTGTCATTAATGCGATTCAAATCGGTCGGGCTTTAAATGGCGAAATGAAGCTGGATACGCCGATCAAATCGATGATGTGCTGGAATGCTAACCCAGTGACCCAAGCAGCAGAAACTAACAAGATTGTTGAAGGTTTGATGCGTGAAGATCTGTTTATGGTCTCTGCCGAGCACTTTCTTTCTGATACCGCGTCTTATGCTGACATCGTATTACCAGCAGCCATGGGTGCTGAGATGGAAGATATGATTCTGTCATGGGGCCACCTATATCTGACTTACAACGAAAAATGTGTCGAAGCCCCGGGTGAAGCCTTACCAAATAATGAAATTTTTCGTCGTCTCGCGGCGAGAATGGGCTTTGAGGAAGATAACTTTAAGTGGTCCGACACTGAGTGTCTGGAAAACTACGTGGACTGGGACTCGCCAGCCTGTGACGGTATTGATCTAAATTATATGCGTGAGCATGGTTTTGCCCGGCTGAATGTCGGCACCAAGGATGACCGCGCACCCCATAAAGCAGGCAACTTCCCGACACCGACCGGCAAGTGTCACTTTATGGTCGAAGGCGCTACTAACTTTGTCGCGGCACCATTCCGGCAAATGTACGAAGGCTTCCAGCCCGGCGAGCCTATCGACAGTCTGCCTGACTATGTACCATCACGCGAAACGCCAACGACGAATCCTGAACTGGCAGAAAAATACCCGCTTAATATTATCTCTCCCAAGAGTCATGGCTTTTTGAATTCCTGCTACGGCAATATCGACGAGAAAATCAAAGGGCAGGGTGAGCAGTTTGTTCTAATTAGTCCTGTCGATGCTGACCGCCGAAATATTCAGAACGGGGATACCGTAAAGGTGTTTAATGACCGCGGCGGCTTTGAGGGTAAAGCCCAAATCACCGACGATGTCTCAACAGGTATCGTGGTCGCGACCCTAGGCTATTGGCGACAACTGAATAAAGGCACGGTGAATTGCGTCAGTTCTGCCGAGTTTGTCGATATGGGCCATGCGCCGACCTTTACCGATAACCTCGTTCAGGTGAGTTTGGCGAACTAAAAGTGATGACTCAGAAAAGCCCGCCTAATGCGGGCTTTTTTATTTCATCTAAACCACTGTGCTAAAGCAGAGTCAAAGTTAATGAGCTTGATAATCGAATTGCCAAATAAAATTAAACCAGCAGAGTTTGTCATGTGCTTCGCCTATGGCTCCAATATGTCCGAGCGACGCTTGCAGGCCAGAGTCGCCTCAGCCCAAAAACATGCAATAGCCAAGTTAAGTCGTAATCAGCTTCGGTTTCATAAACAGAGTCTGGTTGATGGCTCTGCCAAATGTGATGTGTTTTATACCGGTAATCAGCAGGACTGTGTTTGGGGCGTGGTGTTTAGTCTGAACCAGACTGAGTTAGCCGTGCTCGACCGAATAGAAGGTAAGGGCTACGACCGGGTATGGCTTGAGGTTGAAACCGAGAGTGGGGAAGTCCTCCAAGTCATCAGCTACAAGGCGAATTGCATTGATGCCAGTTTGTTGCCCTATGATTGGTATAAAGACCATGTTTTGGTCGGAGCGAGGGAAGCCGGTTTGGCGGCTGAGTACATTGCACGAATTGAAGCCGTTGAAGCTCAGCTTGATCCGGATCATGAACGGCGTAAAAAAGAGCTGGCGATCTACCTTTGAAGCAGCAGAACAGCTTTCTGGCCGGGGTACAGCATGGTAACCTTACAGCCTAACAACTGAATATGACAAAACTATGCAAAACCTGCTGAATCTTGATGAGTTAGCTGCATCACCACTTAAGACCGATCCTTATCCGTATTTCACTGTTGATCGTATTATCGACAAAGCGCATGTTGACAGCGTGATCAGTGCGTTTCCGGCGATTACTGATGGCGGTAGCTACAACATTGATGATGTCGAAATGCAGCCAGCATTCAAGGCATTTATTGATTCCATCGACTCTCCGGCATTCCGTCGCATTATCTGTGACAAGCTGGATGTAAAAGTCATGGATTTGCCGATGATGATCACCTTACGGGGTTATTCACGTAAGAAAGATGGCCGTATTCATACTGACTCCAAAACCAAGGTCGCGACGATTCTGATTTATCTTAACGACGAATGGTCAGCCGACACCGGTAAGCTACGTGTACTGCGTAGTGAGACTGATATGGACGACTATGTCGAGGAGATCGCTCCGGGACCGGGTAGTCTGTTGGCGTTTAAAGTGACTGATAACTGCTGGCATGGCTACCCCAGTTTTGAAGGCAAACGTCAGTCTATTCAAATCAACTTCCTCACCAGTCAGGCGGCTGGCAATAAGCATCGTTTTTTCCATAGCCTGAGCGCTAAATTCAAATCATTGTTTAAATAGCTCAACTAGTTTCGGGCCGATAAACCGGCCCGATTCGACTGGAACACCGGGCACCGAAGCCTGTCAGAATCCATAACGCCAGTGTCGGCGGACTACCTCTAAGACGATCACGATTTGTGACAGCTCTGTCATGGGGCTGGCGGGCAGTAATGCTATAGTAGATAGCGATCTTTGATTAAACGTGTGCTGCGAGCAGTCGCGAAACGGATATCAACTTCGGAGTATCAATCGTTATGAGCGAGAAACCGGGAAAGATCTACATCGCCTTAATCAGTGTGCATGGCCTGATACGTGGCCAGAACCTGGAACTTGGGCGCGATGCCGACACCGGTGGGCAAACCCTCTATGTACTCGAACTGGCGCAGGCACTATCTGAGCATCCTGACATTGCACAGGTTGATCTGATCACACGCCGTGTGATTGATGATGCTGTGGACAGCGTCTACGCTCAACCTATCGAACACATCAATGACGCTTTTCGTATTGTTCGTATTGATGCCGGTCCCGATGAATACATCTTCAAAGAGCAGCTTTGGGATCACCTTGACGGTTTTGCTGATAATCTCGTCGACTTTTTTCGAGAACAAAACCGATTTCCTGATTTGATTCACAGTCACTATGCCGATGCCGGGCTGGTGGGTTCGCATGTGGCGAATTTATTAGGCATTCCGCTGATACACACCGGTCATTCGCTGGGACGTGTGAAACGTCGCCGTCTGCTTGCAAGTGGTTTGAGTTCTGAGCAAATCGAACAGCGTTACAACATGAGCCGCCGTGTTGAGGCCGAAGAAATCACTTTAGCGACAGCAGAGCGGGTCATTACCAGCACGCATCAGGAAATCGAAGAGCAGTACGAAATCTACGATCATTACCAGCCGGAGCAGATGCGAGTTATACCGCCTGGTACCAATATCAAACAGTTTCAGCCTCCATCCGGTGGCGAATTAGAAACGGATTTATTCCGTTATTTGACGCAGCATCTTTCTGAGCCAAATAAGCCCATTATTCTTGCCTTATCGCGTCCAGATAAGCGTAAAAACATTAGCGCCTTGATTGAAGCCTATGGAGAGTCGGAGCAACTTCAACTGTTGGCGAATTTGGTGATTGTCGCCGGGAATCGTGATGATATTGACGATCTGGAGCCAGGTGCTCAGGAAGTGTTCCACGAGTTGCTGGTGGCAGTGGATCGCTATGATTTGTATGGCAAGGTTGCATTCCCCAAACATCACCAACGTGATCAAGTACCGTTCATTTATCGTATTTCAGCCGCTTCTGGTGGTGTGTTTGTTAACCCGGCATTGACCGAGCCGTTTGGTCTGACCTTGATTGAAGCCGCAGCGTCCGGCCTGCCTATTGTTGCCACAGAAGATGGTGGCCCCCGCGATATTATCGGTAACTGCCATAACGGCTATTTGATCGATCCACTGGAAGCCGCCAGTATTACCGAGGCACTGCTTGAATTACTCAGTAATGAAGAAATCTGGCAATCCTGCCGGAGCCAGGGACTGGACGGTGTTG
This sequence comes from Methylophaga sp., assembly GCA_030148085.1. Lineage (GTDB taxonomy): Bacteria > Pseudomonadota > Gammaproteobacteria > Nitrosococcales > Methylophagaceae > Methylophaga. Next base: position 19,838 of record JASBUF010000039.1, on the reverse strand, counting down.
TCACTCATTACTCCTGGCAGGCACATGCCGAGCGCTATTTACGTCTGATTAAGCCCATCGTAGAGCGCAGCGAACGTTTGCAACGTCAACCACTGGAGCGCACCAGTCAGCTTTATGCGGAAAAAGCCATTGTCACCGATCTGGACTTAAACCTGCTGGGGGACGATGTGGCGCTGCAGGCACTGATAAGACTGCTTAGAGATAATCGCAAAACTACCAAATTTGCGATTGCTACGGGCCGTCGTCTTGATGTGGCCTTAAGAGTGATGAAAAAACACCAGATCCCCGAGCCGGATATTCTCATCACCAGTTCGGGCAGTGAAATTTACTATGCGCCGAAACTCACACCGGACACTGGCTGGACAGAGCATATAGATTTCCACTGGACACCACACAAAATCAGACCATTGCTGGATGCGATGCCCGGTCTGGAGCGTCAGCCTAAATCAGAACAGAGCCGTTTCAAACTGAGTTACTACATTGATCCGGCTCAGGCGGATATTGAAGAAATAAAACGGCTGCTACATCGAGAAGAGCAGTCTGTTCATGTGCAACTTGCCTTTGGACAGTATCTCGACATTCTGCCTCAACGTGCGTCTAAAGGGCTTGCACTGCGTTATATAGCTGATCGCTGGCAGATACCTTTGGAGCATATTTTCGTCGCGGGTGGGTCGGGTGCGGATGAAGAGATGATGCGTGGTAACACGCTAGCGGCCGTCGTGGCTAACCGACATCATGAGGAGTTATCGCAATTGGTCGATACCGACAGGATTTTTTTTGCTGAAAAGGTTCATGCAGCAGGCATTCTCGAAGCCTTAGATCATTATCAGTTTTTTCAGCAAGGTAATAACACAGCAAAGGATTTCATATGAGTGATAAACGCTTATTACTCTGTACGGATATGGATAGAACAGTCATTCCGAATGGGTTTCAGTCTGAACCGGTCGATGCGCGGCGTCAGTTCAGCCTGTTTTGCAGCAAACCTGGGGTCAAGCTGGTTTACGTTACGGGACGTCATGTATCACTTGTGCAACAAGCCATTAAAAATTATGCGTTGCCCGAGCCCGATTATGCCATTACGGATGTTGGCACCAAGATTTATCAGATTGCTGAAGGCTGTTGGCAACAGATGGCAGAGTGGGAGGCCGAGATTGACCGTGATTGGCAAGGTAAAAAACATGGTCAGCTCAAAGTGTTGCTGAAACCGATCAGTGAATTGCGGCTGCAGGAGAGCAGTAAGCAGAACACGCATAAACTTAGCTATTACCTGCCACTGTATTTGGAGAAAGATTCCATCATTGCCCGTATTGAAATATTACTCGCCGAAGCGGGTGTTGAGGCCAGTGTGTTGTGGAGTGTGGATGAGCCAAAGAATATCGGTCTGCTCGACATCTTACCCAAACATGCGACCAAACTGCATGCGATTGAGTTTCTGCAACGCAAGCTAGGCTATACACTGGATGAAGTGATTTTTGCCGGTGATAGCGGTAACGATCTACCTGTTTTGACCAGTCAGATCCCGTCTGTGCTGGTTGCAAACGCGAGTGATGAAATCAAGCAGGCGGCTGTGCAGTTATCCCGTCATCACGGGCATACCTCAGCGCTCTATATCGCTCAGAATGCTACGCAACAGCATCAGGGGAATTACGCAGCCGGCGTTTTACAGGGCGTGGCCTATTTCGCACCACATTTTGTGAACAATAAGAATGCAGAGAAGCTGACATGACAGACAACGCTCCGGTGACGATTTTTGGTGAAGTTTTGTTCGATTGCTTTCCAACGGGCGAGCAGATACTCGGTGGCGCACCGTTTAATGTTGCCTGGCATTTACAGGCTTTGGGTGACAGGCCTCTGTTTATTAGCCGGGTGGGCAAGGACGAATTGGGTGACCTTATCGAAGCGGAAATGCAGCAATGGGGTATGAGAACTGATGCCTTACAACACGATCCGACTCATCCCACTGGGCGAGTCAACGTGAGTTTTACAAACAACGAGCCCAGCTATGACATTGCACAAAACAGTGCCTGGGACTTTATTCAGCTGCCAGCTCCAGCCATAGCAACTAAAGGCATTTTTTATCATGGTAGTCTGGCTTCCCGCTCCGAAATTAGCGGGAAGACACTAGAAAAACTTACTGAAAATAAAGGCTTATCATTATTTGTTGATGTAAATCTGCGTGAACCATGGTGGCATAAAGATGAACTCTATCACTGGCTGGAGCAGGCGCGCTGGGTCAAACTTAATCAGGATGAACTGGCAGCACTGGGTTTTCGTAGCGCCGATCTTCATCAGGATATGACGCGCCTGCATACTCACTTTCATCTCGATCAGTTGATTGTGACATGTGGTGAGAAAGGCGCAATCGTTCGTGATACGGACGGTGAATTTCATCTGGTCAAACCGGCAGCCTCGACACAGGTAGTGGATACAGTTGGTGCCGGTGATGCTTTCACTGCCATGTACATTCATGGCCTGGTTCAGCAATGGGATATCAACACCGTGTTGCATCAAGCCCAAGCCTTTGCTTCTAAGGTTGTGGGGTTTCGGGGAGCAACAGCAAAAGATAAAGAAATATATGTAAATCATTAATTAATGCATTAAAGGTGATATTGTTTCGATATGTATGAGCAACAGGCGCACACGCTACTCAATACGATTTTGAACGAAATTGAATCGGCCATTTCCAAGCAGGACCTGCGGTATTTCTATACCCGGCTTGGTGCCAACTTTTATGCGATTCATTCACTGTTTGAACGGCTGTATGGGCAGCGTGACGATTTCAAGGAGCAGGCACAGCGGCTGGTTGAAACCATGGCCTGGCAATACATTAAACGGCCAGAAGATTTACGCCAGAAAGACATTGAACGTGAGTCGGACCATAACTGGTTTCTGAGTCAGAATTGGGTTGCGATGGCACTTTATAGTCACGGTTTCGCCGGTGATCTTAAGGGCATGGAAAAGCACCTGAATTACTTTCAGGAATTGGGCGTGAATATGGTGCATATCATGCCGATTATGCAATGCCCTCAGGGCAGCAGTGATGGTGGTTACGCGGTCAGTGATTTCCGTCAGATTGACGCGCGCGCTGGCAGTCTGGACGACTTACTGCATTTGTCACGTGCGATGCACGAACGCGATATGTTGCTGACCATGGACGTGGTACTCAATCACACCTCTGATGAGCATGAGTGGGCGAAAAAGGCGCGAGAGGGTGACACCACTTATCAGGGTTACTACTACACCTTTGAAACCCGCAACGTGCCAGACATGTTCGAACAGAGCATGCCTGAGGTGTTTCCTGAAACCTCGCCGGGTAACTTTACCTGGGACAAACAGATGCAACGCTGGGTAATGACAGTCTTTAATGAGTATCAATGGGACTTGAATTACAGCAATCCGGCGGTGTTTATCGAAATGCTGGATGTAATACTGTTCTGGGCAAATAAAGGCGCTGATATTCTACGTTTGGATGCCGTCGCGTTTCTGTGGAAGAAAATCGGCAGCACCTGCCAGAACGAACGTGAAGCGCATTTAATCCTGCAACTGCTTAAAGATTGCTGTCAGGTTACGGCTCCCGGTGTACTTTACATTGCAGAGGCCATAGTGGCGCCGGTTGAGGTCACCAAATACTTCGGTGAGGATGCCGTTATCGCCAAAGAATGTGAGATTGCCTATAACGCGACTTTTATGGCGTTGATGTGGGACGCGGTAGCAACTAAGAATGCCAAGCTATTGAATCAAGGGATAAAAAGTCTTCCGGTAAAGCTCGAGCGGGCGACCTGGTTAAATTACATTCGATGTCATGATGATATCGGTCTGGGATTTGATGACCGTGATATTGAACTGGCCGGATATCACGCGCAACGGCATCGTAAGTTTCTGATTGATTATTTCATGGGGCGTTTTGATGATTCCCATGCCCGTGGCCTGCCTTTCGGTGAAAATGAAAAGACAGGCGATGCCCGTATATCTGGCTCTTTGGCGTCACTGGTAGGACTGGAATATGCCGTTGATGCAGGCGATGTCAAAGCAGAGCAGGACGCGATAAACATTATTCTTATGCTGCATGGGTTGATCATGTCTTTTGGCGGCATACCGTTACTGTATTACGGTGATGAACTCGGCACGATCAACGACGTGTCTTACCTTCAGGATCCGCATAAAAAAGGCGACTCCCGCTGGGTGCACCGGCCGGTCATTAACTGGGAAAAAGCCGAACTGCGTAATCAGCCCGGCCATTATCAGTACGCGATATTTACGGCCTTAAAACGCATGATTGCGGTACGAAAGGAAGTGGATGTTTTTGCTGATTTTAATAATCGTGAACTGATTGATGCCGGTAATGATCAGCTCTTTGTTTTCGAACGTTACAGTATCAGTCATCAGTTTGACCGTGTACTGGTGGTGGCTAACTTTAATGACAAAACTCAGAAGTTGAACTTGGATGAGTTGGTAGGTTGGGGAGATCCGCAATACGGTGAGATTGTCGACCTCTACAGCGGGCGTCGACCAGATATTTTTAACAACGTCCTCGTCGTGCCCGCCTTTAGTTTTTATTGGTTACAACAAAAATAGATGGCTGAAGCCAAATTATGAAACAGACGGGCTTAGTTTGGTTTAATCACGATCTGCGCGTGCATGATAATCCAGTCTTGCTGGAGGCAAGCCTTCATTGCGAGCGATTGATTTGCCTGTTTTGTATTGACCCGGCCTGGTTTAAACCGACAGGGTTGAATGCCAGACCAATGGGTGAAAACAGACTTCGTTTTCTTAAACAAAGCCTGCAGGACCTGTCTCAACAGCTTGCTGAGCGCGGGCAGTCTCTGATTGTCCTGAAAGGAAATCCGGTTTCAGTGATATCAGACTTAATCTCACGCTTTGATGTGAATGTGGTCTATCGCAGCCATCATATTGGTGTTTACGAGAACCGACACTGGCAACATTTGCGTCTGGACTTTCCAAGGTTGCAGTTTGAGTCGGTCTGGTCACACACGGTGTTTCGGTCTGAGCATCTGCCGTTTGAGCTTGATGATTTGCCTTCAAGTTTTAGTCAGTTTCGTACTAAGGTGGAACAACTTTCGATAGATGCACCGGTCTCTATGCCTGCTAGGTTTGCACCGCCTGTGGACACACTCTGCAAACAATCAGAAAAGGTAGTGATTGAGCAGAAAAAGACAGACGCATTTGTTGGTGGCGAAACAGCCGCGTTAATGCATCTTGATAGCTATTTCAGCTCGACATCACCTGCGAATTACAAAGAGACGCGTAATGCCTTAGATGGCTGGTCGACTTCCACCAAATTTTCGCCCTGGTTAGCTAATGGTAATCTATCAGTTCGCAAACTTTTGCAGCGACTTCGCCAGTACGAGGTGGAAGAGTTGAGTAACGAGTCGACCTATTGGATTTTATTTGAAGTGCTCTGGCGTGAGTATTTTCAATGGGTAGCGCTTAAACTCGGTCACCGTCTCTTTAGAGCGCAGGGTCTCAGCAAAACAAAACCCAATTGCTGCTTTTACCCTGAGCGTTATCAGAAGTGGTGTCATGGCAATACCCCCTATCCATTGGTGAATGCGTTGATGAAGCAACTGAACACTACCGGCTATATGAGTAACCGTGGTCGTCAGATTGTAGCTAGCTGTTTGGTCAATGAGCTTGAACTCGACTGGCGATTTGGGGCAGCGTATTTCGAACAGCAGTTGCTTGATTATGATGTCGCCAGTAATTGGGGAAACTGGCAATACATTGCCGGAGTCGGAATGGATCCGCGTGGTGGCCGTCATTTCAATATCGACAAACAGACCAGACAGTTTGATCCGGATGGCCGCTTTGTCCGTCAGTGGCACGGTGAGGTGTCATCGAGTCAGCTTGATTCAGTTGATGCAGCAGACTGGCCGATTCTCCCAGACAACAGCAAGTAATTACGCCAATGGGGCCAATTCGCCCTAGCTATTTGAGTCTGGATAGACATCGGCGCATACTCAACTTAGCGCTCTGACAAAGCGAGGTGAGACGGATGCTCAAAGCCATTTTGTTTGATATCAGCGGTGTCTTACATGTCGACAAACAGCCGATTCCCGGCGCCGTTGAATTGATTGCTAAATTGCGTCAGCAAACGGTTCCCATACGTTTTGTTACCAATACTTCACGCTCAACCAGCGCGGCGATTTTACATAGCCTGAACAAGATGGGCTTTATCGTGGAGCAGGCTGATATTTTCTCAGCGCCTGTTGCCGTTAAGCAGGTCTGTGAACAACGTGGCTTAAGACCTTACTGTCTGATCCATCCCGAGCTTGAAGCCGAGTTTGCATCGTTAAACCAACAGAACCCCAATGCCGTGGTTCTTGCAGATGCCGCTGAGCGTTTCGATTATGAACATCTCAACAAAGCATTTTCTTTACTGATAAACGGTGCACCGTTGCTCGGTATAGGTCGAAACCGTTATTTCAAAACCGGTGGTAAGTTACAACTGGATGCCGGGCCGTTTATTCAGGCATTAGAATATGCAGCGGACACAGAAGCTGAAATTTTAGGCAAACCGGCCGCGGGTTTCTTTCATGCGGCTGTCGATTCGCTTGGCTGCAAGCCGGAAGAAGTGTTGATGATCGGTGATGATGTTGAAGCAGATATCAATGGCGCCATGGAGGCTGGTTTGCAGGCTTGTCTAGTACGTACCGGTAAATACCTGCCCGGCGATGAAAACAAGGCCGGGCAGGCGTTTGTAGCGGAGTCAGTGGTCGAAGCGGTGAATAGCGTATTCTTTCAGTCGGCTTCGTTAGTCTGACGCCGACTTTAAATCAGTCTTGCCCATAAGTCGTGGTCATCGGCTTCTTCGAATTCGACCTCAACGATATCACCGACCTTCAGGTGGGTGGCGTTATCAATAAACACCTGACCATCAATTTCCGGGGCATCGGCTTCACTGCGTCCAACAGCGCCTTCTTCTACGACTTCGTCAATAATAACTTTGCCACGACGGCCAACTTTTTGTTGTAAGCGGGCGGCGCTGATTTCGGCCTGATGCGCCATAAAGCGTTCCAGACGGTCTTGTTTCACTTCTTCAGGCACAGGGTCGGGCAGATCGTTAGCAACGGCGCCGTCTACCGGCGAGTAGGCAAAACAGCCAACGCGGTCAAGTTGGGCTTCAGTCAGAAAGTCCAGCAATTCCTGGAACTCTTCTTCTGTTTCGCCAGGGAAGCCGACAATAAAGGTGCTGCGGATAGTCAGATCCGGGCAGATCGCACGCCAGGCTTGAATACGTTCAAGGTTGTTCTGTGATGACGCCGGACGCTTCATCAGTTTAAGAATGCGCGGGCTGGCGTGTTGGAAGGGGATATCCAGATAGGGCAGGATTTTACCTTCAGCCATCATAGGAATGACCTCATCTACATGTGGGTACGGATAGACATAGTGCAAACGCACCCAGATCCCGAGTTCGCCCAACGCTTCGACCAGTTCATAAAAGCGGGTGGCACGCTCACGGCCATTCCATTCAGCAGCCTGATATTTCAGATCTACACCGTAGGCACTGGTGTCCTGCGAAATGACCAATAGTTCTTTAACACCGGCATCCGCGAGACGTTTGGCTTCGTGCATGACGTGATGAATAGGGCGACTATCCAGATCACCACGCATGGACGGAATAATGCAGAAGGTGCAGCGATGATTACAGCCTTCAGAAATTTTCAGATAGGCAAAGTGCCGAGGGGTCAGTTTGATACCCTCTGGTGGCACTAGGCTCAGGAAGGGATCATGCTGTGGTGGCAGATGTTTGTGCACAGCACCAACGACTTCTTCCAACGCGTGAGCACCGGTAATTTCAAGCACTTGCGGGTGGCGTTCGCGAATGGTGTTATCACGGCTGCCCAAACAGCCAGTCACGATCACTTTACCGTTCTTAGCCACGGCTTCGCCGATACTTTCCAGTGACTCTTCGACTGCCGAGTCAATAAAGCCGCAGGTATTGACCACAACCAGATCGGCATCATCATAGTTAGGCGAGATCGCATAACCTTCAGAGCGCAGTTTGGTAATAATACGTTCGCTGTCTACCAGTGCTTTAGGGCAACCGAGACTGACAAATCCAACTTGAGGGGCTTTCATAGATGTTACCGTGATCAGAAAGGCGATATTTTAGTCGATCTGATAAGGAAAATCGCTGATTTTGTGTCATTAAAAGTGGGTAGCTGATGAGCTGAGTCAGCGAATCTCAAAACCGTTCAGTACGGTAGCGGTAACAGCGCAAAGTGTCAGACCAATAATCAGGACGCAGACCGGCTTTACGTTTGAGCTCAGCAAGAAAGCGTTCCGGGTTGGGAAGGCTGTCCCAGACTGCAGGCAGAAATGTCGCACGGTGCGTATCATCCTCAATAATCACGCCATCGCAACCCGGCTGTAATTGTGCGACTAACTCTTGTTCAGACTGGCAATGGATCGGTTCTGGAGTCGATAGCACGGCAATATGCAGAGTGAGATCATCGACAATAAGCTCAGTAACAGGGTCAAAGCGATGATCCCGAAATGCGGCAGCATAGGCATTGCTAGCCACATCCTGCGCCAGTGGACGGTGAGCCTCAATAGAGCCGATACAGCCTCGCAGGCCACCTTTCAGAAACAGGGTGACAAAGCTGGCGCCGAGCTGGTTGACAGACTCGGGCATAGTCTCAAGTTCAACGGGCATGACCGCCTGATGCATCAGCCCGTATTTAATGGCATCACGGGCCAATTTACGCAGTAAGTAACGATCGGTTTTAGCTAGCATGATTATTGAAACAAGTAGGCCCCGTAACCGACGACGCTGTCACGTTTACCGGCGGTATCACCGGAGTTTCTGAGGTCGAGAATTTGTCCCTGCATGTGCTGCTGACGGGCATACAGCAGTAGGCCATTGATACCAACACTGCCACAGGCATGGTAACTGTCGATGATATGGTTATCCATGCTGATGATGGCCTGTGAGGTTTCGGCATCAATTTCACAGGCACTGTCATAATCGAGGTAGTGACTGAGATCGGAACTGATCAGAATTAAGGTTTCTGACCCACCCCAGAGCTTGTCTAACACACGGGCAACCAGTTGCGGGCTGGCGTGACCGGCTACAATGGGCACGATTTTGAAGTCATCAAGCAGGTATTGCAGGAAGGGCAGTTGGACTTCAAGGCTGTGTTCACGGGCGTGGGCTTGCTCCAATACGCGAACACCCTCTATGCCGATAATGTCACTTTCGGCATGACGATCTACCGGTATCAGCCCCAATGGTGTTTCGAACCAGTCTGCAGCGGATACGGCCAAACCATCAAAAGGCACGCGGTGTGAAGGGCCGATCAATACGACACGTTTGATGATATGACGCAGTGGAGTAAGGTGGTGATAGGCACTGGCCGCAATCGGGCCGGAGTAGACATAACCAGCATGAGGCACGATTAAAGCCTTGGGCACGACAGCTTGCGTTTGACGACTGGCGTCAATATGTCGCGCAATCATCGAGTGCAGTTTGCGAGTATCAGCCGGGTAAAACAGGCCAGCCACGGCGCTGGGGCGAACGATTTCCATGTCAATCCTCCGCGTAACGGCGTAATATGAATAAGTATTATCTTTTCAATGATTTATTGCAAGAACTTCATCGGTTTGGGATGTGATATGTCACTGAAAAACAGGCAGAAAGAGGCGTTTGATAACGCTGTTGAGACACACTACTGGCATACGTTGGATGATGGCCGGGTGCAGTGTGACCTGTGTCCACGATTCTGTAAATTGCAAGAGGGGCAGCGCGGCCTCTGTTTTGTGCGCGCCAATCATCAGGGCCGGGTGGTGCTGACAACCTGGGGCCGTTCCAGTGGATTTGTGATTGACCCTATTGAAAAGAAACCGCTCAATCATTTTTTGCCTGGCACGCCGGTGTTGTCTTTCGGTACAGCAGGCTGCAATCTCGCCTGCAAATTCTGTCAGAACTGGGATATCAGTAAATCCAGAGAGATGGATACACTGATGGACGCTGCTTCACCTGAGAGGTTAGCGACTACGGCAAAACAATTGGGCTGCCGCAGTATCGCCTTCACTTATAATGACCCGGTGATATTTCATGAGTACGCGATCGATGTGGCCAAGGCCTGCCGTGAGCGGGATATCAAGACGGTGGCGGTGACCGCAGGTTATGTCTGCCCTGAGCCTCGGGTAGAGTTTTATCGGTATATGGATGCGGCGAACGTCGACCTGAAAGCCTTCACTGAACGTTTTTACCGGCAAGTGACTGGCTCTAGGCTGTCACCAGTTTTGGAGACTCTGGAATACCTCAAACACGACACGGATGTCTGGTTTGAGATTACAACCTTGCTGATCCCCGGTGAGAATGATTCTGAGGCAGAAATTACGGCAATGTCGCAGTGGGTAGTTGAACACTTAGGCCCTGATGTGCCTATGCACTTCAGCGTGTTTCATCCTGATTGGAAGATGATGGATAAACCTTCGACTCCGCATCAAACTGTTAGACGGGCTAGGCAGATTGCACTTGAGAATGGCGTTCACTATGCCTACGTCGGCAATATGCATGATGCTGACGCCGATAGCACATGGTGTCATCATTGTGGTGACCTGTTAATCGGGCGAGATTGGTATCAGCTTTCAGACTGGCAACTGGATGCTTACGGACGTTGTCTGAGCTGTGGCAAAATCTGCCCCGGAGTATTTGACGCCGAGCCTGGACACTGGGGCGCTCGGCGTCAACGCGTTGTTATGACTTGAGTAGTGTGGAGATATAAATGGAGTGGTTGTTTGTTGCGCTAATCGTCGTATTGGTGGTCATTTGGTGGTGGAAAGGTCGCAGGGGTAATAGCGAGCCGGATGTGCATTTCACAGTGAACAATGTCGTCATGGATAAATACACCAGACAATACCGTGAGCAATTAATAAATGCCTTGGGTGAATCGTTTGATGTCTTCCCTAAAGTCACCCTGGCAGAAATTGTTGATTACGAAGTGGGCGATGACAAGGTGTCTCAACGCTATGCTGATGAACTAGACGCTGCCTGTGTCGATCTACTGGTACTGGATAGGCCGAGCGGGGAGCTACGTTGTATTGTGATGCTAAGCCGTCAGGGTAAGCCGGGAAGCCGACAATTACTCATCAGACAGGTGTGCCAACAAAGCAAGTTGCCATTCCTTCTACTGGATGTTCATAATGACTTGAGCGATAAGGAAATTCGTCAGAAAATTATGGCGATGTCGGAGCCTACTATCGTGACTGGTGATCGTGACTCAGATGAGGTCAAAATTTATCTTGAGCCCGGACACAGAAGGTAGCTTTCACCAAAGTGGAGCGCAGTAAAACTGTAAGTTAACAGGAGTGACCATGGCGACACCAAAACCGAGCAGTGCTCTAAGCCTCACACGATCTGAAGTAACGTTCTGTAAAAAACTGGCTGAAGAAGACACTCTGAATGGGCAACGTGCCAAGGCACTATTGGCAATAGATCAAGGTGAGACACAGGGCAAGGCTGTTGAGCTTAGTGGGCTGAGTCTGGGACAGGTTAGATACATCGTCGGCCGTTTTCGATTGCATCGAATTCAGGCGTTGCAGGTAGAGTCACAAATTCCAACTGTCAGCACCACAACCGCTGATGCGAAGGCCAAGTCGAAACCTAAAAACAAAAAAACCAAAGCAAAGTCGAAGGACAAGGATAAGAAGCGAAAAAAAGACAAAAATAAGGACAAGAAAAAAACTAAGTCGGAGAAGAAAGCCAAGAAAGATAAGAAAAAGAAATCTAAAAAGTGAACAGGTTAATCGCTAACCAATAAGTTCGCTTTTATTCTCAGCATAAAAAAGCCGCTTGGTATTAAGCGGCTTTTTTATTGGGTTAACAGTTACCTTTTTTGGCCTGGCCTGGAGGGCAGAAGTGACCGTGATGATGGCCGTCATCAATGTAGACTCTGCCGCCGTCATTATGACGATGACCATTATCTTCATCCACATTGACAGCAACGCCCGCAGCAGCGCCAACTGCACCACCAATCATTGCACCGTCTTTACCAGCCACTTCATTACCGACGGCGGCACCAATAGCACCACCAATACCGCCACCAATGGCCGCATCGAGTGTTGATGAGTTATCAGCCATGACAGGAATGCTGAGGAGGCCCATGGTCAGGGTAAGTATTGCCAATTTCATTGATCGTCTCCATTGAGAGTAGGTTGCGTGCAATTATTAGCTTATTTTAGCCAAATGTCCGTTAAATATGTCACAGTGAAATTAAAATAGTTCATAGCACTTGCAAATGATTGAATATAAGGCTATTTTCGAATTAACGACGAACTTGGCTTGTTCCTTTTTACCAACCAGGAGGTGTAACAATGGCAGGAAAGTTCGAAGTCTACGAAGATAAAGGTGGCGATTATCGCTTCAGACTCAAAGCCGGTAACGGTGAGATTATTCTGAGCAGCGAAGGTTACTCATCCAAAGCAGCCTGTATGAACGGGGTTGAGTCGGTGAAGAAAAATGCACCGGATGATGGTCGTTACGAAAAAAAAGAAACAACAGCTGGTAAATTCATGTTCAACCTCAAAGCTGCTAACCATCAGGTGATTGGATCAAGTCAGTCATACCAGTCAGCATCTGGTCGTGATAACGGTATTGAGTCGGTGAAGAAAAATGCACCGGATGCAGCGGTTGTTGATGCTTGATTAGAATGTAGAGAAATATAGACATAAAAAAAGCAGCTAGCGATTTCTCACTAACTGCTTTTTTCATTTATGGCGCGCCCGGCACGATTCGAACGTGCGACCGCTTGGTTCGTAGCCAAGTACTCTATCCAGCTGAGCTACGGGCGCTATATCTTTGTGTAGATTGAAATAAAAAAGCAGCCCCAAAATTCAGAGCTGCTTAATTACTGCATAATAAATGGCGCGCCCGGCACGATTCGAACGTGCGACCGCCTGGTTCGTAGCCAGGTACTCTATCCAGCTGAGCTACGGGCGCTAAAGCCGCGAATTATACGGACATCTTAAGATGCCTTCAATCATTTTATGGCGGAGAGCGAGGGATTCGAACCCTCGATAGGGGTAAACCTATACGCCCTTAGCAGGGGCGCGCCTTCAGCCTCTCGGCCAGCTCTCCATCAAAGCCGCTTAGTATATCAGATGATATTTATTTGGCTAGTGATAATGTGAAATTAACTGGCATTCGGCTGATCTTTTTCAGCTTGAATACGATCGTAAATTTCTTCACGGTGAACAGAGACATCTTTAGGTGCATCAACGCCAATTCTGACCTGATTTCCTTTGACACCCAAGACATTGACAACGACATCATCACCGATGATGAGCGATTCGCCTACGCGACGTGTGAGTATTAACATGTTTTTTTCCCCTTTACTCTCAAAAGCAGGCTCGAGGTTACCGGGAGAAAATCTTCACTTCATCCATGCGTAAGGCCTCGTGCCTTGTCCTATTTTTAGTATGTTCCTTGCAGAGATCTTAAACGTCTCTTTGAATTTGGACTGTGAAATAGTAAGGACTACTCCACAGCTTCGAGCTCATTTTATCAGGAAGTTATGTTGTTCGCGACATAATTGTGACGATTTTATGACAAAAATCAGGCAACTGGCGCTTGCTCAAGCTGGAAAGCCTTGTGCAGTGAGCGAACACCCAACTCCAAATATTTTTCATTAACCACAACCGAAATTTTAATTTCAGAGGTAGATATCATTTCAATATTGATGTTTTCATCGGCCAGAGCGGTGAACATACTGCTGGCAATACCGGCGTGAGAACGCATACCGACACCAACGACAGAGATCTTGGCGATGTGTTCATCACCGTTGACTTCGCGTGCGCCTAGACTCTCTGCTGTCTGTTCCAGAATTTTAAACGCCGTGTTGTAATCATTGCGATGAACGGTAAAGGTGAAGTCGGTGGTGGAATCATGACCGGTGTTCTGGATGATCATGTCGACTTCAATATTTTCTGCTGCAATAGGGCCTAGGATCTTGGAGGCTACACCGGGATGATCAGGCACACCAAGAATGGTGAGTTTGGCTTCGTCACGGTTAAATGCAATACCTGAAATAAGAGCTTGTTCCATTAATGGGTCCTCTGCCGCGATCAGTGTGCCACCACCTTCGGTAAAGGAGGAGAGTACACGGAGCGGTACATTATATTTACTGGCAAATTCGACAGAGCGGATTTGCAAAACTTTGGCGCCAAGGCTGGCCATTTCCAGCATTTCTTCAAAAGTGATGTGATCAAGGCGGCGTGCTTCAGGCACAACACGAGGATCGGTGGTGTAGACACCATCCACATCCGTATAAATTTGGCATTCATCAGCCTTGAGCGCGGCAGCCAGGGCGACAGCGGTAGTGTCACTACCACCACGTCCCAAAGTGGTGATATTGCCGTTTTCATCACAACCCTGGAAACCAGCTACGACAACAACCTTGCCTTGGCTCAGGTCATTGCGAATTTTGTCGTCATCAATTTCCATGATACGCGCCTTGTTATGCGCGTTATCAGTGAGAATGCGTACCTGGCCGCCGGTGTACGATACTGCAGGCATACCCATTTGTTGCAGGGTCATGCTGAGTAGGGCGATGGTGACTTGTTCACCGGTTGACAGCAGAACATCAAGCTCACGACCGCGAGGGTGATCATTGAGTTGTTTCGCCAAATCAATAAGGCGGTTGGTTTCGCCACTCATGGCAGAGACCACCACGATCATGTCGTGGCCTTGCTTGCGGTAGTCGATGACTTTTTTGGCGACTTCACGGATACGCTCAACCGAGCCTACGGACGTGCCGCCGTATTTTTGTACGATAAGTGACATGCTTAATTTTCCAGCTTAGTTCCGACCCAGTCTGATACAGAAGCCAAAGCTGCTGCCAGATTTTGGGGTTCATTACCGCCACCCTGAGCCATATCAGGACGACCGCCGCCTTTACCACCAACCTGACCGGCAACATGCCCGACCAGATCACCGGCGCGGATTTTATCGGTAATATCCTTGGTGACGCCAGCAATAATTGTGATTTTTTCGTCTTTTACTGAGGTGAGGACAATCGCCGCACTGCCCAGCTTGTTTTTCAGCTGATCAACGGCATCACGAAGGGCTTTACCGTCGGCACCTTCCAGTGTCGAGGCAAGCACTTTAATACCATTAATGTCTTTAGCCGAATTGACCAGATCATCACCAGCACTGCTGGCCAGTTTGGCTTTGAGGTTTTCCAGCTCTTTTTCCAGTTCACGTGTGCGTTGAACTAAAGCACTGGCTTTATCTTCGACATTGTCAGGTTTGGCTTTGAGTATGTCAGAGACCTGATTCAATGTGCTGACGGTGGTATCGACATAGTCCAGCGCAGTATCACCGGTAACTGCTTCGATACGGCGAACACCAGAAGCAATACCTGCCTCATTGGTAATTTTGAACAGACCGATATCACCAGTTTGTTTTACGTGCGTGCCGCCGCAGAGTTCTACTGAGAAATCACTCATGCTGAGAACGCGTACTTTCTCGTCGTACTTTTCACCAAACAGTGCCATAGCACCGCTTTTTTTGGCTTCTTCCAAGTCCATCAATTGTGTTTCGACCATATGGTTCAGGCGAATCTGTTGGTTAACCATACGTTCAATAGTATGCAGCTGAGCAGGAGTAACGGGCTCAAAGTGTGAAAAGTCAAAACGTAGACGTTGTGGATCTACCAATGAACCTTTCTGCGTGACATGATCACCCAGCACGGTACGCAATGCAGCATGCAGCAAGTGTGTTGCCGAGTGGTTCAGCGCTGTCGCCTGACGGTTGTTTTCATCAACTTGTGCAGTGACTTTCTGACCAACCTGAATGCGGCCATGCTCACAGCGGCCAATATGTGTAAACGCTTTGGTCTGTTTACGCGTGTCGGTAACTGTGAAGCTGGCGGTATCAGTAGTAATTTCGCCATGATCGCCAACCTGACCACCGGATTCGGCGTAGAACGGCGTGTGGTCGAGAACCAGAATGCCTTCCTGACCTTCAGACAGGCTGTCTACATGTTCACCATTAAGAATGATATCGGTGATGGTGCCGCTTTCCTGAGTATGGTCGTAACCACAGAATTGGGTTTCGCTATCAATGGCGACCTGTTCTGACATGCCACCACCGAACTGGCTTGCACTACGTGCACGTGAACGTTGCTCTTCCATGGCACGCTCAAATCCGGCGATATCAATGGTCAGGCCACGCTCACGAGCGATGTCTGCGGTCAAATCAATCGGGAAGCCGTAAGTGTCGTAGAGCAGGAAAACGGTCTCACCCGGAATTTCCTTGTCAGACATAGCTTCAATGGCTTGGTCCAGAATACGCAGACCATTGTCCAGCGTGTCAGCAAAGCGATTTTCTTCTTGTAACAGGGCTTTTTCAACCAGAGCCTGTGCCTGAGCGAGTTCTGGGAAAGCATCGCCCATTTCATCAACCAGCGGTTGCACCAGTTTATGGAAGAAGGCGTCTTTCAGGCCGAGCTTATGGCCATGACGAATGGCGCGGCGAATGATGCGGCGCAGAACGTAACCACGACCTTCATTTGACGGATGAACGCCGTCAGCAATCATAAATGAGCAGGAGCGGATATGGTCAGCAATAACGCGCAGTGAGAAATTGCTGTTGTCTTCGGTACCTGCCAGAGTCTGAATGGCCTTAATCAGGTGTTGGAACAGATCAATATCGTAGTTGTTGTGCACATCTTGCAAAACAGCAGCCAGACGTTCCAGGCCCATGCCGGTATCAACAGAAGGTTTCGGCAGTGGTGTCATTGAACCATCGGCACTGCGGTTAAACTGCATGAACACGAGGTTCCAGATTTCGATGTAGCGATCGCCGTCTTCTTCTGGAGTACCTGGTGGGCCACCAGCGACGTCAGGGCCGTGATCATAGAAGATTTCAGAGCAAGGACCACAGGGACCGGTATCACCCATTGACCAGAAGTTATCTTTGGCACCGATACGGGAAAAACGCTCAGGTGAAACGCCGATTTCTTTCAGCCAGATATCCGCGGCTTCGTCGTCTTCTTCAAAGACGGTGATCCACAGCTTTTCAGCTGGCAGTTGCAGCGTTTCAGTCAGAAACTCCCAAGCGTATAGAATTGCTTCACGTTTGAAGTAATCACCAAAGCTGAAGTTGCCCAGCATTTCAAAGAAGGTGTGATGACGAGCGGTGTAACCGACGTTTTCCAGATCGTTGTGTTTACCACCAGCACGAACACAGCGCTGGGTCGTGACCGCACGTGTGTAGCTACGCGTTTCCTGACCCAGAAAGGTGTCTTTGAATTGCACCATGCCTGCATTGGTAAATAGCAGGGTAGGGTCATTGGCCGGTACCAGTGGACTACTGGCGACCACTTCGTGTCCCTTGCCGGCAAAGAAGTCGAGGAACAATTTGCGTATATCAGCGCTACTTTTCATTGTCAGTTACGTTAAAGCTTTCCGTTATTTCGTCATGAGTAAAACCGCGATACTGTAAAAACCGTTGTTGCTTGGCTCGGTCTTTATAGTCTTGCGGCTCGTGCTCGCCAAAGCGTTTACATCTGACCTCGGTGGCCAGTGAAAACCAATCTATGTCTGTCTGTTGCAGACTTTGCGTGATGATGTCGGAAGCCACACCACGTTCTTTTAATTCCATCTTGATGCGAACACTGCCATAGCCGCGGCTGATGCGTGAATTTACAAAGCTTTCAGCGAAACGCACATCGCTCTGTAAACCGGCTTGTTGCAGTGTGTTCAGGGTGTTTTCAATCTCGTTATTGTCGAAGCCGGCCTGTTCCAGCTTTCGCGAGAGCTCCAGTGCACTGTGTTCACGGCGAGCCAGATAGCTCACCGCTCGTTCACTGGCCGATCGCTTCACGCTTCCAGATCATCCTCAACAGCATTGTCATTGCTACTGGCTTTGATGTTCTTAGGCAGCATGATTTCACGAACTTTGGCTTCAATATCAGCAGCCATTGCAGGATTTTCTTTCAGGAAGGTACGGACATTGTCTTTACCTTGACCGATACGGTTACCATCATAGCTGTACCAAGCACCGGATTTTTCGACGATATTGGCTTGAACACCCATATCGATCAGCTCACCTTCACGAGAGATACCTTCACCGTAGAGAATGTCGAACTCGACTTGTTTGAATGGCGGGGCAACCTTGTTCTTAACCACTTTAACGCGGGTTTCGTTGCCAAGGATTTCATCGCCTTTCTTGATCGCGCCGATACGACGAATGTCCAGACGAACAGATGCGTAGAATTTCAGAGCATTACCACCGGTGGTGGTTTCAGGGTTACCGAACATCACGCCAATCTTCATACGGATTTGGTTAATGAAGATAACCAGCGTGTTAGAACGTTTGATGTTAGCGGTCAGCTTACGCAGCGCCTGCGACATCAGACGGGCTTGCAGACCCATGTGGCTGTCACCCATCTCACCTTCGATTTCAGCTTTGGGTGTTAAGGCAGCAACCGAGTCGACAACAACAATATCGACCGCACCGCTGCGAACCAGCATATCGGTGATTTCCAGTGCTTGCTCACCGGTATCGGGTTGGGAGACGAGCAGGTCGTCAATATTGACGCCCAGCTTTTCAGCATAAACAGGGTCGAGGGCATGCTCGGCATCGACAAACGCTGCTGTACCGCCCTGTTTTTGCATTTCAGCAATGGCGTGCAGTGTCAGCGTCGTTTTACCAGAAGACTCGGGGCCATAAATTTCAATGACGCGTCCACGGGGCAGACCGCCGATGCCCAACGCAATGTCGAGACCCAGCGACCCGGTCGAAACAGAAGCGATATCACGTGCTGCGCCAGCATCACCCAGACGCATGACAGCACCTTTGCCAAATTGTTTTTCAATTTGTCCTAACGCTGCACCCAGCGCTTTCTTTCTGTTATCGTCCATTGAGCCACCCTTGAACTTGTTGCTGTAAATTCAAGGATTATCCCATAGATAGCACTCAGTCTCTAGCGTTTTTGACGATCCCGCCCAACGCCTCAAAAACCGCCTGTTTACGGATAGTTTCGCGGTCACCTTGAAACTGAAAACAGATACTGTGAACACTCCCATTTCTGATGCCCCAGCCAATCCATACGGTGCCTACCGGTTTATGTTCTGAGCCACCATCGGGCCCCGCGATACCGGTAATGGCCACACTGATATCAGCGTGTGAATTGACCAATGCACCCAGGGCCATTTCTTCAACGACAGCCAGGCTAACGGCGCCATGGCCCGTTAAGGTTTCCGACTTCACCATTAACTGCTCCTGCTTTGCCTCATTGCTGTAGGTGACAAAGCCACGATCGAACCAGGCTGAACTGCCGGGTAAATCGGTGCAGCATTTGGCGACCCAGCCACCGGTGCACGACTCGGCTGTAACCAGCGTTTTATTGTGTTCAAGAAGCAAGGCTGCGACTTCCTCAATTCGCGCGAGCAGGGAGGCGTCAGAAATTTTTTTCATGATATACACTATGCCGATGACTCATTCTCAAAATCATACACCGATGATGCAGCAGTATCTGCGCATCAAGGCGGAACACCCTGATTATCTGTTGTTTTATCGTATGGGCGACTTCTACGAGCTGTTTTTTGATGACGCTCATAAAGCCGCGGAGTTGCTCGATATTACGCTGACCGCCCGTGGCAGCAGCAATGGTGCACCGATTCCGATGGCCGGTGTGCCTTACCACGCTGCAGATAGCTATCTGTCACGTCTGATCAAGCTGGGTGAGTCTGTGGCAATTTGTGAGCAGATTGGTGACCCGGCCAAAAGCAAAGGGCCAGTAGAGAGACAAGTGGTGCGGGTACTGACGCCGGGTACGTTGACAGAAGAAGCCTTGCTCGACAGC